>NZ_JBSGZV010000029.1:0-113423 GCF_053611185.1 Streptomyces sp. NPDC054834 | reverse complement strand
GCCACCGGGAGGTGGCCGCCCCTCACATGTACGTCGGTGAACCGCCGGAGGCTAGTGGCCCTGCTCGTCGCGGCGGCGCTGCCAGCGCTGCTCGATCCTGTCCATCATGGAGCGCTTCTGCCGTCCCTGCCGGCGGGCCTGCGGGGCCCCGGCGGGCTGTTCGCCCGGCTTGGGGGCCTTGCGCCAGCCGGTGACGGCGAGCACCGCGCAGCCGAGCATCACGAGGAAGCCCACCACGCTGATCCAGATCTGCTGCGCGACCATTCCGGCCATGAGGAGCGCGATACCCACGAGGAAGCCTGCGACCGCCTGGTAGACCCGCCGCCGGGTGTACGTACGCAGCCCGCTTGCCTCGAGCGCCGACGCGAACTTGGGATCTTCGGCGTACAGCGCTCGCTCCATCTGCTCGAGCATGCGCTGCTCGTGCTCCGAGAGCGGCACGGAGTCCTCCTCATCGTGCAGTCGCCGGGGCGACCCGGGGGTCCCTTCAGGATAGGCAGGGAATCGCCCCCGTGAAACCCGCCCCTCTGCGCCAATTGGCCAACCGGAACCCGGCCTGACGGACCCGGCTCGCTGAGGCTTCCATTCCCCGGCAGCCGACCCGTCATGCCGAGCGGTCTCCCTCGATCATACGGCGCAAACCCCTCGATCGGGGGGCCTGTGGCGTACTCCATGCGCCGCCGACGCCCTGATCAGCGGCGTGCCCCTGGTTGCACACCAGGCGGTTCACACCCCCGGCGACACCGCCTTCTCGCCGAGGACGTGCAGCTGGGTGGCCACGGAGTGGAAGGCCGGGAGTTCGGCGGCCGCCGCCTCCAGGCTGAGCAGGGCGTCGAGGGCGCCCGGCTCGGTGTCCACGAGGACGCCGGGGACCAGGTCGGCGAAGACCCTGACGCCGTGCACGGCGCCGACTCCGAGGCCCGCGCCCTCCACCAGCGCGGTGAGCTGTTCGGCGGTGAAGCGGCGCGGCACCGGGTCGCCGGAGCCCCAGCGGCCGTCGGGGTTCTCCAGCGCCTGTTTGGCCTCCTTGAAGTGGCCCGCGAGGGCGCGGGCGAGCACCGCGCCGCCGAGCCCGGCGGCGAGCAGGCTCACGACACCCTCGGAGCGCAGCGCGGCCACCGCGTTGCGGACGCCCTCAGCGGGGTCGTCCACGTACTCCAGGACGCCGTGGCACAGCACCACGTCGTAACCGCCGCGCTCGACCACGTCGAACAGGCCGTGCGCGTCGCCCTGCACCCCCCGTACCCGGTCGGCGACTCCGGCCTCGGCGGCCCGGCGCTCCAGCGCGAACAGCGCGTTCGGGCTGGGGTCGACGACGGTGACGCGGTGGCCGAGGCGGGCGACGGGCACCGCGAAGTTGCCGCTGCCGCCGCCGGTGTCGAGGACGTCCAGCGAGTCCCGGCCCGTGGCCTTGAGTCGGCGGTCCAGGGCGTCCTGGAGCACCTCCCAGACCACGGCGGTACGGAGAGAGGCGCGAGGCCGAGAGGGGTCGGAGCGCAGCGACGCCGTTTGAGGGTGCTGGTGGGAGACGGGCGGGCGCATCGGGTCCGACACGGCGGTTGACTCCTCGGGGACGCAAGGCTCGGCGAAGGCTTCAGGCGCCTTCCACCCTATTGCCTCCCGTACCGCTCGCGGTCATCGCATCAGCCCGCGTCCGGCATCTCGCGCGGGGCGGCCGGGCTCTCCGGCTCGTCGGTGTCCTGGCGGGGCTGGGGCAGGACCGGCTGGAGCACCAGCATCCGCTCGACGATGCGGACGAACATCGCCACGTCCCGTATCAGGTCGTCGGCGTCGCGGCTGCCCACGGCACCCTGGATACCGGCCTCGGCCCGGGCACGGCGGGCGGCGCCGGAGGCGAACAGGGCGCTCCACTCGGTGAGTTCGGGCGCTATCTCGGGGAGCACTTCCCAGGCGCTGCGGATGCGGGCGCGGCGCCTGGGTGAGGGCTCGGGGCGGCCGCGTGCGGCGAGCACGGCGGCGGCGGTGCGCAGGGCGGCGAGGTGGGCCGTCGCATAGCGCTCGTTGGGGGTTTCGAGGACGGCGGCTTCTTCGAGTCCGGCGCGGGCCTGGGCGAGCAGGTCGAGGGCGGCGGGCGGGGCCGTGGACCGGCGCAGCACGGGGTGCACGTCGCTCGCCGGTCCGTTCAGTGAGGGGGCAGGGCCGGTGGCGCGGCGCCGGCGGGCGGCGGCTGCGGACGGGTTGGCCATGACGAACCTCCTGTCGTCTGGGTGACGGCACGCCCTGCTACGAGGTGCCGTATGTGCCCATCGTGAGGTATGGCACTGACAATCCGTTCTGACCTGGCCTTTTGCTTCGATCGAAGGTTCGGGCTAGTTTTTGCACTGACCAGTCAGTTCAAAAACATTCTCAGGGGGAAGGCGGGAGCCATGGACCCGTCACAGGACAGCCCGGCACCGGACCCGACAGCGGACTCGACGCCGGACCGCGCCCACGGCCTCGGCGTCACCGCCCGCGACTTCGGGCTGCGCGGGCCCCGAGGCTGGGTCTTCCGAGGCGTCTTTCTGGACGCGGAGCCCGGGTCGCTGATCGCGGTCGAGGGGCCCTCCGGTTCCGGCCGTACGTGTCTGCTGCTCGCGCTCACGGGACGCATGAAGCCCACGGAGGGAGTGGCCACCGTCGGCGGGCTCAAACTTCCCCAGCAGATGTCCGCCCTGCGCCGGGTCAGCGCCCTGGCCAACGTCGCCGGGGTCACCGACCTCGACCCGGCCCTCACCGTCGGCGAGCACCTGCGCGAACGGGCGCTGCTGCAAAGGCGTTTCGGGGGTTCCCTGCGCGGGCTGCTGCGGCCCCGGGCGGAACGTGCCGGCGAGGCCCGGCGGCGGACCGAGAGCGCGCTGGCCGCCGCGGGGCTCGACCCGGACACCCTGCCCAAGGGCGCCCGGACGGCCGTACGGGATCTGGAGCGGCTGGAGGCGCTGCGCCTGTCCGTCGCCCTGGCCCTCGTCGGCGACCCGCGGCTGCTCGCCGTGGACGACACCGACCTCAAGCTCTCCGACGCGGAGCGGGCCGAGGCGCACGCGCTCCTGGCCTCCGTCGCGGCGGCCGGGACGACGGTCGTGGCGGTGTACGCCGAGGCCCCCGAGGGCGCCGTGACCGTCTCCACCCGGCCCGAGAAGTCCACCGAGACCCGGGACGGCGAAGCGACCGACGACGAAGCCTCCGAAGAGGAAGCCGCCGCCGACGAAACCACCGACGACGAAGCGAAGGAGGCGGCCGATGCGCTCGCCGAAACTGGCCGCGCTTGAGCTCAGGCGCTTCGGCCGGGGCAAGCTCCCCCGCGCCGCCCTGGTCGCGCTCCTCGTGCTGCCCCTGCTGTACGGCGCCCTGTACCTGTGGTCCTTCTGGGACCCGTACGGCCGCCTCGACCGCATCCCCGTGGCCCTGGTGAACGACGACAAGGGGGCCACCGCGAGCGGGAAGAAGATCGCGGCGGGCGACGACATCGTCGACGGACTGCTCGACAGCCGGACCTTCGCATGGCACGAGGTGAGCGCCGCCGAGGCCCGCAGGGGCGTCGAGGACGGCACCTACTACCTGTCGCTGACCATGCCGGCCGACTTCAGCCGGCGCATCGCCTCCAGCTCGGGCCACTCCCCCGAGACGAGCGCGCTCCAGGTACGGACGAACGACGCGAACAACTACATCGTCGGGCAGATATCCCGGACGGTGTTCAGCGAGGTACGGACGGCCGCGTCCACCAAGGCCTCCCGGCAGTTCCTGGACCGGATCTTCGTCTCCTTCTCCGACATCCACGGCAAGACGGAGACGGCCGCCAAGGGCGCCGACAAGCTCGAAGGGGGCATCGGGAAGGCGGAGAAGGGCTCCAAGGACCTCGCCGACGGGCTGAAGGACGCCAAGAGCGGCAGCGGCAAGCTGGCCAAGGGCCTGAACAAGCTCGACAAGGGCGCGGGCGACCTTCAGGACGGCTCGCAGCAGGTCGCCGACGGCACCCAGACCCTCGCCGACAAGGTCAACGGGGTCTATGAGAAGGCCGGCCCCTTCGTGAAAGCCAACGAGAAGACCATCGGGGACACCGCCCAGCTCGTCGCCGACTCGGCGAAGACGGTCCGCGACAACCTCGACGTCCTGGTGAAGACGGCACCGGCCGCCGCCAAGGCCGCCCACGCGGCCTCCACCACGCTGGACGAGGTCTACAAGACGCACTGCGGGACGGCGCTGCTGCCCGACGACGTCTGCCCCGACCTGAAGAAGGCGAAGACGGCCGCCTCCGACGTGGCCGCGGTCGCCGACGACCTCAACACGCTGGTCGCCGACCAGGACGGCGACCTGAAGACGCTGCGCACGAACCTCGGCACACTCCAGAAGCAGGCCCAGGCGCTCGCCGATCGCGCCCCGCACCTCTCCGAGGACCTCGACGACGCCGTGTCCCGCGTCAACAAGCTGAACGAGGGCGCGGGCAAAGTCGCCGCGGGCGCGAGGAAGCTGCACACCGGGCTCGGCACCGCCAGGACCGGCGCGACCAGGCTCGACACGGGCATCGGTACCGCCGAGTCCGGCGCCGAGACCCTCAGCGGCGGCATGTACAAGCTCGTCGACGGCTCCGGGAAGCTCGCCGGCGGCCTGCACGACGGGGCCAAGAAGATCCCCGACTACGACAAGCGGGACCGCGACCAGCGCACCGGGGTCATGGCCGACCCGGTCCAGCTCGCCTCCGGGGACCTGCACCACGCGCCGAACTACGGCACCGGGTTCGCCCCGTACTTCATCCCGCTGTCCCTGTGGGTCGGCGCGATGGTGGCGTACATGCTGATCCCGCCGCTCAACCGGCGTGCCCTCGGGGCCGGCTCGTCCGCCTGGCGGACCGCGCTGGCGGGCTGGCTGCCGGTGGCCGCGATCGGGGTGCTCCAGACGGCCGCCCTGATGTCCGTCCTGCACTGGGCGATCGGCCTGGAGATGACCCGGGCGGCCGGGACGGTGGGCTTCCTGTTCCTGGTGGCGGCCTGCTTCGCGGCGATCGTGCAGTGGCTGAACGCGCGCTTCGGCGCGGCCGGCCGGATCCTGGTGCTCGCCCTGCTCATGCTCCAGCTGACCTCCGCGGGCGGTACCTACCCGGTGCAGACCAGTCCCCGCTTCTTCAACGCGATCCACCCCTTCCTGCCGATGAGCTACGTCGTGCAGGCTCTGCGCAGGCTCATCACGGGCGGTGGCCTCGGCCCGGTGTGGCTGGCCTGCGGCGTGCTGACGGCGTTCACCGCGGGCGCCCTCGCCCTCACCGCCCTGTCGGCCCGCCGCCACCAGGTGTGGACCCTGGACCGGCTGCATCCCGAGCTGAGCCTGTGACCTCGCCTTTCGTGTCCCCTTCGGACGCCGTTCCTGTGAGAATCGACGTCATGGAAAGCAGCAGCGCCACGTCGGGTGGCAGCACGCGCCGCGAGGCCACCCGGCAGAAGCTCTACGAGGCTGCCGTCACGCTCATCGCCGAACAGGGCTTCTCCGCCACCACGGTGGACGAGATCGCCGAGCGTGCCGGGGTCGCGAAGGGCACGGTCTACTACAACTTCGCGAGCAAGTCGGTTCTCTTCGAGGAACTGCTGCGGCACGGCGTCGGCCTCCTCACCGCGTCCCTGCGCGAGGCGGCCGAGCGGACGGCACGCGAGGGCGGCAGCAGGGTCGACGCCCTGGACGCCATGGTCCGGGCCGGGCTGGTCTTCATCGACCGCTATCCGGCCTTCACCCAGCTGTACGTGGCCGAGCTGTGGCGCACCAACCGGGCCTGGCAGTCCACGCTGATGGTGGTCCGGCAGGAGGCCGTCGCCGTCGTGGAGGGCGTGCTGCGCGAGGGCGTGGCGAACGGCGAGTTCAGCGAGGAGATCGACGTGCAGCTGACGGCGGCAGCGCTGGTCGGCATGGTGCTGGTGGCCGCGCTGGACTGGAAGTCGTTCCAGCCGGAGCGGTCCCTGGACGACGTCCACGCGGCGCTGTCCCGGCTGCTCCAGGGGCGGGTCAGCGGGAAGGGCTGAGCCAGTGCCCCGGCAGTAGCCGCACGCGCGCGTGCACGGAAAAGCGCCGGTCCGTCGTGGCCGCGTCCCCCGCGGGCCACCTCGAACCGGCGCTTCCCTCTTGCTCCCCCGTACGCCCCCGTCGGACCCCCCGTTCGGTCGTCCCCCGGGTAGCCCCCGTGCCTCGCTTCCGCCGACGGATCGGCGGAAGGAGCGGATCCGAGGGCCGCTCCGTTCCGGCGCCCCGTGTCGCCGGTGCCGGAGCCGTGCCCCTTCTCCGTGTCTCCACTCTCTCGTTCGCGCAGGTGGCAGCCCATCCGTGCGCGTACTCATCTCATGCACTAGGTACGGATACTCAGCCCTGCGCGCTCATCCCCAGCCCGTGGCCGGGATCGCCGGTGGGGGTCGATAAAGTCGCAGGCATGGCACGGATTGCGGTGATCGGCGCCGGGATGGGCGCGATGGCGGCCGCCGCCCGGCTGGCCGTCGCGGGCCACCGGGTGGCGGTGTACGAGCGTACGGAGACGTACGGCGGTGCGGTGCGCCGGTTCGAGCGGGACGGGTTCCGCTTCGACACCGGCCCCGGGCTGCTCCACCTGCCCGCGGTCTACCGCGACCTGTTCGTCAAGACCGGCAAGGAGCCGCTGGAGGCCTGCGTCGAGCTGGTGCAGGTCGACCCTTCGTCCCGGCACGTCTTCGCGGACGGCACCGAGGTGTCGTTGCCGAACGCCTCGCGCGCGGGTGTCGTCGCCGCCCTGGACGAAGCACTGGGCGCGGGCGCGGGCGGGCGCTGGGGGGACTTCCTGGTGCGGGCGCGCGAGGCCTGGGACCGCACCCGGCGTCCCTTGCTGGAGGAGCCCCTGTGGCCGAACTGGCGTGTGCTGGCGGAGCGGGACCCCTATCCCTCGGTCCCGCACAAGCGGCTGCTGCGCACCCGGCGGGCGTCCACGCTCACCGAGGTCGGGGAGTGGGAGCTGCGCGACCCGCGTCTCGCGGCGCTCCTGGAGAGCCACGCGCTCGCGTACGGCCTCGAACCCCGCACCGCTCCGGCGAGCGCGGCCGTACTGCCGTACATGGAGCACGCCTTCGGCACCTGGTATGTGCGGGGCGGCATCCGGGAGTTGGCGTGCGCGGTGTACGAGCGGTGCGTGGCGCGCCGGGTGGAGTTCATCTTCGGCGCGGAGGTCACCGGCATCCTGGAGAAGGAAGGCCGGGCGGCGGGGGTGGAGCTGGTGGACGGCACGGTGGTCGAGGCCGACCACGTGGTGGCGGACGTGGACCCGGTGCGGCTGCGGAGTCTGACGGAGCATCCGCTCGACGCGGACGGGGATGTACGAACCGAGACCCTGAGGTCCCGTCCGGGCCGGTTCACCATGCTGCTGGCACTGCGCGGCGAGCGCGAGGCCGGTGCCGCGCACCGTACCGTCGTGCACGCGCCGGACGCCGAGATCGAGCAGGACTTCCTGGCCTCCCCCGGCGGCGACGAGCCGGTGCGCCCCACGGTGACCGTGCTGCGGCCCGACGACCCCGCCATGCGTCCGGCGGGTGCCTACGAGTCGGTGGTCGTCTCGGCGGTGGTGCCGACGGATGCGGGCTGGGAACAGGAGAGCCTGGTCGCGCGCTTCGCCGACCTCGTCCTGGACGCCACCGAGGCCGCAATTCCCGGCCTGCGCGAGCGGCTGATCTGGCACGAGGTGCGGACGCCCGGCGCCGTGGAGGCCGAGACGGGCGCCGTTTTCGGGGCCGTTCCCGCTCCCGCGCTCGCCGCCGCGGACGGCCGCTTCCTGCATCCGGCGAACACCACACGCCTGCCGGGCCTGTACCGGGTGGGCGGCTGGTCACACCCCGGCGGTGGACTCCCCCACGCCGGCATGTCCGGCGCGCTGGTGGCGGGGCTGATCGTGGAGGGGCCGGACTTCCGCGGCTCCCAGTGAGGCCCGCTCCGGGGCCTCAGAAACGGTACTGCTCGTCGAACCCGTTCCCCTGCTGCTGACCGCCCGTCTGGTAGGGGTACGGCTGCTCGGCGGGGAGTTCACCGCCATAGGAACCGTCGGTGCGCTGCTGCGGGACCCAGACGCCGTCCGCGGGAGTCTCGCCGTAGCCGCCGGTGCCGTACTGGCCCTGGCCGTAATCCTGCTGGTCGTAGTGCTGGCCGCCGTACGTCTGGTCGTAGCCGGGTGCGCCGTAGGGGTCGGAGTAGCCGCTGTACTGCTGCTGGCCGCCGGCGTCGTAGCCGTACTGCTGCTGGCCGTAGCCGGAGTAGTCGTACGCGTACGACTGGTCGGTGCCCTGGGCGGCTGTCGCGTAGGTGTCCTGGTACTGGGCTGCGGACGGTTGGGCGGAACCCGAGAAGGAGTCGCCGTATATGCCGTACGTACCGGTGTCGTCGGGCAGGGGCTGCGGCTCGTAGACCGCGGTGGTCTCCGCGGCGGTGGGCCCGGCGGAGCGGGCGGCGGGGGCGAAGACGTCGTCGCGGTCGTAGTCGTCGCCGTAGCCGGCGCTGTCGTCGCCGTAGCCGGCCGCCCGCGTCCCCTGGAGGTCGGAGACCTCGAGGGCCGGGTCCTGGCGCTCGGGTTCGCCGCGGCGGCGCTTGCTCTTGCCGGTGGCGCCGGGCTCCGGACGGCTGACCGCCCAGCCGGCGGCGAAGCCGCGGCGGAACGACAGCGTGACGTAGGTCTGCCCGACCGCGAAGGCGGCCGCGCCCAGGCCGATGACCGGCACGGACGGGATCAGCACACCGACCACGACACCGAGGAAGCCGACGAAGGCGAGCAGCCGCCAGCGCAGCCGCGCCTTGTACTGAAGCAGCACCTCACCGAGCAACCACAGCGCGACGATGCCGAACGCGATGTAGAGGACCGTCCAGCCCATGTACGCCCCTCTCCCAGTGGCCGCTACGCAGTGTGTCGTATCGCGGTGCGGCCGGTCTAGGCCTGCGGGGGATGGTGCAGGCCCAGGTTCTCGTAGATTTCCAGCGTCGCCGTGGAGTTGTTGAGCGTGATGAAGTGCAGTCCGGGCACTCCCTCGGACAGCAGCCGTGCGCAGAACTCCGTGGCGAATTCGATACCGATGGAGCGTACCGCCGCCGGATCGTCTTTCGCTGTGAGGATCCGCTCTTTGAGGGCGGGCGGGAAGACGGCGTTGCTGAGCTTCGGCAACCGTTGCAGCATCTTCACGCTGGTCACCGGCAGTACCTCGGGGATGACCGGGGTCTCGCAGCCCGCGGCGGCCACCCGGTCGCGCAGGCGCAGATAGGACTCCGGCTGGAAGAACATCTGCGTGATCGCGTAGTCGGCGCCGGCCCGGCACTTGTCCACGAAGTGCGCGACGTCGGCGTCCCATTCGGAGGAGCGCGGGTGCATCTCCGGGAACGCGGCGACACCCACGCAGAAGTCGCCGGACTCCTTGATGAGCCGGACCAGCTCGGCCGCGTAGGTCAGGCCCTGGGGATGCGGCACCCAGTCGCCCATCGGGTCGCCGGGCGGGTCGCCGCGCACGGCCAGCATGTTGCGGATCCCGGCGTCCGCGTACTGGCCGATGATGTTGCGCAGTTCGGCGATGGAGTGGTTGACCGCGGTGAGGTGGGCGACCGGCGTCAGCGTGGTGTCGACGACGATCTGCTGGGTCTCCTTGACCGTGGTGGCGCGGGTGGAACCGCCGGCGCCGTACGTCACGGAGACGAAGTCGGGCGCCACCGCCTCGACCCGGCGCAGCGCGTTCCACAGGTTCCGCTCGCCCTGGGGGGTCTTGGGCGCGTAGAACTCGAAGGAGTACGTCGTTTTGCCGGTGCCGAGGATGTCACGCACCGTACGCGCGCGATCGGACCTGGTTGATGCGGTTCCGAGGGCCATACCGGCAGGTTAGCCAGGGGCGGCCGGTCCCCCAACCGAGAGCCGGACATTTGCCCGAATTGTCGGCCTGTTGTCCACCCATTGGACACACGTGGACACCTGCGGGTACGGCGTCACGCCTGCCGGAGCCGCTTGGCGAACTCCGCCGCCGCCGCTCCCGGGTCCGAGGCCTCCGTGATCGCCCGTACGACGACCACCCTGCGGGCCCCCGCGTCCAGGACCTCGTCGAGATTGCCCAGGTCGATGCCGCCGATGGCGAACCAGGGGCGGTCGGTGCCCAGTGCGGCGGTGTGCCGGACCAGGTCGAGGCCGGGTGCGTGCCGGCCGGGCTTGGTGGGGGTGGGCCAGCACGGGCCGGTGCAGAAGTAGTCGACGCCCTCCTGGACGGCGGCGGCCTCCGCCTCGGCCTCGGCGTGCGTGGACCGGCCTATGAGGACGTCCGCGCCGAGGATCGCGCGGGCCGCGGGCACCGGGAGGTCGCCCTGGCCGAGGTGGAGCACGTCCGAGGCGGCGGCGTGGGCGACGTCCGCGCGGTCGTTGACCGCGAGCAGCTTGCCGTGCCGGGCGCAGGCGTCGGCGAGGACCGCGAGGTGCTCCAGCTCCTCGGCGGCCTCCATGCCCTTGTCCCGCAGCTGCACGATGTCCACACCGCCGGCCAGCACCGCGTCCAGGAACTCGGCGAGGTCGCCCTGCCGCTTCCGAGCGTCCGTGCACAGGTAGAGCCGGGCGTCGGCGAGGCGGTCGCGGGCGGTGGCGGTGTCAGACATGCGTGGGTCCCCCGTTGTCGGTGCGCTGTCGGCGGCGTACGGGCCGATGGCCGGGGCCGGTCACCGGCCGCCCGCTCCCTGACGGGTGCGAGAGGCCGTGGCCCACCGTGGCCGGGTTCCCGGGGGCCGCGGCCCGTACGCCGGACGGTGTTCGGTTCGGATGGTCCGGGTCAGACGGCGAGCGCCTGGGCGCGGCGCTTCACCTCCGTGCCGCGATTCTCGCTCAGGGCCTGCGCGGGGGTGCCGGGGAGGCTCGGGTCCGGGGTGAAGAGCCATTCCAGCATTTCTTCGTCCGTGAAGCCGTCGTCCCTGAGGAGCGTCAAGGTCCCGGACAGTCCCTTGACGACCTTGTCCCCGTCGATGAAGGCGGCGGGGACGTGCAGCGCCCGGTTCTCACCACGGCGTACGGCGATGAGCTGGCCCTCCTTGACCAGGTGCCGAACACGTGTCACCTCCACGCCGAGCTTTTCGGCGATGTCGGGCAGGTTGAGCCAGGCGGGGACGAGAGCATCGATCTTCGCGTCAATCTCGGTCACGGGAACAAGCCTGCCATCTGCCACCGACACTCGGAAGTCAGGCCGGTCCACATGGGGCGACATGCCAGGTCCCGGGCCCTATGCCGTGGCGTCCTTCAGGGGTCTCGCCGGGTCGGCCAGCATCTCCGGCCGCATCGGTGTACCCGCCTCGATCAGCCGTCGCCCCTGGGCCAGGTCCCTCGGGCGTCCCACGGCGAGCAGGGCCACCAGCCGGTCCTCCTTCAGCCAGCAGACCGTCCACGCGGGGCCGGCCGGATCGCCGCGCCACAGGGTGCGGTCGGCCGCCCCGTGGTGACCGGCGTACTGGACGAAGCGGCCGAACTGCTCGGACCAGAAGTACGGCACGGGATCGTAGACCGCGGGGGTCTCGCCCATGATGTTGGCGGCGACCGTGCGCGGGCCCTGGAGGGCGTTGTCCCAGTGGTGGACGAGCAGCCGCTCCCCGTACCGCCGGGAGGGGAAGGAGGCGCAGTCGCCGACCGCGTACACGTCCGGGGCGGAGGTCCGCAGGTGCTCGTCGGCCACCACCTCGCCGTGCGTGCCGAGTTCGATGCCGGAGCCGGCCAGCCACGCCGTGGCGGGGCGGGCACCGATGCCGACGACGACGGCGCCAGCGGGCACCCGCGAGCCGTCGTCGAGCACCACCGCGCTCGGCTCGACGCGCTCCACGCGCGCGTGGGTGCGCAACACGGCGCCGCTGTCGGCGTACCAGGACACCATCGGCGCGGCCACCTCGGCCGGGAGCGCGCCGGCGAGGGGGCGGTCCGCCGCTTCCACGACCGTCACCGCACAGCCCGACTCGCGGGCCGCCGTGGCGAACTCGGCGCCGATCCAGCCCGCGCCGACGACCACGATGTCGTGCTGCCGGGCGAGTACCGGCCGCAGCCGTTCGGCGTCGTCGAGGGTGCGCAGCAGGTGCACGCCGGGGACGCCCTCCGCGCCGGGCAGCCGGATCGGTTCGGCGCCGGTGGCCAGGACCAGGACGTCGTACGGCACGGGCCCGGCCTCGGTGTCGGCCTCGTGGTCGCCCGGGCGCACGCCCAGCGCCTCGCGGCCGAGCAGGAGTTCGATGTCGAGCGCCTCGAAGTCGACGTCGAAGGCGGAGCCCTCGGCCTTGCCGAGCAGCACAGCCTTGGACAGCGGGGGCCGGTCGTACGGCTGGTGGGGTTCGGCGCCGATCAGCGTCACGGTGCCCCGGAAGCCCTGTTCGCGCAGCGCGACCGCGGTCTGCACCCCGGCCATGCCCGCGCCGACGACGACCACGCGCCGCGCCTGTGACGTGCCCTGTTCCCGCGTCTGCTCGCTCACTCGATCACCATAGTCAACTGACTCTTCGTCAGTCAGGGGGCGTGCTCAGTGACCTGTTCCACAACGCTCGTACCCGCTCCGGGCTGGGATTCCCACTCCCAGGTCTCCTCCAGCCGCACCCGGCCGTCGGGCAGCTCGACGACCGTGGACGCGCAGTGTCCGCCGGAGGTGGTGCCGTCCCGCTTCAGCTGCACGTACCGGAAGTCCAGCCGGTCCCCCTCCCGAGTGCCCACCAGATACCCGCGTACGACATCGCCGCCCGCGTACTCGGCCCAGATATCGCCGTCCTTCTCGTGGTAGGCGAACCGGGTGCGCGTACCCACCTGTCCCGGTGCCTGGTCCGTGACGGGGGCGAGGATCAGACCGTCGAGCGAGCGGGCCATCGGCGGAGGCCTCCTTACACGTCAGATGCTCTGCGGGCTAGGGTGGCCACCGTACAAGCACTCGCGGGAGCCCGGACGTACCGGGCTGAGAGGGAGGCTGGCGGCCTCCGACCGTACGAACCTGATCCGGGTCATGCCGGCGAAGGGAGGGGCTGGACGCCCATGTCGTCACGTACGTCCGACGTCCTCGTCATCGGGGGCGGGATCATCGGCCTGGTCACCGCCTGGCGGGCCGCGCAGCGCGGCCTGGCCACGGCCGTGGTGGACCCGGAGCCGGGCGGCGGCGCCGCCCAGGTGGCGGCCGGGATGCTGGCCGCCGTCACGGAACTGCACCACGGCGAGCAGACGCTGCTCGGCCTGAACCTGGCGTCGGCCCGCCGCTATCCGGACTTCGCGGCCGAGCTGACCGAGCTCACCGGCCTGGACCTCGGCTACCGCAGATGCGGCACGCTCGCCGTCGCACTGGACGCCGACGACCGCGCCCACCTGCGCGAGCTGCACGCCCTTCAGCACCGGTCGGGCCTGGAGTCGGAGTGGCTGTCCGGGCGGGAGTGCCGGCGGCTCGAACCGATGCTCGCGCCGGGGGTGCGCGGGGGGCTGCGGGTGGACGGCGACCACCAGATCGACCCGCGCCGGCTGGCGGCCGCGCTGCTCGCCGCGTGCGAGCGCGCCGGGGTGGTCTTCCACCGGGTGTGGGCCGAGCGCTTCGACGTCGTACGGGGCCGGGCGGCCGGCGTCACCGCCTCGGACGGCGGTGAGCTGCGCGCGGGCCAGGTGGTGCTGGCCGCCGGAAGCCTGAGCGGGCGGCTCGCGGGCCTGCCCGAGGACCTGCTGCCGCCGGTGCGGCCGGTGAAGGGCCAGGTGGTGCGGTTGACCGTGCCGGAGCGGTACGCGCCGTTCCTCAGCCGGACCGTACGGGCCGTGGTGCGCGGCAGCCACGTCTACCTGGTGCCCCGGGAGAACGGTGAGCTGGTCGTCGGGGCCACCAGCGAGGAGCTGGGCTGGGACACGACGGTGACCGCGGGCGGGGTGTACCAGCTGCTGCGCGACGCGCACGAGCTGGTGCCCGGCATCACCGAGCTGCCGCTCGCCGAGACCCGGGCCGGACTGCGGCCCGGCTCACCCGACAACGCGCCGCTGCTCGGCCCGACCGGTCTGGACGGGCTGCTGCTGGCCACCGGGCACTACCGCAACGGCGTGCTGCTCACGCCCGTCACCGGGGACGCCCTGGCGCACGCCCTGACCACCGGCGAGCTGCCCGAGGAGGCCCGCCCGTTCACCCTCAAGCGCTTCAGTACGGCACTCACGGAGCAGCCCGCATGAACATCTCCGTCAACGGGGAGCGCCGGGAGATCGCCCCCGGCACCGCTCTCGACGCCCTCGTGAACTCCCTCACCGCGGCGCCACGCGGAGTGGCCGCCGCGCTCAACGAAACCGTCGTCCCGCGCGCGCAGTGGCCGTCCACGGCCCTGGCCGAGGGTGACCGCGTAGAAGTCCTCACCGCCGTCCAGGGAGGCTGACCATGGCTGACGACCCCTTCGTCCTCGGCGGTACGTCCTTCACGTCCCGCCTGATCATGGGTACGGGCGGTGCGCCCAGCCTCGAGGTGCTGGAGCGGGCGCTGGTCATCTCCGGCACGGAGCTGACGACCGTGGCGATGCGACGGGTGGACCCCGGTGTGCACGGCTCGGTGCTGTCGGTGCTGGAGCGGCTCGGCATCCGGGTGCTGCCGAACACGGCGGGGTGCTTCACCGCCGGGGAGGCCGTGCTCACCGCCCGGCTGGCGCGCGAGGCGCTGGGGACCGATCTGGTGAAGCTGGAGGTCATCGCGGACGAGCGCACGCTGCTGCCGGATCCGATCGAGCTGCTGGACGCGGCGGAGACGCTGGTCGACGACGGGTTCACGGTGCTGCCGTACACCAATGACGATCCCGTGCTGGCGCGGAAGCTGGAGGACGTCGGCTGTGCGGCGATCATGCCGCTGGGGTCGCCGATCGGGTCCGGGCTGGGGATCCGCAATCCCCACAACTTCCAGCTGATCGTCGAGCACGCGCGCGTGCCGGTGATCCTGGACGCGGGCGCCGGTACGGCGTCGGACGTGGCGCTGGCGATGGAGCTGGGGTGTGCGGGGGTGATGCTGGCCTCGGCCGTCACGCGGGCGCAGGAGCCGGTTCTGATGGCGGAGGCGATGCGGCGCGCGGTCGAGGCGGGGCGCCTGGCGCGGCGGGCGGGGCGGATTCCCCGGCGGCATTTCGCCGAGGCGTCTTCTCCTGCGGAGGGCTTGGCCGCGTTCGATCCTGAGCGACCTGCGTTCTGAGCGGGGTACAGTCCCGTTTTTGTCTCCCACCCACGCACCACCCGTTTCCAGTTGGTCGAGGGGTGGACGTTCCCTTGGGGGGTTTTCGCCGTCGGCGGCTGTCCGTTCGTCGTCGGCTCGCCCCCGGGGCGTGGGAAGCGTCACAGGTCGGCTGCAGTAGCGCTCCTATCCTGGCCGAAACCGTGGGGGTGTCGGTCCTGGCTCGTAGACTCCCCTGCGTGGATACGACCCTTCAGGACCCTCTCGTCGGGCAGGTGCTCGACGGCCGTTACCGCGTCGACGCGCGGATCGCGGCCGGCGGGATGGCCACGGTCTACCGGGCGCTGGACACCCGGCTGGACCGGGTCCTCGCGCTCAAGGTGATGCACCCGACGCTCGCGGCCGACGGATCGTTCGTGGAGCGGTTCATCCGTGAGGCGAAGTCGGTGGCCCGGCTCGCCCACCCCAATGTCGTACAGGTGTTCGACCAGGGGGCCGACGGGTCGTATGTCTATCTGGCCATGGAGTACATCGCCGGGTGCACCCTGCGGGACGTGCTGCGGGAGCGGGGCGCGCTACAGCCGCGGGCCGCGCTGGACATCCTGGAGCCGGTGCTGGCCGCACTGGGTGCCGCGCACCGGGCCGGGTTCGTGCACCGGGACATGAAGCCGGAGAACGTTCTGATAGGGGACGACGGGCGGGTCAAGGTGGCCGACTTCGGGCTCGTGCGGTCCGTGGACACGGTGACCAGTACGACCGGTGCCGTGCTCGGGACGGTCTCGTACCTGGCGCCCGAGCAGATCGAGCACGGGACGGCGGATCCGCGCGTCGACGTGTACGCGTGCGGTGTCGTGCTCTACGAGATGCTGACCGGCGGCAAGCCGCACTCCGGGGACACCCCCGCCCAGGTGCTCTACAAGCACATCCACGAGGACGTGCCGCCGCCCTCGGCCGCCGTGCCGGGGCTGGCGTACGAACTGGACGAGCTGGTCGCCGCCGCCACCGCCCGCTCCCCCGAGCTCAGGCCGCAGGATGCCGTGGCCTTCCTCGCCCAGGTGCGGGAGGTACGCGCGCAGGTCGGTGAGGAGCGGCTGGACGTGGTGCCGCCGCAGGCGCTCTCCGGCCTGCACGACAACGCCGAGGACCGGACGAGCGTGATCCCGCGCGCGTTGACTGTGCCGCGCCCGCTGCCGGTCAACGAGGAGGACGAGCCGGGGGCGGCCCTCAACCGGACCAGTGTGCTCCAGAGCCCGCCCGCCGACCCGCCCACGCGCCGGCCGGGGCGGCCGCGGCGCGGGCTCGTCACGGTCGTCGCGGCCGTGCTGCTGCTCCTCGGGGTCGGTGCGGGGATCTGGTACATCAACTCCGGCCAGTTCACGCGGGTCCCCCCGCTGGTGACGAAGACCGAGGCGCAGGCCGAGGAGCGGCTGGGGAAGGCCGGGCTCAAGGTCAAGCAGGTCAAGCACGCCTACAACGACACCGTGAAGAAGGGCACGGTGATCAGCAGCGACCCGGCGACCGGCGCCCGCATCCGCACCAACGATTCGGTGACGCTGACGATCTCCGACGGCCCGAAGACCGTGAAGGTGCCGGACCTGTCGGGCCGGAAGGCGGCCGAGGCGCGAGCGCGGCTGAAGGCGGTGGGACTGGCGCCGGGCATGGTCACCAGGGAGTTCAGCGAGGACGTCCCGAGCGGTTCCGTGGTCCGCACGGCCCCGGTCGCCGGCACCGTGCGGCACGCGGGCTCGGCGATCGCGCTGACCGTCAGCAAGGGCAGCCCGATCGACGTGCCGGACGTCACCGGCGACGACCTGGACAGCGCGAAGCAGGAGCTCCAGGGCGCCGGACTGAAGGTGAAGGTGTCGACGCAGCAGGTCAACTCCGAGTACGACAAGGGCAAGGTCGCCCGGCAGACCCCGGCGGGCGACGGCCAGGCCGCCGAGGGCGACACGGTGACGCTGACCCTGTCCAAGGGCCCGGTGATGGTCGAGGTGCCGGACGTGGTGGGCGACAGCGTGGACGACGCGACGCAGCAACTCGAGGACCGCGGTTTCAAGGTCGACGAGGACCGCGGACTGCTCGGGCTGTTCGGCGACACCGTGAAGAAGCAGTCCGTGGACGGCGGCGGGACGGCACCCAAGGGGTCGACGATCACGATCACCATCCGGTGACGGGGGCCCGCCCGGGCCATGACACCCTGAAGGGGTGACACCGCAGCACTCCGGCTCCGCCGCCCCCGACCCCGCCCCCGCGCCCGCCCGCAATCCCGTGGGCGGTCACGTGCCCGTGGCCGGCGGCCTGCATTCCGTCGGGCTGTCGTACGCCCGTGATCTGAAGGCCGAGACCGTGCAGGTCTTCGTGGCCAACCCGCGCGGTTGGGCCACGCCCGCCGGGAACCCGCGGCAGGACGACGCGTTCCGCGAGGCCTGCGCAAAGGGTGCGATCCCGGCTTATGTGCACGCGCCGTACCTGATCAACTTCGGCTCGCACACCGAGGCGACCGTGGAGCGGTCGGTGGAATCCCTGCGGCACTCGCTGCGCCGGGGGCGGGAGATCGGCGCGCTCGGCGTGGTGGTGCACACCGGAAGCGCGACCGGCGGCCGGGACCGGTCCGTGGCGCTGAAGCAGGTGCGGGAGCATCTGCTTCCGCTGCTGGACGAGCTCACCCACGACGACGATCCGTGTCTGCTGCTGGAGTCCACGGCCGGACAGGGCGCCTCACTCTGTTCCCGCACCTGGGACTTCGGGCCGTACTTCGAG
This sequence comes from Streptomyces sp. NPDC054834, assembly GCF_053611185.1. NCBI lineage: Bacteria > Bacillati > Actinomycetota > Actinomycetes > Kitasatosporales > Streptomycetaceae > Streptomyces > Streptomyces sp. NPDC054834. The sequence continues at coordinate 95,541 of NZ_JBSGZV010000029.1, read as the reverse complement.
GCCCTGGACGCCCACCCGAAGCTGGGCGTATGCCTGGACACCTGCCATGTCTTCGCCGCCGGGCACGACCTGACGGGGCCGGGCGGCATGCACCAGACGCTGGACCTGCTGGTGGACACGGTCGGCGAGGGCCGGCTGAAGCTGATCCACGCCAACGACTCCAAGGACGTGGTGGGCGCCCACAAGGACCGCCACGAGAACATCGGCGCCGGCCATATCGGCGAGGACCCCTTCCGCGCCCTGATGACCCACCCGGCGACCGCGGGCGTCCCTCTGATCATCGAGACACCCGGCGGCAAGGAGGGCCACGCGGCGGACGTGGAGCGCCTGAAGAAGCTCAGGGACGGCTGACGGCGGGGGCGCCGGTCAGAGTTCGGGCCCGTCCCCCGGGCCCTCCTGGTAGGAGTACCGCTGTTCTTTCCAGGGGTCGCCGATGTTGTGGTAGCCGCGCTCCTCCCAGAAGCCGCGGCGGTCGGTGGTCATGTACTCGATGCCGCGGACCCACTTGGGGCCCTTCCAGGCGTACAGGTGGGGGACGACGAGGCGGAGCGGGAAGCCGTGCTCGGCGGTGAGGAGTTCGCCGTCCTTGTGGGTGGCGAAGAGCGCGCGCTCGGAGGTGAAGTCCGACAGGCGGAGGTTGGAGCTGAACCCGTACTCCGCCCAGACCATCACATGGGTGACGTCGGGCGCGGGCGGGGCGATCTCCAGGATCGTCCGGGCCGGGATGCCACCCCACTCGGCGCCGAGCATGCTGAACTTGGTGACGCAGTGCAGATCGGCCACGACGGTGGTGTACGGCAGCGCCGTGAACTCCTCGTGGGTCCAGCAGTGCTTCTCGCTGTCGGCGGTGGCGCCGAAGACCCGGAACTCCCAGCGCTCGGGCCGGAACTTGGGCACGGGCCCGTAGTGCGTGACCGGCCAGCCGCGCTGAAGTCGCTGCCCCGGCGGAAGCTCGGGCCGTACGGCCTCTCCCGATTCTCCAGACTCGCGCTCCACCGGCTGACCCATGCCTCCATCCTGACAGACCCCGGGCAGTGCACATGACCAGGGAGACGCCAAAACGGGCAACCAGCACTAAGCATCCATTTACTTACTAAGTGCACACTTACTGGACGATCATCAACACCGATGCAATCATGCCGCCGCAACCTCCCTTGTTCCCCATGTGGAAGGAGCCGCTGCGATGCAGGGCGATCCCGAGGTCATCGAGTTCCTCAACGAGCAGCTCACCGGCGAGCTCACCGCGATCAACCAGTACTTCCTGCACGCGAAGATGCAGGAGAACTTCGGCTGGACGAAGCTCGCGAAGTACACGCGGCACGAGTCGTTCGACGAGATGAAGCACGCCGAGGTGCTCACCGACCGGATCCTGTTCCTGGAGGGGCTGCCGAACTACCAGCGCCTGTTCCATGTGCGCGTGGGCCAGACGGTCAAGGAGATGTTCGAGGCGGACCGGCAGGTCGAGGTGGAGGCGATCGACCGGCTCAGGCGCGGCATCAAGGTGATGCGCGAGAAGGGCGACATCACGTCCGCGAACATCTTCGAGGACATCCTCGCCGACGAGGAGCACCACATCGACTACCTCGACACCCAGTTGGACCTGCTGGAGAAGCTCGGCGAGGCGCTCTACATCGCCCAGCTGATCGAGCAGCCGGAGAGCTAGGCGGCGTCCGGGAGTTCCGTGAGTACCGGCCGGCCCTGGTCGGCCAGCTCCCGGCGCGGGCAGGCGCCACGGCCGAGGATGGCCTGGATTCGGCGGACGCACGAGCCGCAGTCCGTGCCGGCCTTGCAGGCCGACGCTATCTGGCGGGGCGTGCAGGCACCGCCCTCCGCGTGCTGCTTGACCTGTGCCTCTGTGATGCCGAAGCAGCTACAGACGTACACGCGGACTCACCTCCCGACGGGATCACTGTCTTACTGCCATCCCGTTTTCTTCGGTGAGGCAAACCTAACCTTACCTGTCGATGCGGAGCCCGCAACAGTGAGAGGGGCGCGGATCGAGTGTGATCCGCGCCCCAGGTCGCTCACTGGTCCCGGTACATCTCCGCCACGAGGAACGCCAGGTCCAGGGACTGGCTGCGGTTGAGGCGCGGGTCGCAGGCCGTCTCGTAGCGCTGGTGCAGGTCGTCGACGAAGATCTCGTCGCCACCGCCCACGCACTCGGTGACATCGTCACCGGTGAGCTCGACGTGGATGCCGCCCGGATGGGTGCCGAGGCCCTTGTGCACCTCGAAGAAGCCCTTGACCTCGTCGAGCACGTCGTCGAAGCGGCGGGTCTTGTGCCCGGAGGCCGCCTCGAAGGTGTTGCCGTGCATCGGGTCGGTCACCCAGGCCACCGTCGCGCCCGACGCCGTGACCTTCTCGACGAGCTGCGGCAGCCGGTCGCGGATCTTGTCGGCGCCCATGCGGACGATGAAGGTGAGGCGTCCCGGCTCGCGGTCCGGGTCGAGGCGCTCGATGTACTGGAGCGCCTCCTCGGCCGTCGTGTTCGGGCCGAGCTTGATGCCGATCGGGTTGCGGATCTTCGAGGCGAACTCGATGTGCGCGCCGTCCAGCTGCCGGGTGCGCTCACCGATCCACACCATGTGCCCGGAGACGTCGTACAGCTGACCGGTGCGGGAGTCGACCCGGGTGAGGGCCGACTCGTAGTCGAGCAGCAGCGCCTCGTGCGAGGAGTAGAACTCGACGGTCTTGAACTCCTCCGGGTCGGTGCCGCAGGCCCGCATGAAGTTCAGCGCGTTGTCGATCTCGCGGGCCAGCTGCTCGTAGCGCTGGCCGGACGGGGACGACTTCACGAAGTCCTGGTTCCAGGCGTGCACCTGGCGCAGGTCGGCGTAGCCGCCGGTGGTGAAGGCGCGCACCAGGTTCAGGGTGGAGGCGGACGCGTGGTACATCCGCTTCAGCCGCTCCGGGTCGGGGATCCGGGAGGCCTCGGTGAAGTCGAACCCGTTGACGGAGTCGCCCCGGTAGGTCGGGAGGGTGACGCCGTCGCGGGTCTCGGTCGGCTTGGAACGCGGCTTGGAGTACTGGCCGGCGATACGGCCGACCTTCACCACGGGCACGGACGCGGCGTACGTCAGGACGGCGCCCATCTGGAGCAGCGTCTTGAGCTTGTTGCGGATGTGGTCGGCGGACACCGCGTCGAAGGCCTCGGCGCAGTCGCCGCCCTGGAGGAGGAACGCCTCTCCCTTGGCGATGGCCGCCATCCGGGCGCGCAGCTGGTCGCACTCGCCCGCGAAGACGAGCGGCGGATACGACTCGAGGTCCGCGATCACTGCGCGCAGAGCCTCGGCGTCGGGGTACTCGGGCTGCTGCGCCGCGGGCAGGTTTCGCCAGGTGTTGCCAGCGCTCGCGCTGGTCTTAGCGTTCACGGTCACCCCGTAAACACTACGGGGTCGTGTCGACGGATTTTCCCCCAGCCCGACTGGTGAGACGGAGCGATCACGCTACGGACGGGCGGGAGGTGCGGTAGGGTTCCCGGCATGTTCGCGCTTTCGACCCAGAACTGGTGGTGGACCGCTCATCCGGCGGCCCACTGACTGCGCGTACGCAAGACTTCGCGAAGGCCGCCCGAGGGGCGGCCTTCGGCGTTTCCCGGGGTCGTTCCTCTCTGTCGAGAAGGATGACCCATGAATCTCCAGGACCTCTTGTCCGAGGCCCGTCCCTTCGCCCTGCTCCGCCGTCGCACGCCGGGCCACGAGGAGCACATGGTGGAGGTGCTGCTCGGTCCGGTCACCTCGCGGGAGCGCCTCGCCGACCTGCCCGGCGAGGGCCTCGCGCTCGTGCCGTTCCGGCAGATCCGCGAGCGCGGCTTCGACGTCCGCGACGACGGCACACCGCTCATGGTGCTGATTCCCGAGGAGCGGTACGAGATCCCGCTCGCCGACGCACTGGACCAGCTCCCCTCGCATGACGTGCGCGTCGAGGGCGGCGGCTTCGACGTGCCCGACGAGGAGTACGCGGAGATCGTCGGGCGCGTGCTGCGCGAGGAGATCGGGCGGGGCGAGGGCGCCAACTTCGTGATCCGGCGTACGTACGAGGGGGAGATCCCCGGGTTCTCCAGAGGCGACGCCCTCGCGCTGTTCCGGCGGCTGCTGGAGGGCGAGCGGGGCGCGTACTGGACGTTCGTGGTGCACACCGGGGAGCGCACGCTGGTCGGCGCCAGCCCGGAGGTGCACGTCCGCATGTCCGGCGGCACGGTCGTCATGAACCCGATCAGCGGGACGTACCGCTATCCGGCCGAGGGGCCCACGCCCGAGCACCTGCTCGGCTTCCTCGCCGACGGCAAGGAGATCGAGGAGCTGTCGATGGTGGTCGACGAGGAGCTCAAGATGATGTGCACCGTCGGCGACATGGGCGGGGTCGTGGTCGGCCCCCGGCTGAGGGAGATGGCGCACCTCGCGCACACCGAGTACGAGCTGCGCGGGAAGTCCTCCCTGGACGTGCGGGAGGTGCTGAAGGAGACGATGTTCGCGGCGACGGTCACCGGGTCGCCGGTGCAGAACGCGTGCCGGGTCATCGAGCGCCACGAGGTCGGGGGCCGGGGTTACTACGCGGGCGCGCTGGCCCTGCTCGGCCGGGACTCCGGGGGCGCCCAGACCCTGGACTCCCCGATCCTGATCCGCACGGCGGACATCTCCGGCGACGGCCGTCTGCGCGTCCCGGTCGGCGCCACGCTCGTCCGCGGCTCGGACCCGGCGGGCGAGGTCGCCGAGACGCACGCGAAGGCGGCGGGCGTCCTGGCGGCTCTAGGGGTACGGCCCTCCCGGCCGCGCGCGGAGCAGGGGAGGCCCCGGCTGGCCGACGATCCCCGGGTACAGGCCGCGCTGGACGGGCGCCGCTCGTCGCTGGCCCCGTTCTGGCTGCGGATGCAGGAGCCGTCCGCCGCCCTGGACGGTCACGCCCTGGTCGTCGACGGCGAGGACACCTTCACGGCGATGCTGGCGCACGTGCTTCGCTCCGGCGGGCTGGAGGTGACCGTCCGGCGGTACGACGAGCCGGATCTGCGGGAGGCAGTGCTCGCACACGAGGGGCCGTTGGTGCTCGGGCCGGGTCCGGGTGACCCCTCGGACCTGACCGACCCGAAGATGCGCCTCCTGCGCTCGCTTGCCGCCGAGGTGATCCGGGAGCACCGGCACGGTGTGCTCGGGGTCTGCCTCGGCCACGAGCTGATCACGGCCGAGCTGGGACTGGACCTCGTACGCAAGCAGGTGCCGTACCAGGGGGCGCAGACGACGATCGACCTCTTCGGACGGCCGGAGACGGTCGGCTTCTACAACAGCTTCGTCGCCCACTGCGACGAGGAGACCGCCCGGGAGCTGACCGCGCACGGGGTCGAGGTGAGCCGGGCGGAGAACGGCGAGGTGCACGCCGTACGGGGTCCCGGGTTCGCCGGGGTGCAGTTCCACCCGGAGTCGGTGCTGACCCTGAACGGGGCGGCGGTCGTGCGAGAGCTGATCGGTCGGCTCCGCGAGGCGAGCAGCACGAGCTGAGCGGGGCGGGCCCGGGGGCCCAGGCCCTGTCGTCACATTCCCGCCCGGCGGGCGGACGACGGGAATGTGACGACAGGGCCCAGCGATTCCCGGGCCCGGACCGGGCTGTCAGCCGAAGAAGACGCCGACCTCGGCGTACAGTGCGGGGTCCACCGTCTTCAGCTTCGCCGTGGCCTCGGAGATCGGGACACGGACGATGTCGGTGCCGCGCAGGGCGACCATCTTGCCGAAGTCGCCCTCGCGGACGCAGTCGATGGCGTGCAGACCGAAGCGGGTGGCGAGCCAGCGGTCGAAGGCGCTGGGGGTGCCGCCGCGCTGGATGTGCCCCAGCACGGTCGTGCGGGCCTCCTTGCCGGTGCGCTTCTCGATCTCCTTGGCCAGCCACTCGCCGACCCCGGACAGCCGGACGTGGCCGAAGGAGTCGAGCGACCCGTCCTTGAGGACCACGTCGCCGTCCTTCGGCATGGCGCCCTCCGCGATCACGACGATCGGGGCGTAGGAGGCCTTGAAGCGGGAGGTGATCCAGGCGCAGACCTGGTCGAGGTCGAAGCGCTGCTCGGGGATGAGGATGACGTTGGCGCCGCCCGCGAGTCCGGAGTGCAGGGCGATCCAGCCGGCGTGGCGGCCCATCACCTCGCACACCAGGACCCGCATGTGGGACTCGGCGGTGGTGTGCAGCCGGTCGATGGCCTCGGTGGCGATACCGACCGCGGTGTCGAAGCCGAAGGTGTAGTCGGTGGCGGAGAGGTCGTTGTCGATGGTCTTGGGTACGCCCACGCACGGCACGCCGTACTCCTCCGACAGCCGCGCGGCCACCCCGAGGGTGTCCTCGCCGCCGATCGTGATCAGCGCCTCGACCTCCTGCTTGGCGAGGTTGTCCTTGATCCGGCGGACGCCGCCCTCCTGCTTGAGGGGGTTGGTCCGCGAGGAGCCGAGGATCGTGCCGCCGCGGGGCAGGATGCCCCGCACGGTGGGGATGTCGAGGCGGACGGTGTCGCCCTCCAGGGGCCCTCGCCAGCCGTCCCGGAAGCCGACGAAGTCGTAGCCGTACTCCTGTACGCCCTTGCGCACGATGCCCCGGATGACGGCGTTGAGCCCGGGGCAGTCGCCGCCTCCGGTCAGTACTCCGACCCGCATGGAAATGTCCCTTCGCAGCGGTTGCCTGACGCAGAGTCACGGTAGTCGTGATGCACGTCACACAGCGAGAGGCGGGAAGGGCAATTCCGGTGAACTGTCGGGCGTTCGCTTTACTCGTCGTCAAGCCCGCGCTCTATGGCGTACCGCACGAGCTCGACCCGGTTGTGCAACTGGAGCTTGCCCAAGGTGTTCTGGACGTGGTTCTGCACCGTGCGGTGCGAGATGACCAGGCGTTCGGCGATCTGCTTGTAGCTCAGGCCCTTGGCGACCAGCCGCAGCACCTCGGTCTCGCGGTCGGTGAGCCGGGGCGCCTTCGGTTCGTCGGTGTCCGGGGCGGGGGCGGGCTCGGAGGCGAGCCGGCGGTACTCGCCGAGGACGAGACCGGCGAGGCCGGGCGTGAAGACCGGGTCGCCGACCGCCGTACGGCGCACCGCGTCCAGCAGTTCCTCCGTGGACGCCGACTTCAGCAGATAGCCGGTGGCGCCGGACTTCACCGCCTCCAGGACGTCGGCGTGCTCACCGCTCGCCGACAGCACCAGGACGCGCAGCGCCGGGTTGGCGGCCACCAGTTCCTTGCATACCTGGACACCCGGCTTGGCGGGCAGGTTGAGGTCCAGGACGAGGACGTCGGGGGCGACGGCCTTGGCGCGGCGCACCGCCTGTTCGCCGTCCCCGGCGGTGGCGACCACCTCGAAGCCGGACTCGGCCAGGTCCCGGGCGACCGCGTCGCGCCACATCGGGTGGTCGTCGACCACCATGACCTTGATCGGATCCTGCTGCCCTGTCATCGCTTGTCCGCCTTCCCCCGGGAGACCCGCCGGTCCGTGTGGTCCTTCGGTACCTTCAGCTCGACTTCCGTGCCCTGCCCCGGAGTCGACAGCAGCTCGGCGCTGCCGCCGAGGTCGCGCAGCCGCCCCCGGATGGACAGGGCCACCCCGAGCCGCCCCTCGCCCTCGGCCTGGGCGAGCCGCCCCTCCGGAATGCCGGGACCGTCGTCCCGTACGGTCACCACGACCTCGTCCGGCTCGTCCTCGACCAGGATCCAGGCCCGCGCGTCCTCGCCCGCGTGCCGCCGGACGTTGTCCAGGGCGGCGCCGACGGCCGCGGCCAGCTCCCGTGCCGCGCCGGCCGGCAGCGGCACCGGGGCGCCGGGTTCGGCGAGGCTGACCCGGGCGCCGGCGAACGGGGCCAGCAGCGAGCGCAGATCGACCGGGCCGGCGGTGTCGTCCGGCTCGTCCACCGCCCGTACGACCGCCCCCTCGGCCGGGTCCTCGGAGGCGCGCGGGACGGGCACCAGGCCGCCGGAGACCAGCGTGCGCAGCGCCACCTCCTGCTCCCCCGCCATGCGGCCCAGCTCGGCCGCCTCGCCGCCGATGACCGCGCCGCGCCGCTGCACCATGGCCAGCACCTGGAGCACGCTGTCGTGGATGTCCCGGGCCAGCCGCTCCCGCTCCCGGGTGGCGGCCTCGATCTCCAGGGCGCGGGCGAGGGTGCGCTCGGAGGCGCGGGCCACCTCGACGACGTAGCCGATGGCGATGGAGGCGACCCACACGAGGATCACGTTGTGCACGGTGTCGCGGGCCGGCCGGCCGCGCTCGATCAGGTTGGCGACGGCGACCAGCGTGGAGGCCAGGGCCGCCCAACGCCAGCCGCCCTTGATCGCGAAGGCCAGCACCGATCCGGCGGTCCATATCGACGGCAGCGTCGGCCCGCCCTCGACGATCCGATGATGGGCGTCGGCGAGCGGGGTGAGCAGGATGCCGGTGAGCGCGATCGTCAGGTCGGCGGCGAGGAAGCGCTTGGTGCAGCTCGCCGCGTTCGCCACCCGGGGCAGGGTGGCCAGGGTCCACCCGACCAGGACGACGTAGTAGGCGATCGCGATCCAGGGGCGGACGAACTGGTCGTACGCGGTGGCGCAGAGTCCGATCGCGTACAGCATCGTCAGCACCCGGTAGCCGGTGAGCGCACGCCACAGCGGCAGCTCGACCGACATCCGCATGACCTTCTCGCGCCTCGGCACGTCCCCCCACCCCCCTGCCCCGGCTGCCGGGCCTAGGACTCGGCCTTCTTCTCCGCCTTCTCGGCCTTGTCCGCCTCCTTGGACGCCTTCGCGGCCTCCGCGATCTGACGCTTGGCGGCGGTGGCGTACATGTCGACGTACTCCTGGCCGGAGAGCTTCATGATCTCGTACATGACCTCGTCGGTCACCGCCCGCAGCACGAAGCGGTCGTGCTCCATGCCCTGGTAGCGGCTGAAGTCGAGGGGCTTGCCGATGCGGATGCCGGGCCGCATCAGCTTCGGGACGACCTTCCCGGGCGGCTGGATCTTCTCCGTGTCGATCATCGCGACGGGGATGACCGGCGCGCCGGTGGCGAGGGCCACGCGGGCGAGGCCGCCGGGCTTGCCCCGGTACAGGCGGCCGTCGGGCGAGCGGGTGCCCTCGGGGTAGATGCCGAACAGCTCACCCCGCTCCAGGACCTCTATCCCGCTCTTGATCGCCGCTTCGCCCGCGCCCCGCGCGCCGGAGCGGTCCACCGGGAGCTGGCCGACGCCCTTGAAGAAGGCCGCGGTGAGCCGGCCCTTCACACCCGGCGTGGTGAAGTACTCCGCCTTCGCGATGAAGGTGACCTTGCGGTCGAGGACCGCGGGCAGGAAGAACGAGTCCGAGAACGACAGGTGGTTGCTCGCCAGAATGGCGGCACCCTCGGCCGGAACGTTCTCCAGGCCTTCCACCCAGGGTCTGAAGGCGACCTTCAGCGGTCCCCCGATGGCGACCTTCATCGTGCCGTACAACAACCGAGTGCCTCCTGTTTCCGTCGATCAGACCTTAACCCGCTCCGCCGCCAAAGGCGCCGACGGCCCTGGTCGGTGTCAGTGCGGTCGCGTACGGTGAAGCAACACCTCGAGTCGTTCACCCCCTTCTGATGAACAGGAGACCGACGTGCCGGTTCTCCCTGGAGCCGAGCCGTACCGCCACGAGGGCGGTCCGGTGGGTGTCCTGCTCTGCCACGGGTTCACCGGCTCGCCCCAGTCGCTGCGTCCGTGGGCGGAGCAGCACGCGGCGCACGGCCTGACCGTCTCGCTGCCGCTGCTGCCCGGGCACGGCACGAGCTGGGAGGACATGCAGGTCACCGGCTGGCAGGACTGGTACGCGGAGGTCGACCGCGAACTGCGTCTGCTGCGCGAGCGGTGCGAGCGGGTGTTCGTGGCGGGCCTGTCGATGGGCGGGGCGCTCGCGCTGCGGCTCGCCGCCAAGCACGGGGACGCAGTACGGGGCGTCGTAGTCGTCAATCCGGCCAACAAGGTGCACGGCCTGTCCGCGTACGCGCTTCCGGCGGCCCGGCATCTCGTCCGTACGACGAAGGGCATCGCGAGCGACATCGCGAAGGAGGGCGCGGCGGAGCTCGGGTACGACCGGGTGCCGCTGCACGCCGCCCACTCCCTGCGGAACTTCTTCCGGCTGCTGGACGGCGAGCTGCCGCAGGTCACCCAGCCGCTGCTGCTCCTGCGCAGTGCGCAGGACCACGTGGTGCCGGCGGCCGATTCGGCCCGGATCCTGAGCCGGGTGTCGTCGACGGACGTAACGGAGGTCGTGCTGGAACAGAGTTACCACGTGGCGACGTTGGACCACGATGCGGACCGGATCTTCGAGGAGAGCCTCGCCTTCATCGGCCGGCTCGCACCCAGTGTCGGCAAGGAAGGGACGGCCGCAGTTGGCTGAGCACGACTCCGACCGCGAGGACCGCGAGCCGGACGAGAAGGGCGTGCCCTTCGACGAGGAGGCCGCCTGGGCGGCGATCGTCGCCGGATACGGCGACGAACCGCCGGACCCGCCGGGCGCCAGGCCGTTCAGGCCGGTGGAGGATCTCGCGCTGCCCGAGAAGGACCTCGAGAAGGACCTCGAGACGAAACTCAAGAGGAACACGGACGACGGCGAGGAGCAGCAGCGGCCGCCCGCCGGGCCGCTGGGCAGCTCCGTATCCTTCGCGCCCGGCGTGGGCCCGCGCGACTACTCGGCGCCCGAGGCGTCCGAGGACGACTTCGACGAGGACGACGAGGGCCACTTCGTGCCGCCCGAGCCGCCGCCGCTGCCCGCCGCCGACACGACCGCCAAGTTCGCCTGGCTGGGCGTGGTCGGCGGACCGGTCCTGCTCCTGCTGGCCGTGCTGCTCGGCTGGGACATGACCTGGTGGCTGGCGACCGCCGGTATCGGCGGCTTCCTCGGCGGCTTCACCGCGCTGGTGATGCGGATGCGTACGGACGACGAGGACGGCGACGACCCGGGCCGGGGCGCGGTCGTCTGAGCGGCGCTTTATGCCGTCGGGATTCTGAGAGCGGCCAGGACCGGAAGGTGGTCCGTGGCTGCCCTCAGGTCTGTTTCCGTGACCCCGGGGTGGCCATGGGGGTCCCCCCGCTCGAGCGGAGCCGAGAGTGCGGGAGGTACCCCGCAGCCCAGTACCTCGATGCCCTTCGTGGCGAAGATCGCGTCGATGCGGCGGTGGGGTTCGTCGCGGGTCCAGGTGTGCTCGCCGCCCCAGGGGGCGGTGGCCCGGCAGTCGTGGAGCGTGTCGGCGAGCCGCCGGAAGGTCGGGCCGTCGGGGCGCTCGTTGAGGTCGCCGCCCGCGACCGCGTGCTCCACGCCCAGGCCGGCCAGGCGGTCGAGGAGCATGCCGCCCTGCTCGTACCGCTCCTCCTTCTGGAGGCTGAGGTGACAGCTGAGGACGCCGAGGCGGGCGCCGCCGAACCGCACCACTGCCGTGGCGAAGCCGCGCCTGTGGAGTCCGGGGGTGAGTGGGAGGAGTACGTCTTCGGTCCGCTCCACGGTGGCCCGCAGATTGCAGAGGACCGCCGGTCCCGCGGCTGTCGCGCCGCCCGTGAGGACGACCTGGCCGGAGGCGGCCGCCAGGCGGGCCAGCTTCTTGCGCCAGCGGAAGAAGCGGGGGGCTTCCTGGATGAGGACGAGGTCGGGGGCGCAGGCGGTGATGACGCGGGCGAGGGCGTCGGTGTCGTCGCGCATGGAGCGGATGTTGTAGCTGAGGACGCGGACGACGGCTGATCCGTCGGGCTCGGTGAGGGAGTTCGGCAGCGGCTCCATGCCGATCAATGTACGCCCAGGAGCGGGGGGCGCGAGGCCCGTGCCCCCGCGCCCCTGTACAGCAGAGGTCTCTTACATGATCGGGTCGGGCTCGCGGGCCAGGTCCGCCGCGCCGACGAGGCCCGCCTTGTTGCCGAGCTGTGCGGCGATCACGTCGGCGACCGGGCGCCAGTTGCCGCCGACCAGCCAGCGCTTGTAGGACTTGCGGATCGGGTCGAGGACCAGCTCGCCCTCCTCGGAGAGGCCGCCGCCGACGATGAAGGCGGAGGGGTCGAAGAGGGAGGCGAGGTCGGCGAGGCCGGCGCCGGCCCAGCGGGCCAGCTCGCGGTAGGAGTCGACGGCGACCGGGTCGCCCTGGCGGGCGGCCATGGAGATGTGCTTGCCCTCGATGCCGTCGGGGGCGCCGTCGCCAAGGGCGAGCAGGATCTCGGCGAGCTCGGGGGTGGCGTTGGCGCGCTGCTTGGCGTATCTGACGAGGGCGCGTCCGGAGGCGTACTGCTCCCAGCAGCCCTGCGAGCCGCAGCCGCACAGCAGGCCGTCGGGGACCATCCGGATGTGGCCGAACTCGGCGGCCACGCCGAAGTGGCCGCGGCGCAGCTTGTTGCCGATGATGATGCCGCCGCCGAGGCCGGTGCCGAGCGTGATGCAGATGACGTTGCGGTGGCCCTTGCCGGCGCCGAACTTGTACTCGCCCCACGCGGCGGCGTTGGCGTCGTTCTCGACGACGACCGGGAGGCCCACGCGGGCCTCGACCTTCTCCTTCAGCGGTTCCTGGCGCCAGTCGATGTTGGGCGCGAAGTAGACCGTGGAGCGCTGGCGGTTGACGTAGCCGGCGGCGCCGATGCCCACGCCGACGATCTCGTGCCCGGCGCGGGCGCCCTCGACGGCCGAGGCGATGGCGTCCACGATGCCCTCGGGTGTACCGGGGGTCGGCACCTTGAAGGTCGAGAGGATGTTGCCTTCCTCGTCGACCACGCCGGCCGCGATCTTCGTGCCGCCGATGTCGACGCCGATGGTGAGTCCCATGAATCCCTCAGTTTCGGTCGAGCCCCGCTACCGCCAACGGTACCCGAGGCCCTGCCGCGGGTTTCCCGTCGTCCACCCGCCGGGCAGGGCGGCAGAGTGACCGCAGGGACCCATGGGGCGTCAGTCCAAGTCGATGCGCTCCCCGGGACCGGTGCCCTCACCCCGGTCGCCGCGATCGTCCCAGTCGGGCCTAGGGGCGTCCTGGAGGCCGCCCGGACGGGACGTCCAGCGCTGTTCCTGGGCCTGGACGGCCGAGCGGTAGGCGGCCATCAGTTCGGTTCCGGCCGCCGCCAGGTGGTCGAAGACGTCGGGGTTGCGCTCTATGACGGGCTCGACGGCCGCCTTGGCCTGCTGTACGACCTGCCGGACCACCTGCTGTGCGGCGGGTCCGGCGACCGCGCCGAGCAGTGGGGACTGGATGCCGGACAGCTTGTCGGCGACCGCGTCGACGAGCCTGCGCAGTTCCTCCGCGGCCGAGCCCGGGGGCGGGCCGTGTTCGGCGCGGCGACGGGCCTTCTCCGCCGCGAGGTCCTCGGCGCAGGCCGTGGCCCAGGCGTCGGCGTCGGTCGCCCGCACCTGGTCGACCGCCTCCGGTTCGGGGGCGTCGGGCGAGGGGCGCTCTTCGCTCATGACGGTCTCCTGACTACGGTTCGCCCTTACGACGTTACCCGAACGGGGCTCGCCGGTTCATCGTCCGTCAGGTCCCGCGCGGCCACAGGCCCGGGTCCGGCGCGAACCTGATGCGCAGCTCGCCCTCGCGCAGGGCGGCCCCCGCGACGGTGCAGCGGCGCAGGGCGGAGGGCAGTGGGACGATCCGGCGGAACGGGCCGGCCGTGATCACGAGTTCGTCCCCGCGCCGGATGAGGTCGAGTTCGTCCCGTACGGCGCCGGGCAGCGGGATGTGCCAGACCAGCACGCCGTCCTCGGTGATCCGGTCGGTGACCGGCCACTCGACCGGGGCGGCCGCCGGGTTGACACCGGGCACGGCGAGCTCGGCGAGGTCCTCGGCACCGCGCGGGTCATGGCCGAGGTGGGCGACGGCGTGGACGTCGTAGGACTCGCGCCAGTCGGCGAGGGTCTTGCCCTGCTGGGCGGTGAGGCCGGCGATCCAGGGGTCGTGGGCGGGCTCGGGCAGGACGCGGTTGGCGATCAGCGCCTCGGTGCGCAGACCGCGCAGGGCGAGGCCGAGGCGTGCGCCGTGTACGGCGTCGGCGGAGGCCGGGCCCGGTTCGGCGACCAGGTGGACGGCGGTGTCGCGGTCGGCGAGGACGCTTTCCACGGCGGCGAGTTCGACGTCCCAGCGGCCGGCCGTCTCGTACAGCCAGTCCGCGGGCATGGGGACCCCGGCGAGCCGTCCGAGGACGGGGCGCAGGGCGCGGGCCGCCTGCCGCTCGGGCGGGAGGAGGCGGCGCAGGTACCGGCGCAGTTCCTCCGGCAGGGAGAGCAGGGCGAGGGCCCGGGAGGCGGGTGGCAGATCGACGACGAGCAGTTCGTACCGTTCGGAGAGGGCCGCGTCCCGCAGGGCCCGCAGGAAGGACAGTTCCTCGGCGCCGGGGAGCGGGGTGACCTCCTCGGCGTCCAGACGGGCGGCGCCGAGCAGGTCGAGGACGTTCGCGGCACGGCTCTGGAAAGCGGTGAGGTCGTCCCGGAAGCGCTCGGTGGCGTCCGGCCGCCAGGCGGTGAGGCGCTCGGCGGCCCGGACCGGGACCGGTCCCGTCACCGTGCCCAGCGCCGCGCCGAGGGTGTCCGTGCGGTCGGCGCTCAGCACGAGGGTGTCGACGCCGTCGCCCGCCGCTCGCAGCGCGGTGGCCGCGGCGACGGTCGTACGCCCGCAGCCGCCCGGGCCCGTGATCAGGATGGTACGCATGATGCCGAACGCTACCGGTGCCCGGCACACGCTCCGGGCAGCGCTACTGCTCGCCCGACTCCACGCGCTTCTTCAGCCCCGCCAGCGCCCGGTCGATGATGACCTTCTCGGCCTTGCGCTTGATCATGCCGAGCATGGGGATCTTGACGTCCACGGTCAGCCGGTAGGTGACCTCGGTCGTCCCCGCGCCGGCGGGCTTCAGGATGTACGAGCCGTCGAGGGAGCGCAGCATCTGGGACTTCACCAGGGTCCAGGAGACCTCGTTCTCGCCGGCCCAGGTGTAGGCGAGGGTCTGGTCGTCCTTGATGGCGCCCGCGTCCATGACGAGGCGGACCTGCTCGGCGCGGCCCTGGTCGTCGCTCTTGAGCACCTCCGCCTCCTTCACCTCGCCGGTCCAGTCCGGGTAGCGGGCGAAGTCGGCGATCACCCCCATGACGTCGGCCGGTGCCGCCTCGATCGTGATGCTCGAGCTGGTGTGTTCCGCCATCGCCGTGGCTCCTCCAGATGCGGGCCGGTTATCGGGTGATCGTCGTGCGTGGTCGCCGTGCGGGGGCGTCCTGCGCACGGGTGTGCAGCGGAAGGCTACCGCGCCCGCCACCAGGCGACTTCACCCAGTACCCCCCGGTCCCTCACCATTCCAGAACCCAGGGCTTCCCGGTGCCGGCGAAGTGCCCCACGTTCACGCACTCGGTCGCCCCGATCCGCATCCGCCCGACCAGCGGCTGGTGGACGTGGCCGAAGAGGGAGTAGCGCGGCCTGGTGCGGCGGATCGCGTCCAGCAGGGCGCGGCTGCCCCGTTCGAAGCGGCGGGCGACCGTGTCGTAGACCAGCTCCGGGACCTCCGGCGGGATGTGCGTGCACAGCACGTCGACCTCGCCGACGGCCTCGATCTTCGCCGCGTACTCCTCGTCGCTGATCTCGTACGGCGTCCGCATCGGGGTGCGCAGACCGCCGCCGACGAAGCCGAAGACCCGGCCGCCGATCTCCACCCGCTCGCCGTCCAGGACGGTCGTGCCGGGCCCGGCGTACTCCCGCCACAATGACGGCATGTCGACATTGCCGTACGTCGCGTACGTCGGCGCCGGGAACGCGGCGAACATCTCGGCGTACTGCTTGCGCACCGCCTTCTCGATGGCGGTGGCCCGGTCGGCGCCGATGCCCGCCCACAGCCGGGCCCCGAACTCCCGGGCCTCCTCGAAGCGGCGGGCGGTGCGCAGCTCGACGAGGCGGTCGGCGTTCTCCTCGCCGAACAGGTCGGGGAAGATGCCGCGCGAGTGGTCGGCGTAGTCGAGGAAGAGGACAAGGTCGCCGAGGCAGATCAGCGCGTCGGCTCCCTCTCCGGCTTCGGCCAGGTCATGGGCGTTGCCGTGCACATCACTGACCACGTGGACGCGGGTCCTGGGCCTGCCGGCCGATGTGGGTGCCATGGCGATCAAGCGTAGGTCGCGCGGTGCACTTGTGAACAGTGGCGTCCGGGCCTGCGGTTACTGGCTAGTCATTAAATGGGTGGACTACTGTGCGCCAAGGAAACACCAACCCGTGTGACGCAGCGAACATCTCGTCGGGACCCCCTGTCGAAGAAGCCATACCGGCGGGTAACGTCCGGGCAGTCCAGTCGTGCTCAGGATTTCAACAGCTGAATCCCCGAGCACTTGCCCGAGCCTTGGACCACACCGTCGCATCACACAACGTCGTGGCGCCGGCGCCCTATGAGGAGCAGCAGTCTTGCGCGAGTTCAGCCTTCCGGCTTTGTACGAGGTCCCTGCGGACGGAAACCTGACCGACATCGTCCGCAGAAACGCCGCGCAGCATCCCGACGTCGCCGTCATCGCCCGCAAGGTGGGCAGTGCGTGGCAGGACGTGACGGCCACGGCCTTCCTGGCCGAGGTGCAGGCCGCCGCCAAGGGCCTGATCGCCTCCGGCGTCCAGCCGGGCGACCGGGTGGGCCTGATGTCCCGGACCCGCTACGAGTGGACGCTGCTGGACTTCGCGATCTGGAGCGCCGGCGCGATCACCGTGCCGGTGTACGAGACCAGCTCGCCGGAGCAGGTGCAGTGGATTCTCTCCGACTCGGGCGCCACCGCCTGCATCGTGGAGCAGGCGGGCCACGCCGCCGCCGTGGAGTCGGTCCGCGAGTCGCTGCCCGAGCTCAAGCACGTCTGGCAGATCGACGCCGGGGGCGTGGAGGAGCTGGGCCGGCTGGGGCAGGACGTCGCCGACGCGACCGTCGAGGAGCGCAGCTCGCTGGCGAAGGCCGACGACCCGGCGACGATCGTCTACACCTCGGGCACGACGGGCCGCCCCAAGGGCTGTGTCCTCACCCACCGCAGCTTCTTCGCCGAGTGCGGGAACATCGTGGAGCGGCTGCGCCCGCTGTTCCGCACCGGCGAGTGTTCCGTCCTGCTGTTCCTGCCGCTCGCGCACGTCTTCGGACGCCTGGTGCAGATCGCCCCGATGATGGCGCCGATCAAGCTCGGCAACGTCCCGGACATCAAGAACCTCACCGACGAACTGGCCGCGTACCGGCCGACCCTGATCCTGGGCGTCCCGCGCGTCTTCGAGAAGGTGTACAACACCGCGCGGGCCAAGGCGCAGGCGGACGGCAAGGGCGCGATCTTCGACAAGGCGGCCGACACGGCCATCGAGTACAGCAAGGCCCTGGGTACGCCGTCCGGCCCGTCCGTCGGTCTGAAGATCAAGCACAAGGTCTTCGACAAGCTGGTCTACAGCAAGCTGCGCGCGGTGCTCGGCGGGCGCGGCGAGTACGCCATCTCCGGCGGCGCCCCGCTGGGCGAGCGGCTCGGCCACTTCTTCCGCGGCATCGGCTTCACGGTCCTGGAGGGCTACGGCCTGACCGAGTCCTGCGCGGCCACCGCCTTCAACCCCTGGGACCGGCAGAAGATCGGCACGGTCGGGCAGCCGCTGCCGGGCTCCGTGGTCCGCATCGCCGACGACGGCGAGGTGCTGCTGCACGGCGAGCACCTGTTCAAGGGCTACTGGAACAACGAGGCCGCGACCGCCGAGGCGCTGGCCGACGGCTGGTTCCACACCGGTGACATCGGCACCCTCGACGAGGACGGCTACCTGAGGATCACCGGCCGCAAGAAGGAGATCATCGTCACCGCGGGCGGCAAGAACGTCGCCCCGGCGGTGATAGAGGACCGCATCCGGGCGCACGCGCTGGTCGCGGAGTGCATGGTGGTGGGCGACGGGCGGCCGTTCGTGGGCGCGCTGGTCACCATCGACGAGGAGTTCCTGGGCCGTTGGTGCGCCGAGCACGGCAAGCCGGCGGGCTCCACCGCGGCGTCGCTGCGCGAGGACCCGGATCTGCTGGCGGCGATCCAGGACGCGGTCGACGACGGCAACGCCGCGGTGTCGAAGGCGGAATCGGTGCGGAAGTTCCGCATTCTGTCCTCCCAGTTCACGGAGGAGACGGGCCATCTCACGCCGTCCCTGAAGCTCAAGCGGGGCGTGGTGGCGAAGGACTACGCGGCCGAGATCGAGGCGATCTACGCGAAGTAGTCACCCCCTGTCTGCGGCGCGACGGCTCATGGCGCGGTGTCCTCGGCGAGGACCCGCGCCATCGTGCGTTCGGCGAGCGCGGTGATCGTCACGAACGGGTTGACGCCGATCGAGCCGGGCACGAGCGAGCCGTCGGTGATGTACAGCTTCGAACAGCCCTTGACCCGGCCGTAGTCGTCGGTGGCCTTGCCGAGGACGCAGCCGCCCAGCGGGTGGTAGGTGAAGTCGTCGGCGAAGACCTTGCTGCTCGAGCCGAACAGGTCGTACCGGTAGATGGTGGCGTTGGCCGAGTTGATGCGGTCGAACAGCTTCTTGGCCATGGCGACCGACACCGCGCTCTGGGCCGCCGTCCAGCCCAGTTTCACCGCCCCCGACGAGGCGTCGTACGTGAATCTCGCCCGCTGGGGGTTCTTGGTGATCGCGAGATACAGGCTGACCCAGTGCTCGAAGCCCATGGGCAGCGGGGCGATCTCGGCGAAGACCGGGTTGTCGGCGTTGGCCCAGTCGTCGATGCCCATCACGGGCATGGTGGCCTGGTTGGCGCCGACGGTGTCCCAGATGTGGTTGGCGCGGCCGAGCATGGTGTTGCCGTTGGTGCCCCAGCCGGCGCCGACGCTGGCGTCGAGGTCGGGCAGGGTGCCGGTGTCCCGGGCGCGGACGAGGAGTTCGGTGGTGCCGAGGCTGCCGCCGCCGAGGAAGAGGTACGTGCAGCCGTAACTCCTGGTCTCGACGACCGCGCCGGTGTTGTCGATGCGGTCGGCGGTCAGGACGTAACTGCCGTCGCTCGCCCGGCCGATGGTCTTCACCTTCTCCAGGCTGTGGATGGTGACGTTGCCGGTGCCGAGCGCGGCGGCCAGGTACGTCTTGTCGAGGCTGCGCTTGCCGTAGTTGTTGCCGTAGATGACCTCCCCGGCGAGCGCGGACCTGGTGGCGGTGCCGGCCGCCTCGCGCTGCATGTAGCCGAAGTCGTAGACGTTGGGTACGAAGGTGGTCTTCAGGCCGGTGGCGTCGGCGGCCTTCCGGGAGGTACGGGCGAACTTGTACCACTCGGTCGACTCGAACCACGCGGGGTCGATGCTGTTGACGCCGAGCATGGCGCGGGCGCGCGGGAACCAGGTGCCGTACATCTCGCTCGCGTCCACGGTCGGGAACTGCTCGGTGAAGTACGACTGGAGCGGGGTGACCGCCATCCCGCCGTTGACCAGGGAACCGCCGCCGACGCCCCGGCCGACGAAGACGGACATGGCGTCGTAGTGCACCCGGTCGAGGGCCCCGGGGTAGGGGGTGATGTCCCTGTTGACGAGGTCCAGCCACAGGAACGTGGCCAGCGGCGCCTCGGTGCGGGTGCGGAACCACATGGACCGCTCGTCCGGGGCGCTGGTGGAGCAGAACACCTTGCCGTCGGAACCGGTGGTGTTCCACAGCCGGCCCATTTCGAGGACGACGGTACGGATGCCGGCCTGGCCGAGGCGGAGGGCGGCGACGGCGCCGCCGTAGCCGGAGCCGATCACGATGGCGGGGGCGGACTCGACCGCGGCGGGCTCCACCGCGTGGGCCGACTTCAGGCCGACGCGGGTGAAGCCCAGGGTGGCCGCCGTCTGGAGGGCGGCCATACCAAGGATGTGACGTCTCGTCAGCTGACGCTGCATCAGTTTGACTGTCATGCGCGCAGCATCGGCGGATTATCTCCCTCCGGCTAGAGCAGAGTTTTCAACTTCTCGGCCAAAAGGTCCCAGCGCCACTTCTCCTCCACCCACCGCCGTCCCCGCTCGCCCATCCGGCGCCGCAGTTCGGCGTCGCCGAGGAGGGCGACGATGCGTTCGGCGGCCTCGGCCGGGGCCCCACCGCGGACGACCCAGCCGGTCTCGCCGTCGAGCACCGCGTCGGGCGCGCCGCCCGAGTCGCCGGCGACGACGGGCAGCCCGGTGGCGGAGGCCTCCAGGTAGACGATGCCGAGCCCCTCGACGTCCAGGCCGCCCCGCCGGGTCCGGCAGGGCATGGCGAAGACGTCACCGGCGCCGAAGTGCGCGGGCAGCTCGGACCAGGGCACGGGGCCGGTGAAGCGCACGGAGTCCGCCACCCCGGTCTCGTGGGCGAGGCGGCGGAGGTCCTTCTCGTAGGGCCCGCCGCCGACGATCAGCAGCACGGCGTCCGGCTCGGCAGCCAGGATCCGCGGCATGGCCCGGATCAGCGTGTCCTGCCCCTTGCGCGGCACCAGCCGGGACACGCACACCACGACCGGCCGCTCGGTCAGCCCGAGCCGCGCCCGCACCTCGGCGCCGCCCGACTCCGGGTGGAAGGTCTTCTCGTCGACCCCGGGCGGCAGCTGCACCATCCGCCCGGCCGCCTCGGGGGTCAGCGCGGTGGCGATCCGCGAGCGCGTGTACTCGCCGAGGTAGGTGATCGTGTCCGTCGACTCCCCGATCCGGCGCAGCAGCTGCCGCGCGGCGGGCAGCTGGGCCCACCCGGCCTCGTGGCCGTGGGTGGTGGCCACGATCCGCCGGGCGCCCGCCTTCCTGAGGGCCGGCGCCATCAGCCCGAGCGGCGCCGCCGCCCCGAACCACACCGAGTCGCACCCGTGCTCCCTGAGCAGCCCGACCGCCCGGCGGGTGGCCTGCGGGGTCGGCAGCAGCATGGTCGTGCGGTCACGTACGACGGTGAAGGGCTGCTCGGCGTCGAACGCGGCCGTGGCCTCGATGCCCTCCCGGCTCCGCTTCCAGGTGGAGGCGTAGACGACCAGCCGGTCCGGGTCCAGGCGCAGTGCCATGTTGTGCAGGAACGCCTGGATGCCGCCCGGCCGGGGCGGGAAGTCGTTGGTGACGATCAGGGTCTTGTGCATCGCCGCCGACCCTACCGAACCAGGGCCTGTCCGGCGGATCAGGTCGCAGGAAACGGGCGGCGCCTCATCGCCGCTGGTGAGCGGGGCCGTGGGGGTACCCTCGCGCGAGGTCGTCCGAGCGTGCCGGGCCCCGCGTCCGGGGCATGATCCGCCGGACAGGTCCTGACCACGCCCGGCCGGGGGCGGCCGGGGGCGGCCGGGTCTGTGGCAGGCTCACAGGCGGGCAGGACATCATGTTCCCCTCAAACGGAAATCGAACGGCAGGGGATGGTGTGGAGACCAAGGGCGCCGGGTGGTCCCTGGCAGGCCTGTCGGTGACCTGGGCCGCGACCAGGCTGATGGTGCTGCTCTACGCCTTCCGGGTGCTCGTCTTCCCGGGCGCGGACGTCACGACCGACGTGTCCGTGATCTACCGGGGCTGGTACGAGGTGCTGAGCACCGGCGCCTTCCCGCTGGACGACGTGACCTGGCAGTACCCGCCCGCCGCCGCGCTGGCCATCCTCTCCCCCGCCGCCCTGCCCTTCCTCGACTACACCCACGCGTTCTTCGTGCTGGCCTTCCTCGCCGACCTGGCCGTGCTGGGCCTGCTGCTGTACACCGGCCGCCGCCCCGGCAGGTCGCTGCGCGGCGCCTGGGTGTGGGTGGTGGGCGTCCCGCTGCTCGGCCCGACGGTGTACGCCCGCTACGACGTGATGGTGACCGCGGTCGCGGTGGCCGCGCTGCTCGCCGGTGCCCGGCACCCGCGGGTGATGGGCGCGCTGGCGGGCTTCGGGGCGATGCTCAAGGTGTGGCCGGCGCTGCTGCTGGTGGGCGCCGTACGACGCCGGGCGTGGGGCGCGGCGGCGGTGGCCGCGTCGGGCCTGGCCGCGCTGTTCTCGGTCGCCATGCCCGGTGCCTTCGCCTTCGTCACCTTCCAGCGGGACCGGGGCACCGAGGTGGAGTCGCTGGGCGCCCTGGTCTTCCATGTGGCGCGGCACTTCGGCTGGCAGGGCGAGGTGCTGCTGAACTACGGCTCGGTGGAGTTCCTCGGCCCGTACGTCGGCACGGTGAGCACCGTCGCGCTGACGCTCACCGGGGTCTGCTTCGGCTGGCTGCTGCTGTGGCGGATGAACGCGGACCGGTTCCGGACCCACACGCTCGCGGACGCCGCGTTCACCGCGGTGCTGATGTTCACCGTGACGAGCCGGGTGATAAGCCCGCAGTACATGGTGTGGCTGGTCGGTCTGGCCGCGGTCTGCCTGTGCTTCCGGGCCGGCCGGATGGGCCTGCCCGTACTGCTGGTGCTGGCGGCGACCTTCGTCACGGTCCTGGAGTTCCCGGCCGGCTTCGCGCACGTCGTCGCCAGCGACTGGTACGGCACCGGCCTGCTGTTCCTGCGCAACGGTCTGCTGGTCGCCGCCTCGGTCAGCGCGGCCCGCCGCCTGTGGCGCTCCACCGTCACGCCGGTCCCCCTGCCCGCACTGCCGAGCCAGAGCACGCCGTCGGCGGAGACCCCGGTGTCCTCCTGACCCCGGCCCGCGCGAACAGCACCGCGACGACCGCGCACTGCACGGCCATCGCGAGCGCCAGCGCCAGGCACACCCCCGGCAGGCCGAGCCCCGACAGGCCGTACGCGACAGGCAGTTGGACGGCCGTACCCAGCAGGGTCACGCGCAGCAGGGCGGGCGCTCCCCCGCCGCCCTCGAAGACCCCGCCGAGCGCGATGAACCCGGCCATCAACAGCAGGTAGGGGCCGACACAGCGCAGGAACAGCACGCCCTGGTGGGCGACACCGGGTCCGGCGCCGAAGGCGGCCATGATCCAGGGCGCGGTGACGGCCAGCAGGAGGGCCGCCGTGAGCCCCAGCGCCCCGGACAGCAGCACGGCCTGCCGGCCGATGTCCCGGCGCGCGTCCTCCCCGGCGCCCCGGGTGTGCGCGGTGTGGATGGAGGCGGCCTGGCGTACGGAGTAGAAGGCCATGGTGGCGACGTACATCACCTTGTAGGCGATCGCGTAGGCGGCCACGGCCGTCACCCCGAGCCGCGCCACGATGGCCACCAGCAGCAGCGCGCCGCCCTGCCGGACGGTGAAGTCGGCGGACATCGGCAGCCCGGTGGTCAGCGTCCGGCGCACGGCCGCGGCCAGGGGCTCGTCGGGGCGCACCCGCGCCGCCGTCCGCAGCAGGGCGTCTCGGCGCAGGGCGGCCAGCCCCGCCGCGAGGGCCACGCACCGGCACAGCACGGTGGAGGCGGCGGCGCCCCGGACGCCGTACAGAGGGACGAGGACCGGGTCGCACACCAGGATCAGCCCGTTGGCCAGCAGGGCGAGCCGCATCGGGGTCCTGGTGTCGCCGGTGCCCTTGAGGATGCCGTCGACGAGTTGCTGGGCGAAGAAGACGGCCATGCCCGGCAGGGAGATCGCGAAGTAGGCGGTGGCGAGCCGCGGCGCGGCGCCCCCGTCGCCGCCGAGCACCAGCCGGGCGAGGGGTTCGCGCAGCAGGAATCCGCCGACGGCGACCAGGGGCGTGACCATCGCCCACAGCGCCCGGCCGCCGCGTACCGCGGCCCGTACGGCGGCCGGGTCCCGGGCCCCTCGGGCGTGCGCGACCAGCACGGTCGTGCCGGAGGCGAAGACCAGGGCGATGCCCAGCAGCACGTTCTCGGTGTTGGTCGCGACGGCGACGGCGGCCACGGCGGCGCCGCCGAGCCGGGAGACCCAGACGGTGTTGACGATCCCGGCGGTGACGGAGGCGAGGAGCGAGAAGTAGACGGGGCGGGCGAGTGAGACGAGCTGCTTGCGGTGGGCGCGTGCGTCCATGTGTTCCCCCTCGATACGCGCACTACAGGGATACCCCGGATACCTCTAATCGAGGTAGCTCGAAAAGAGGTACCATGGGGCGAACTACGTCCGCAAGGAGGCGAACAGCGTGCTGGAGCTGTCGATCCTGGGCTTCCTGGCCGAGGAACCGCTGCACGGATACGAGCTGAAGGAGCGCATCAAGGCACTGACCGGACACGTCCGCCCGGTCAGCGACGGCGCCCTCTACCCGGCGATCAACCGCCTGGTCGCCGCGGGCAGGCTCGACGAGCGCGCGGCGGAGGGCACGAGCGCCGCCCCGCGCCGGATGCTGTCCCTCACCGAGGCGGGCCGCGCGGACCTGCTGGAACGGCTGCGGCACCCCAAGCAGGCGGACATCACGGACCAGGTCCGCTTCAACACGGTGCTCGCCTTCCTGCGGCACCTCCCGGACCGGGCCGAGCAGGCCGCCGTGCTGGGCCGGCGCCTCGACTTCCTCCAGACCCCGGCGAGCTTCTTCTACCGGGACGGCGAGCCGGTCCGGGCGGAGGAGGCCGGCGACCTGTTCCGGCAGGGCATGCTGCGGGTCGCCCGGGCCACCGGCCGGGCCGAGCGCGAGTGGCTGCGCGAGGCCATCGGCCTGCTGGCTCAGCCGAGTTGAGCGCGCAGGTAGTCCTGCCACTGCGCGGTGAACGTCTGCGGGGTCGTCCCGAGCACCTTCTTCAGCGCGTCCTCGACCGCTCCCGCCCGCTTCCCGTGCGCGCCGACGGCCCGGTAGAACTCGCCGAGCCGGACCTCGCCCCAGCGGTCGGCGATCATCCGGCAGGCCAGCCAGCCGCCCTCGTAGGCCCGGGCGAGGTCGACGGCGTCCGTGCTGAAGCCGAAGTCCTTGTCGGCCGGCAGGTGTGCCGGGACATGGCCGTCCTGGACCGCCCGCGCCAGTTCCGGCGCGGCCTCGGCCGCCGTACGGCCCGTGCCGAGGTAGCCGATCCAGTCGGCGTAGCCCTCGGAGAGCCACAGCGGGGTGGCGGCGTCGGTGTGGGCGCGGGTGGCCACGTGGGTGGTCTCGTGGGTGAGCACGACCTGCTTGCCGACGTCGCCGAGGACGGCGTACGCCTCCGGGTTGACGATGACCCGGTCGGCGGGGGCCCGCTCCGATCCTCCCCCGGCCTCCGGCCGGGGGGACCCCCCATTCGCTTCGCTCACCTCGCCGGTGGTGACCGCGGCGATGCCCCGGTAGGAGGAGGCGGGCGAGCCGAGCAGCCCCGCCATGCCCTTCAGGGAGTCCGGTACGAGCACCACGACCCGCCGGGACCAGTCCGTGCCCCACGCCTGCGACACCGCCGGGACGGCGCGGTCGGCGAGCCGGGCGAAACCGCGCAACTCGTCACCGGACTGCCCCACCCCGAGCACCAGGCCGTGCTCGCCCCGCGCGGCCGCCACGGTGCCCTGGTCCCACAGTTGCTGCCCGCCCTTCTTGGCGGGCCGGTCGGCGGCGACGTACCAGTGCCCGTCGGCGGTGCGCCCGAGCGTGAGGGTGCGGTCGGCGGTGACGGGTGCCTTGTCATAGCCCTGCACCCGGTAGCGCAGTTCGGCGTCGGCGGTGACGGTGGCGCCGCCGCGGTGCAGGCCGGTCAGCCGGTAGGTCCAGGACGCCAGCGGCACCGCGCGCAGCCGCTCGTACTGCGCGGGGCTGCCGGTCTTGTCGTACGCCGCTTCGTCGTGGTGCAGCAGGGCCGCCGCCCGGCGGTCGAGCACCCGCTGCACCTCGGCCTTCGCCGAGTCGGTGCCGGACGGCCCGCCGCACCCGGTCAGGGAGGACAGCAGCAGACAGAGTCCCACCACCGAGGTACGCCACGCCCGTCTGCGACCAGCCATTTTTCGATCGTACGGCCCGGCGCGGAAAAGTCACGGCCGGGTGACCGAGGAGATCGGCATCATCCCGACCGGGTCGTAGCGGACGGGAGCGCCGGGATAGGGCGCGTGGATCACCTGGCCGTTGCCCGCGTACATGGCGACATGGCCGGCGTCGGACCGGTAGACGACGAGGTCACCGGGCTGGGCCTGGGAGAGCGGGATATGCCGGCCGGCGTACCGCTGCTCCTGCGAGGTGCGCGGCAGATGGACGCCCGCCTGCGCGTACGACCACTGCATCAGGCCCGAACAGTCGAAGCCGGAGGGGCCGTTGGCGCCCCAGACGTAGGGACGGCCGAGGGCGGAGCGGGCGGCTGCGAAGGCCGCTGCGGCGCGGGCGTTCGGGGCGGTGGTGCCGTAGAGGTCGGGCATGCGGGTGCGGCCGGAGCGGGAGGCCCGCTCGAAGGCGGTGCGCTGGTCGGCCGGCAGCGAGTTGAGGAGCTGCCGGGCCTTGGCGAGCTTCTTCTCCACGGTCCGTTTGTGGGAGGCGACCGCCTTGCGGCTCTTCTCCAGCTCGGCAAGCTTCTGGGCGGTCTCGGTGCGTTCCTGGGCGAGTTCGCGCATCGCGGACTGGAGTTCCTTCAGCCGGCCGGCCTGGCGGGCGCCGATCCGGTCGAGTGTGGTGGCCTTGTCGAGGTAGTCGTCGGGGTCGTCGGAGAAGAGCAGGGCGACGGCCGGGTCGATGCCGCCGGAGCGGTACTGGGCCCCGGCCAGTGAACCGAGCATCTCCCGCATGGCGTTGACGCGCTGCTGCTGCCAGGCGATCCGGTCCTGGGCCTCGCCGACCTCCTTGCGCAGCGTGTCGGCGCGCTCATCGGCCTTGTCGTAGGCCTCGGTCGCCTTCTCGGCCTCCTGGTAGAGCCGGTCCACCTCGGCTCCGGGGTCGGCGTGCGGCGCGGCGCTCACGGAGACGGCGCCGAGCGCGGCGGTCGCTACGGACAGCACACTGAGGGCGGTGCCGGAACCCCGGTCGAACCCGGACGGTGCAAGGCGGCGATGGGACCCCACGGGATGCCGCACTCCTTACGCTGACGGATGTCTGGCAAAGCTCACCAGACAGTAGCCGCGCGAACACGCACCGTCCAAAGCCCGCTACCGCCCGCCACGGCCCCCCGACGCGAAACCCCGCCGCTGACGCAGGTCACCGGCGGGGCGTGGAGTCAGTTTTCGGTTGTCGCGAATCGCCCGTTCGGACGGCACCCGCAGGGTCAGATGCGGACGCCGAACTCGAACGTCATGTTGCTCATCGCCTCGTAGCGCACCACGGCACCGGTGTGCGGGGCGTGCAGCACCTGGCCGTTGCCCGCGTACAGGCCGACGTGGTGGAAGTCGCCGAAGAAGATGACCAGGTCGCCGACCTTGAGGTCCGCCTGGTTGTAGATCCGGGTGCCGGCATTGGCCTGCGCCTCGGAGGTACGCGGGATGGAGGCACCGGCCTGGGCGTAGGCCCAGGAGGTCAGGCCCGAGCAGTCGAAGGAGGACGGGCCGGTGGCGCCCCAGACGTAGGGCGAGCCGATCCTGCTCTGGGCGGCGGAGAACGCGGCGGCGGCAAGGCCGGAGCCGCTGGGGGTGTCGCCCAGGTCGACGCGCTCGGTGGAGGAGCGGCTGGCGCGCTCCTGCTCGGCGGCGAGCGCCGCCTTCTCCTTGGCGGTCAGGGTGTTGAGCAGCTTCTGCGCCTCGGCGAGCTTGTCCTGGGTTTCCTTCTTCTTCTTGCCCAGCTCGGTGCGGGTGGAGGCGAGGTCCTTGAGCTTCTCGGTGGCCTCGGCGCGCTCCTGGGCGAGTTCGCGCTGTTTGTCCTGGATCTTCTTCAGGGCCTCGACCTGCTGGCTGCTCAACTGGTCGAGCGTGGAGGCCTTGTCGAGGTAGTCGTCCGGATTGGAGGACAGGAGCAGCTGGAGCGAGGGGTCGATGCCGCCGGAGCGGTACTGGGCGGTGGCCATCGAACCCAGGCCGTCGCGCAGCTTGTTCAGGTCCTCCTGGCCGCGGGCGACGTTGTCCTGGATGGTGGAGATCTCCTTCTGGAGCTTCTCCTGCTTCTCCTTGGCCCCGTTGTACTTCTCGGTGGCCTGCTCCGCTTCCTCGTAGAGCTTGTCGACCTTCGCCTTGACCTCGCTCTTGCTCAGCTTCTCGCTGGGCGCGGCGTTGGCGGCGTTCGCGCTGAGCGCGACGGCGGCGGCTGCCGCGGTGGTCAGCACGGTGACACGCGTGCGACTGGGCTGCTTGGGTCGACGGTGGGACGCCACGACAGGCGAACTCCTTCTCGTGAGTGATCACCCGCTCGGAGGTTCGAGGCCAGACCCTAGTGACCCTCTTGTGATCAGATCAAATCCTCACACTAAAAAACCTCGTCACGCAATGCATTCTTTGCACTCAACCCACATGGAGTGAGACCCGGTTGACGCTACGTTGCGTGACGCTTCCGTCAATTCGGGCATTAAACCTCTACGTTGCCGTTTTCAGGACAGGCGCTTGAGAAGCACCGCAGAAGCCACCGGACGCGCGCCCGCCTTGGCGACTCCGTCGGCCACCTCGCGGTCGGTCGAGGCGACGATGACCGGGCGGCCGGGAGGCTCCGCGCGCACCAGCTGGCGGATGAGCTCGTCGGCCGTGACACCGGGCTTGGAGAACAGCACGCGCACCCCGCGCGGCGGCGCGAGCAGCACCGGCGCGGCCAGTTCGGCCCCGTCGAAGACACAGGTGACCTCGGCGCCGGTCTGGGCGGCGAGCTGGGAGAGCTGGCCGAGCAGCCGCAGGCGCTGCTTCTCCAGCGGCATCTGCGGATAGCCGGTCTTGGTGACGTTGTAGCCGTCGACCACCAAGTGCGCCTGGGGCAGGGCGAGAAGCTGGTCGAGGATGGCCGGGTCGTTCTCGGACAACGCACGCGCCGCGATGTCCTTCGGGGTCATTCGTCCCGGTTCGACGGCGTCCACCGTCTCCGCCGGCCGCACCGACACGGGCGGCAGGGCCAGCTCCCGGCGCAGCCCCTGGGTCGCGTCCAGAAGGGTGTCAAGGAGCAAGCGGACGCGCATGTCCTCGACACTGCGCCCCTCGCGCGCTGCTCTGCGCGTGGCCTCCAGCGCGGCCTCGGCCTCGCCCAGACGGGCCTTGAGCCGCCGGGTCTCGCTCTCCGCGGCGGACACCTGGGCGTGCCCCTCGGCGCGCACGGCCTCGATCTCGCGCTGCGTCTTGCGCAGCGCCGCCTCGCCGCGCTTGACGTCGCTGAGGGCGGCGCGGAGCTTACGGTGAAGCGATTCGGCTTCCTTCTTGGCCGCGTCCAGCTCGACGCGCAGCCGCTCGGTCTCGGCCCGGGTCTGCTCACGGGCCCGGTCGAGCTCCTCGCGCAGCCGCTCCAGTTCGGCGCGGCTCTCCTCGTCGGCGCGTTCGGCGTCCGCCCGCAGGGCCTCCTCGCCGGCCGCGGTCACCAGCTTCACCCAGCCGGTGGGGCGAAGTACATAGGCCGCGGCCGCCACATCGAGCGGGTCCGCGGCCGGGGGCGGGGAGCCTGAGTCGAGGGCGCCGGCGAGTTCCGGCTGGGCCTCTCTGAGCTTCTCGCCGATGCGCTGGCGGAACAGCGGCTCGGTCTCCAGGGCCGCCGCCATCGCGTTGCCCGCGAACTTGGCACGCCGATTGGGGGCGAAACGGGCATACTGCCTGAGCTGTGCGGGCAGTTCGGCCACCGTCAGCCCACCGAAACCGTCCGAGACGATCTGCACGACCCGCCGTCGCACGCCGTCGGGCA
Organism: Streptomyces sp. NPDC054834; assembly: GCF_053611185.1. NCBI lineage: Bacteria > Bacillati > Actinomycetota > Actinomycetes > Kitasatosporales > Streptomycetaceae > Streptomyces > Streptomyces sp. NPDC054834. The sequence continues at coordinate 66,135 of NZ_JBSGZV010000029.1, read as the reverse complement.
GCGGACGGTCAAGCACCTCGGCGGTGCCGTCGCCCGGCCCCCCGCCTGTGGTCTCCACCATCCGTCACACCCCACTACATGCGCGACCGCTCCGTTCAGGAGTCGGCGCCCGGCCTGTCCACGAGTTCCACCTGGTCCACCGCGTTGCACCAGCGGCAGCGCACCGACTCGATGGTCTCACTGACCACCTCGCGCTCCTCGACCTTCGGCTCACCGGCGAGGTCGAGGTGGACGTACTCCACGACCTTCGACGAGCGGGTCACGTCGAAGCGGGTGAGGTTGCCGCAGAGCGTGCAGCGCCACCGGGTCTGGTCGGTCGGCAGGGGAACCGGCATCGTGACTGTTCGCTTCCTTCTAGTGTCCGTGACGCGTCCTCTCCGCGACGCGTGTGGCTCGTAACCCTACGGCCTGGCGGGTACTCGCCGCCCGTCCGTCCACGGCGGCGAGGCGGTCTGTTCGCTTGCGTCCGGTTACGTCATGCTCTGTGTCCATGATCAGCAACTGGAGCGCGGCGGCCGGCGGGACCCTCAAGCGGGTCCGGCGCTCGCCGGCGCCGATGACGCACGCCCTGATCGTCCTGTGCTGCCTGCTCTTCCTGCTCGGGCCGGCGGCCGGACTGAATCCGGCGTACGGCTCCGGCGACGGACTGCTCGCCGCCCAGCGGGCCTACTTCCGGCACTGGGGCGTGATCCCCGCCGAGCTCTTCGGGGGCCCGGCCCGGGCGGTCCTCACCCCGGCCACGGCACTGTTCGTGCATGGCAGCTGGGTGCATCTGCTGGGCAACATGCTCTTCCTCTACGTCTTCGGGGCGATGACCGAGGAACGGATGGGCCGCGTGCAGTTCACCCTCTTCTACCTCGGCTGCGGCTACCTGGCGCTGCTCGGCTACGCCGCCGCCAACGCCACCTCCGAGCAGTCCCTGGTCGGGGCCTCGGGGGCGATCTCGGCGGTGCTCGGCGCGTTCCTCTACCTGTTCCCCGGTGCCCGCGTCACCAGTCTCCTCCCCTTTCTGTTCTTTCTCCCGCTGCGCTTCCCCGCCTGGGTCGTCCTGCCCTTCTGGGCGGCACTGCAATGGCTGGCGGCGCGCCGGGCCGCCCAGGGCCCGGGCGTGGCGTACCTGGCCCACCTGGTGGGCTTCGGGCTGGGCTTCGTCTTCGCGTGGGTGCTGTTCGGGCGGGCCACCAGGGCCTGCCCTAAAGTTGAGCCCGCCCCAGCTCCGGCCCCCGAGGGAGAGAACCAGCCGTGATCACCGCGATCGTGCTCATCAAGACCAGCGTGGACAGGATCCCCGAGATCGCGGAGCAGATCGCCGCGCTGGACAGCGTCAGCGAGGTCTTCTCCGTCACCGGCACCTACGACCTGATCGCCATGGTCCGGGTACGGCAGCACGAGAACCTGGCGGATGTCATCCCCGGCAAGATCAGCAAGATCCCCGGCGTGGAGGGCACCGACACGCACGTGGCGTTCCGTACCTACTCCCAGCACGACCTCGAGGCGGCCTTCGCGATCGGGCTGGACAACTAGACGGCAGGGACGCAACGGCCGTTCTCGGTGCGGTAGTTCCACTTCGCGCCGGCCCGCACGAGCTCCTGCACCGCGCCCACGAACCGCTCCACGTGCTCGTCCGGAGTGCCCGCGCCGAAGCTGACGCGGATGGCGTTGAGGGACTTCTCGCCGGGCGCGGCCTCGGGGGCGCCGCACTCGCCCTGGGCCTGCGGGTCGCTGCCGAGCAGGGTGCGCAGGAGCGGGTGGGCGCAGAACAGGCCGTCGCGGACGCCGATGCCGTACTCGGCGGAGAGGGCGGCGGCGAAGTGCGAGCTGTTCCAGCCCTCGACGACGAAGGAGATGACGCCGACGCGCGGGGCGTCGTCGCCGAAGAGGGAGAGGACCCGGACCTCGGGGACCTCGGCGAGGCCCGCGCGGACCTTCCCGATCAGGTACTCCTCCCGGGCGACCAGGGTGTCGAAGCCCGCCTCGGTGAGCGCCTTGCAGGCCGAGGCGATGGAGTAGGCGCCGATGACGTTCGGGGAGCCGGCCTCGTGGCGGGCGGCGCTGTCGTGCCACTCCACGTCCACTCCCCCGTCCGTGCGCCGGCTGACCTTGCGGCTGGCGCCGCCGCCCGCGAGGTACGGCTCGGCCGCGCGCAGCCAGTCCGCGCGGCCGGCCAGCACACCGGAGCCGAACGGGGCGTACAGCTTGTGCCCGGAGAAGGCGACCCAGTCGACGTCGAGGTCCCGGACGGACACCGGGTGGTGCGGGGCCAGCTGGGCGGCGTCCAGGACGATCCGGGCGCCGTGCGCGTGGGCGGCGGCGGCCAGCTCGCGGACCGGCCACAGCTCGCCGGTGACGTTCGAGGCGCCGGTGACGCACACCAGGGCCGGCCCGTACCCCCCTTCAATCGACACAGTGCGGTCGGCGAGGGCCCGCTCCAGCGTCTCGACGGCCTGCCGCGGGGTGCGCGGGGCGTTGAGGTAGGTGACCCGCGCGTCCTGCCAGGGCAGCAGCGAGGCGTGGTGCTCGGTCTCGAAGACGAAGACCTGGCAGTCGGCGGGGAGCGCGCGGGCGAGCAGGTTGAGGGAGTCCGTGGTGGACCGGGTGAAGACCACCTGGTCGTTCTCCCGGCAGTCGAGGAACTCGGCGACGGTCTTCCGGGCGTTCTCGAAGAGGTCGGTGGACAGCTGGGAGAGGTAACCGGCGCCCCGGTGCACGCTGCCGTAGTACGGGGCGTACGCGGCCACGTCGTCCCAGACCCGCTGGAGCGCGGGGGCGCTGGCCGCGTAGTCGAGCGCGGCGTAGGTGACCTCGCCGCCGGTGACGAGCGGCACGGTGACGTCCCGGCCCAGAACGGGCAGCGGGGCGCAGACGGACTGGTCGGCGGCAAGGGTGGAGACGGACATGGGTGTACTCCCGTGAAAGCAGGCGGAAATCGCCGACGCGAGCGAACGGGTGCTCGAGCGCCGACAGGGTGAAGGGGGTGTGCGGAGGCGGGGCTCGACGCCCCTAGGGCCGGCGGCCCTAGCGCATTCGCTTGCTCACGGAAGGCTCCCTCGACGACCAGGACCCCTGGTTTGCGAGGGGTCCGCGCTTGCCGCAGACCTCGCTGCCTGCGGCCTGGTCTTCACCCGGGGCACCCCGCCACGGACGGAGGGTTGCCGGACAGTCGGCCGGGGCCGAATGACTGTCACTCATGACCTGGAATGGAACGTACGCGAGCCGATCACCGGCCCGCAACTCGTGTCCGGATCCCGGGACGCCGCCCACGCGTCGGGGTCACCGGACGAAGTGGTGCCGATGCGAGCGCCGGGACCAGCGCACGCCGAACAGCACCAGGTCGACGGCCAGGACCACCACACCGATGATCAGGAGGTAGAACAACCCGTTCGCCGCCACGCCGATGAGTCCCAGCACGAGCGCCACGATGATCAGGAACAGGAAGAGCGCCATGGGTGACCACATCCTCCGACCGGGCCGGTCAGCCGCGCGCGAGACGGCGCCCGCGTTCGGCACCGGCCTCGTAGGGCCTGTCGTAGTGTTCGAAGATCTCGTGTTCCCGTTCGGCCGGCAGGACGTCGTCCATGCCGATCGACGGCGACTTCTTCACCTGCCCGCGGGGATGGGCCACCCGCACGTAACCGGGTCCGAGGGTCGCCTCGTCGAGAGGGACGAAGACGAGCCGGTGGCGTGTCGGCACCCCGGTGCGGACGGTGACCATGGCGGGCGTGTCGTCGGTGGTGTCCACGTAGACCGCTTCGAGGGCTCCGATCTTGCGGCCCCTGGGATCGATCACGTCGCGGTTGCGCCACTCGCGGATATCGGCTGAGTGGATCATGCCTCGCTCCTCGCGGCCCGCCCTCCCGGACACCGCAGGGGGAAGCGGAGCGGCCGCGGGAGAGCTACCACGTCTTCACTGTACTCCCGCGGCCGCTCGGGTCACGCGTTGCTCGCGGCCACCCAGCGGTCCAGGGTCCGTCTGGCCGAGCCGGTGTCGATCGACTCGGCCGCCTTGCGCATCCCGGCGCGGAGCTGCTCGGCCAGCGGCTCCTCCGTCGGGTCCAGGGCCACCAGGGCCGCCGCCGAGTTCAGCAGGACGGCGTCCCGTACGGGGCCCGTCTCCCCGTCGAGGAGCTTCAGGGCGACCTCGGCGTTGTACGACGGGTCACCGCCGCGCAGGGCCTCCACCGGCACCAGCTCGATGCCGACGTCGCGCGGGTCGAAGCGCTCCTCGGCGACCTTGCCGTCGCGCACGACCCAGACGTGGGACGTGGACGTCGTGGTCAGCTCGTCGAGGCCGTCGTCGCCGCGGAAGACCAGGGAGGAGTTGCCGCGTTCGGCCAGGACACCCGCGATCATCGGCGCCAGACGGGGGTCCGCGACGCCGACCGCCTGGGCCTTCACCTTCGCCGGGTTGGTCAGCGGCCCGAGGGCGTTGAAGACCGTCCGAATGCCCAGCTGGCCGCGGGCGGCGGCCACATGACGCAGCGCCGGGTGGAACTTCACCGCGAAGCAGAAGGTGATGCCCGCCTCCTCCGCCACCTCGGCCACCCGCTGTGGCGTCAGGTCCAGATTGACGCCCAGCTTCTCCAGGACGTCCGACGAGCCCGACGCCGAGGAGGCCGCCCGGTTGCCGTGCTTGACGACCTTCGCGCCCGTGCCGGCCACCACGAGCGCCGACATCGTGGAGATGTTCACCGTCTTCGCGCCGTCGCCGCCCGTGCCCACGATGTCGACCGTGCGGCCCGACACCTCGATCACATTGGCGTGCTCGTACATCGCCCGGACCACACCGGTGATCTCCTCGACGGTCTCGCCCTTGGCGCGCAGCGCCACCACGAAGCCGGCGATCTGCGCGTCGGTGGCCTCGCCGCGCATGATCTGGTCCATCGCCCAGGCCGTCGCGTCGGCGCTCTGGTCACGGCCGTACAGCAGGGCGTTCAGCACCTCGGGCCAGGAACGGCCCGCCGCGGTGTCGCCTCCAGCGGGGGTCACAGCGCTCATCAGCCGCTCCTGGTCGTCGTAGAAGAGTGTGTCGTCGTAGAAGAAGAGTGTGCTGCCACCCTATCCAGCCCGGGGCACGGCGAAGGGCCCCGTCCGAACACCGGACGGGGCCCTTCGCGCGTGGCGTGGCGTGCGCAGCGATCAGTGGTGGCCGTGGCCGCTCGTGATCTCCTTGTACTCCTCGACAGTCGGCTTCGGGATCTGGTTGTCGTCGCCGTAGTAGGCGTCGCTGAGCTTGGCGCGCAGCTTCTCGGAGCCCTTGATCTTCCGCTCGACGCCGTTCTCGTCGACCGTCGGGCCGATCTCGGCCGGCTTGTACTGGTTGTGGGCCGTGAGGGTGTGCAGCTGCTCCTGGCTGAGCGGCTCGTGGACCTCGATGAACTCACCGTGCGGCAGGCGCTTGATGATGCCGGTCTCGCGACCGTGCAGCACCTTGTCGCGGTCGCGGCGCTGGAGGCCGAGGCAGATCCGCTTGGTGATGATGAACGCGAGGACCGGTCCGGCGAAGAAGCCGATCCGGACGAACCAGGTGACCGCGTTGATCGACAGGTGGAAGTGGGTGGCCCACAGGTCGTTGCCACCGCCGACCAGACCGATCATGTACACGGTGACCCAGGCGACACCGAACCCGGTACGGGTCGGGGCGTTGCGCGGGCGGTCCAGGATGTGGTGCTCGCTCTTGTCGCCGGTGACCCAGGACTCGATGAACGGGTAGAGCGCGATCGCCGCCAGCACGAGGCCGAAGAGGACCAGCGGGATGAACACGCCCAGGACGAGCGTGTGACCCCAGAGGTTGATCTCCCAGCCCGGCATGTAACGGACGAGACCCTCGGCGAAGCCCATGTACCAGTCGGGCTGGGCGCCGGTGGACACCTGGTCCGGACGGTAGGGGCCCATGGCCCAGATCGGGTTGATCTGGGCGACCGCCGCGATGGCCGCGATGACACCGAAGACCAGGAAGAAGAAGCCTCCGGCCTTGGCCATGTAGACCGGCAGCAGCGGCATGCCGACGACGTTCTTGTTGCTCTTGCCGGGACCCGCGAACTGCGTGTGCTTGTGGTAGAAGACCAGGATCAGGTGGCCGACGACCAGGCCGAGCATGATGCCCGGCAGCAGCAGGATGTGGATCGAGTAGAACCGGGCCACGAAGTCGTGGCCGGGGAACTCGCCGCCGAAGAGGAAGAACGAGATGTACGTGCCGACGATCGGCATGGACAGGATCGCGCCCTCGGTGAAGCGGACACCGGTGCCGGAGAGCAGGTCGTCCGGGAGCGAGTAACCGGTGAAGCCGGTGAACATGCCCAGGACGAACAGCAGGAAGCCGAACAGCCAGTTGATCTCACGCGGCTTGCGGAACGCGCCGGTGAAGAAGACGCGCATCATGTGCACGAACATGCCGGCCAGGAAGATCAGCGCGGCCCAGTGGTGGATCTGCCGGATGAGCAGACCACCGCGCACGTCGAAGGAGATGTGCAGGGTCGAGCTGAACGCCTCGCTCATCAGCTGTCCCTGGAGCGGGACGTAGCTGCCGTGGTACTCCACCTCGTTCATCGACGGGTGGAAGAACAGCGTCAGGTACACACCCGTGAGGATGATGATGAGGAAGCTGTAGAGGCAGACCTCGCCCAACATGAACGACCAGTGGTCGGGGAAGATCTTGCGCATGTTGGCCTTGGCCAGGGAGTAGATCCCGAGCCGGCCGTCGGCCCAGTCGGCGACGCGCTCGCCGGCCGGTGCCTTCCCGCGGGGGCGGGGCTGTTCGTTGGCTGAAGTACTCATCCGCGCTCCCAGAATGCAGGACCGACGGGCTCCTCGAAGTCGCCGAGCGCCTGGAGGTAACCGTCTCCGTTCACGCCGATGCGGAGCTGGGGCAGGGCGTGACCGGCGGGGCCGAAGATCACTCGGGCACCGTCGGAGAGGTCGAAGGTGGACTGGTGGCACGGGCACAGCACGTGGTGCGTCTGCTGCTCGTACAGCGAGATCGGGCAACCGACGTGGGTGCAGATCTTCGAGTACGCGACGATGCCCTCGTGCGACCACTCGAGCTCGCGCTTGTCCTTGATGTTGTCCGGCTGGAGCCGGATGATCATCAGGGCCGCCTTGGCGATCTCGTTCTGGAAATCCTCCTGTGCCTCCTCCAGGCCCTCGGGCTTGGCGAAGGTCAGCGAGCCGACCTGGACGTCCTCGGGGCGCAGCGGCTGGTTGGTGTTCATGTTGACCAGCAGCTTGCCCTTGGACCACAGCGTGTGGCGGAGCTTGGTCTCGGGCAGCGGGCCGAGGTCGCGCAGCAGGACGACGCCGGAGAGCGGCACCAGGGTGAGCGCGCCGAGCATCGTGTTGCGGATCAGCTTGCGGCGGCCGAGCGCCGACTCCTTGGCGCCCTGCTTGAAGTCCGCGTGGACCTTCGCCCGGACCTCGGGCGGGGCCGCGATCGGGTGACGCTCGTCGGCGACCTCCACGTCGGACATCAGGGTGCGGGCCCAGTGGACCGCGCCCGCGCCGATGCAGAACAGCGCCGTGCCGAGGCACAGGCCCAGCGCGAAGTTGAGCGCGCTGACGTGGCCGATCGGGAAGACGAAGATCGACTTGTCGGCCGGCACCGTCACGTACGAGGCGATGAAGCCGATGGTGGCCAGCATCGACACCGTGAACAGCAGGGCGACCACGCGCTCGGACCGCCTGGCGGCCCGCTCGTCGATGTCCTGGATCCGGTGCTCGTGCGGCGGCAGCCCCGGGTCGGCGAACGGGTTCTTCTCGTCCGCGACGTCTACGGCGCCGTGCGTGGTGTCCTGCTCGGCGGGCAGGTTCTCTTCTGGAATGTCTTGGCTACTCATGACTTCTTGGCCTTTGCGGTCCGAGCGGCGACCCAGACGGCGACCGCGACAAGTGCGCCGAGACCGAAGATCCACGCGAACAGACCCTCGCTGACCGGCCCGAGGCCGCCCAGCTCCAGACCGCCGGGGTTCGTCGTCTCATCGCCGTTGACCGCGTGCAGGTACGCGATGATGTCCTTCTTATTCTTCTCCGACATCGTGGTGTCGGGGAAGGACGGCATGTTCTGCGGGCCGGTCTGCATGGCCTCGTAGATGTGCTTCGGGTCGACGCCGTCCAGGGACGGGGCGAACTTGCCCTTGGTCAGCGCACCACCCTTGCCGGTGAAGTTGTGGCACTGCGCGCAGTTGGTGCGGAACAGCTCGCCGCCCTTGGCGATGTCGCCGTCGCTCGGGTTGTACTGCTCCGAGGTCGGCACGTTCGGGCCGGCGCCCAGGGAGGCGATGAACGCCGCCAGCTGGTCGATCTGGGCCTGGGTGTAGATGTTCTTCTTCTTCGGGACCTGCGCGCCCTGGGAGGTGGCGGCCGGCATACGGCCGGTGCCGACCTGGAAGTCGACGGCCGCGGCGCCAACGCCCACCAGGCTCGGCCCGTCGGAGGAGCCCTGGCCACCGGTGCCGTGGCAGCTGGCGCAACCGACCTCGTAGAGCTTCTTGCCCTCTTCGATGGTCAGGGACTGGGAGGACTCATCGGCCTGCGCCTTGCTCGCGGGCGCGAACGCGGCGTACAGCCCCCCAGTGGCCGCCAGCGCGAGGAGTAGGACGACGACCGCCGCCAGCGGATGGCGTCGTCGTGCGGAGAGCTTTTTCACGGATTACCCCGGTGTCAGGATCTTCTGCGTCGATGCTTCTGGATGTTCGGGAGCGGTCCCGGCTACTTGATCAGGTAGATCGTGGCGAAGAGGCCGATCCAGACGACATCGACGAAGTGCCAGTAGTAGGACACGACGATCGCGGCGGTGGCCTGCTCGTGCGTGAACCTCTTCGCCGCGTAGGTGCGGCCGAGGACCAGCAGGAAGGCGATGAGACCGCCCGTCACGTGCAGGCCGTGGAAGCCGGTGGTCAGGTAGAACACCGAGCCGTACGGGTCGGAGGAGAGCGAGAGCCCGTCCTTCTTCACCAGCTCGGTGTACTCGAAGATCTGGCCGCCGATGAAGATCGCACCCATCACGAACGTGACGATGAACCAGCCCCGGAGCTTCTTCACATCACCGCGCTCGGCCGCGAACACGCCGAGCTGGCAGGTGAGGGAGGAGAGCACCAGGATCGTGGTGTTCGTCGCCGAGAACGGAAGGTTCAGGCTGGACGCCATCTCCTTCCAGTGATCGGGACCCGTCACCGATCGCAGGGTGAAGTACATCGCGAAGAGGGCCGCGAAGAACATCAGCTCGGAACTCAGCCAGATGATGGTTCCGACGCTGGTGAGGTTCGGCCGGTTGACCGACGGGTGCGCGTGCCCGGTTTCTACTGTCGTTGCTGTCGCCACGACCGACATTATGTCGGTCGCTTATCTCGCCCTCACTCCGGGGGGTGCCGTTCGGAGTGTTCGCAGGGTGTGCAGTGCCCGTATGGCCCATCAAGCGGTCTTTCGGAGTCGTGTCCGCACCAGTGTTGACAGGGTGTCCGAGGGGGTAGCATCCGCCGCATCGGTCCTGTTCGTACGACGGCGTACGCCCTGTGTATCGGAGGAACCATGCAGCCGACCGCCACGGTGCTGGTCTACAGCGACAACTCCAACACCCGAGAGCAGGTCCGGCTCGCCACCGGACGCCGGCCGGCTCCGGACGCACCCGTGGTGGAGTTCGTGGAATGCGCGACGCCTGCGGCGGTGATCGCGGAGCTGGACAAGGGCGGCATCGACGTCTGCGTCCTGGACGGTGAGGCCGTGCCCATGGGGGGCATGGGGGTATGCCGGCAGATCAAGGACGAGATCTTCAACTGCCCGCCGGTGCTGCTGTTGATGGGGCGGCCGCAGGACGCCTGGCTGGCGACATGGAGCCGGGCCGACGCGGCGGTGACCCTGCCTGTCGACCCGGTGGAGTTCGCCGCGGCGCTGGCCTCCCTGCTGCGGAAGAGGAAGCTGCTGAGCGCCTGACGGCTCGGGGCGCGGCCGAGCCGCGCCCCTGCGCTGTGACCCTCACACCGCCGTCGGCCGGAGTCTCAGCGCGTCCTGCGGGGCCGGGCCGTCGGGCTTGCCGTTGGTCAGGGCGCTGCCGGTGCGCCACTTGTTCCAGCCGACGTTCCAGTCGCCGAAGCCGTTGTCGAAGGGCTCCATCGTGTGGCCGGCCGAGTTGACGACCTTGACGATGTCGCCCGGGTGGATGGTGTCGAAGAACCACTCCGCGTTGGGCGTGCTCATGCCCGTGCAGCCGTGGCTGACGTTCGCGTAGCCCTGCGAGCCGACGGACCAGGGGGCGGCGTGCACGTACTCGCCGGACCAGGTGACACGGGTGGCGTAGTAGACCGGCAGGTCGTAGGAGTCGGAGGTGCCCTCGGCGATGCCGACGGTGCTGCCGCGCATGCGTACGAACTGCTGCTTCTCCAGTACGACCTTGACGCCGTTGCGGGTCTCGAAGCCGGGCTTTCCGGTGGTGACGGGGATCTCGTTGATCACCGCGCCGTTCTTGTAGACCGTCATCTCGTGGGACGACGCGTCCGTGACGGCCTCGATCCGGTCGCCGATGGTCAACGTCAGGGGCTTGGCGGTGCCGCCCCAGAGGCGGTCGCTGATCCTCACGCCTTCCAGGTTGCTGTGCACCTGGACGGTGGCGTGCGCGGGCCAGTACTCCTTGGGACGGTAGTGGAGTTCCTTGGCGTTCACCCAGTACCAGGAGCCGGCCACGGCCGGGATGGAGTCGACCCTGAGGGCGCGCTCCACGATGGCCCGCTGCGCCTTGTCCTTGACCTCTTGGTTCAGCTTCGCCGTGACGGGCTGGCCGACGCCGTACGCGCCCGCGCCGGGCCCGAAGGTGACGTCCAGGCGCTTGGTGGTCCTGGGCAGGCTGGTGTCGAAGGTGAAGGTCCGGCGGCCGGGCGCCCCGTCCTCGTCCTCCGTGCTGATCCGCACCGTGTAGTGGGCGTTCGCGGCCAGTGGGGCGGTGCTGTGCCAGCGGCTGCCGTCGGCGGCGAGTTCGCCCGCCACATAGCGTCCCGTGGCGTCCACGGCGGTGACGTCGGTGATGCGCCCGTCGTCCTCTGCGGTGACCTCGATGGGCTTGTCCGGGTCGGCCTTCTTCCCGTCGCCGGTGAGGCCGCTGAAGGAGATCTGGTCCGCCGCGTCGTACGGCTTGTCCGCCAGGGGGCTGCCGTCCGATCCGCAGGCGGTGACGCCCGCGCCGAGGGCGGCCATCAGCAGGGCGCAGCTGACGACGGTGCGGGTGCGCGGAGAGATGCTCATGAGCTCACGCTAAGGAGCCTCGCCGACCCGGGCGCGCTGGGTGTAGCGGACGGGGGAAGGGCCCTGCGGGAACGACGGAAGCCCGGACCTCCTGGCGGAGTGTCCGGGCTTCCGGTGCGCTCGGCGGGCGCTACGGCGTGTGCGTACTACTGGGTGCGGTTCTCACCGTGGTAGTACTCGAAGACCCAGCCGAACAGGCCGATCATGATGATCGGTGCCGCGAAGTAGATCAGCCACCAGCCGACCGCGATGCTGAGGAAGGCGATCGCACCGCCGGTGCCGAGCATGAGCGGCTGCCAGCTGTGCGGGCTGAAGAAGCCCAGCTCGCCCGCGTCGTCCGCGACATCGGCCTCCTTGTTGTCCTGGGCACCCGCGTCGACCCGCCGGGCGGTGAAGCCCAGGTAGAAGCCGATCATGATGCACAGGCCGAAGGCCAGGAAGAGCGCCGTGGTACCGGCCGGCTCCTTCGACCACACGCCGTACACGACGGCCATGATCAGGACGAAGAAGCTCAGCCAGATGAACATCCGGCCCTGGATCTTCACTTGCCGGCCTCCTTGCTGCCCGCGATGGCGCTGCTGCTGCCGTGGCCGGCGTGCTCGAGCTGCTCAAGAGCGGCGATCTCGGGGTGGTGCAGGTCGAACGCCGGGGATTCGCTGCGGATCCGCGGCAGGGTGAGGAAGTTGTGGCGCGGCGGCGGGCAGGAGGTCGCCCACTCGAGCGAACGGCCGTAGCCCCACGGGTCGTCGACGCCGACCGGCTTGCCGTACTTGGCCGTCTTCCACACGTTGTAGAGGAACGGCAGGATCGACAGGCCGAGCACGAACGAGCTGATGGTCGAGACCGTGTTCAGGGCGGTGAAGCCGTCGGCAGCCAGGTAGTCCGCGTACCGGCGCGGCATGCCCTCGGCGCCCAGCCAGTGCTGGACCAGGAAGGTGCCGTGGAAGCCGATGAACAGCGTCCAGAAGGTGATCTTGCCGAGGCGCTCGTCCAGCATCTTGCCGGTGAACTTCGGCCACCAGAAGTGGAATCCGGAGAACATCGCGAAGACGACGGTGCCGAAGACGACGTAGTGGAAGTGCGCCACCACGAAGTACGAGTCCGAGACGTGGAAGTCCATCGGCGGCGAGGCCAGGATGACACCGGTCAGACCACCGAACGTGAAGGTGATCAGGAAGCCGGTCGCCCACAGCATCGGGGTCTCGAAGCTCAGCGAGCCCTTCCACATGGTGCCGATCCAGTTGAAGAACTTCACACCGGTCGGGACCGCGATCAGGAAGGTCATGAAGGAGAAGAACGGCAGGAGCACGCCACCGGTGACGTACATGTGGTGCGCCCACACCGTCACGGACAGACCGGCGATCGAGATGGTCGCGGCGATCAGGCCCATGTAGCCGAACATCGGCTTGCGGCTGAAGACCGGGATGACCTCGGAAATGATGCCGAAGAACGGTAGCGCGATGATGTACACCTCTGGATGGCCGAAGAACCAGAAGAGGTGTTGCCACAGTAGTGATCCGCCGTTGGCGGCGTCGAAGACGTGGGCACCGAACTTGCGGTCCGCCTCCAGGGCGAACAGCGCGGCGGCCAGGACCGGGAAGGCCAGCAGGACCAGGACACCGGTCAGCAGCACGTTCCAGGTGAAGATCGGCATGCGGAACATGGTCATGCCGGGCGCGCGCATGCAGATGATCGTGGTGATGAAGTTGACCGAGCCGAGGATCGTGCCGAAGCCGGAGAAGGCCAGACCCATGATCCACATGTCGGCGCCGACACCGGGGCTGCGGATGGCGTCCGACAGCGGGGCGTAGGCGAACCAGCCGAAGTCGGCCGCACCCTGCGGGGTGAGGAAGCCGGCCACCGCGATCAGCGAGCCGAACAGGTACAGCCAGTAGGCGAACATGTTCAGCCGCGGGAACGCCACGTCGGGCGCGCCGATCTGGAGCGGCATGATCCAGTTCGTGAAACCGGCGAACAGCGGCGTCGCGAACATCAGCAGCATGATCGTGCCGTGCATCGTGAACGCCTGGTTGAACTGCTCGTTCGACATGAACTGAAGGCCCGGCCGGGCCAGCTCGGCGCGCATGAGCAGCGCCATGACGCCGCCGATGAGGAAGAACGCGAACGAGGTGACGAGGTAGAGCGTGCCGATCGTCTTGTGGTCGGTGGTCGTCAGCCACTTCACCATGACGTTGCCGGGTTGCTTGCGCCTTACCGGCAGCTCGTTCTCGTAAGAGTCAGCCGCCGCGGCACCCTGGGGTTCGTTGAGGATGCTCACAGGTTGTTCGTCTCCCGGTTCTTCTCGTGGCTCGTCTGCGCGATGCCGGCGGGAATGTAACCGGTCTGCCCCTTCTTGACGAGGTCCTTGAGGTGCTTCTCGTAGGCCGCCGGGGAGACGACCTTCACGTTGAACAGCATCCGGGAGTGGTCGACGCCGCAGAGCTCGGCGCACTTGCCCCTGAAGGTGCCGTACGCGTTGGGAGTCACCTGGAAGGCGTTGGTGTGGCCCGGGATGACGTCCTGCTTCATCAGGAACGGCAGCACCCAGAAGGAGTGGATGACGTCACGCGAGGTGAGGACGAAGCGGACCGTCTTGCCCTTGGGCAGCCACAGCGTCGGCCCCGGGTTGCCGGTCTCCGGGTTCCGCGTGCCGGGCGTGCCGACGTCGTAGACACCGCCGGCGTTCGCCGGGAAGTCGGTCTTGAACCGGTCCGGGATCGCGTTCAGCTGCGGGTCGGTCTTGGCGTTGCCGGTGGAACCGGGCACGTTCTCGACGTAGTTGAAGCCCCAGCTCCACTGGAAGCCGACGACGTTGATGGTGACGTCGGGCTTCTTGGAGAGGTCGAGGAGCTTCGACTCGTCCCGGGCCGTGAAGTAGAAGAGCACCGAGATGATGATGATCGGTACCACCGTGTACAGCGCCTCGATCGGCATGTTGTACCGGGTCTGCGGAGGTACCTCGACCTTGGTGCGGCTGCGCCGGTGGAACATGGCGCTCCACAGGATCAGGCCCCACACCAGCACGCCGACGGCGAGCGCGGCAGCCCAGGAGCCCTGCCACAGGGAGAGGATCCGCGGAGCCTCTTCCGTGGTCGGGGTGGGCATGCCAAGGCGGGGGAAGTCCTTGTATGTGCAACCGGTTGCGGTCGCCAGGACCAGGCCCGCGGTCATTGCCTGCAGCAGCTTCCGCCGCATCGGGCGCCGCGGCGAGCGGTCGGAGCCGTTGGGACTCACGTAGCGCCTTCCCGAGAGTCTCGCCCGCGCTGGTTGGCTGCGGCCTTCTCGCTGGTCGGTCGCCGCCCTGCGTCGGGCAGGGGTTTGATGTTTATGCGGACCAAACCCTACTGGACGCCTTCCGGCGGGTCGCGGGGAGGGGGGCATACGCGCCGCGGGTCGGCCCGAAGGGGTGGATCAGCTGGGCTTCGGGCGCCGAACAGCTCGGGTTTCCTGGGGTTTCGTTCGCGAGTGCGGGTGCCTTGTGGTTGCTCGCGCCCACGCGGCGGAGCCGCATGTCGACACAGCCCCGCGCCCCTTGGGCGCGCTGCTCTGCACGGCGTTTAACGTTGGCGTGTGGCCTACTTCGATGCTGCTTCTGGTGCTCCTCTTCATTCCGTTGCCCGGCAGGCCCTGGTGGCTTCGCTCGATGAAGGGTGGGCCGATCCCGCGCGGTTGTACCGGGAGGGGCGGCGGGCGCGGATGTTGCTCGACGTGGCTCGGGAGGCGGCTGCCGAGGCTGTCGGGTGCCGGGTGGACGAACTGACGTTCACCTCTTCCGGGACCCGGGCCGTGCACAGCGGGATCGCGGGGGCGCTGGCGGGGCGACGGCGGGTCGGACGTCACCTGATCGTGTCATCCGTCGAGCACTCCTCGGTTCTCCATTCGGCGGACACGCACGAAGCGGACGGCGGCACGGTCACGCAGGTCGCCGTGAGCCGTAATGGCGCGGTGACCGCCGACTCGTACGGGGCCGCCCTCCGGCCCGACACCGCGCTCGCCTGTCTCCAGTCGGCGAACCACGAGGTGGGGACCGTGCAGCCGGTGGCGGAGGTGGCCGAGGTGTGCCGGGCGGCCGGGGTGCCGCTGCTGGTGGACGCGGCGCAGTCGCTGGGGTGGGGGCGGGTCGAGGGGGACTGGTCGCTGCTGACGGCGAGTGCGCACAAGTGGGGCGGGCCGTCGGGGGTCGGGCTGCTGGTGGTCCGCAAGGGGGTGCGGTTCGCGCCGCAAGGGCCGGTGGACGAGCGGGAGTCGGGGCGGGCGTCCGGCTTCGAGAACCTCCCGGCGATCGTGGCCGCGGTGGCCTCGCTGCGGGCGGTGCGGGCGGAGGCCGCCGAGGAGGCGGCACGGCTGCGGGAGCTGACGCGGCGGATCCGCGCGGGGGTGCGGGAGTCGGTGCCGGACGTGGAGGTGGTGGGCGATCCGGAGCGGCGGCTGCCCGGGATCGTCACCTTCTCCTGTCTCTACGTCGACGGGGAGACCCTGCTGCACGAGTTGGACCGGGCCGGCTTCTCCGTCTCGTCCGGTTCGTCCTGTACGAGCAGCACGCTGACGCCCAGCCATGTGCTCAAGGCGATGGGGGTGCTGAGCGAGGGCAACGTCCGGGTGTCGCTGCCGCCGGGCACCGCGCAGGACGACGTCGAGCGGTTCCTGTCGGTGCTGCCGGGCGTGGTGGCGGGGGTGCGGGAGAAGCTCGGCGCGCCGGTGCCCGCCGCGGCGGCCGTACGGCCGGACGAGGTGGTCGTCGACTCGCTCGGCAAGCGCTGCCCGATCCCGGTCATCGAGCTGGCGAAGGTCATCGGGGACGTGCCGGTGGGCGGCACGGTCCGGGTCCTGTCCGACGACGAGGCGGCCCGGCTGGACATCCCGGCGTGGTGCGAGATGCGCGGGCAGGAGTACGCCGGCGAGGAGCCGGCGGACCACGGTTCGGCGTACGTGGTCCGCCGCATCGCCTGACTACGCGAGGTGCTGCTGGACCTCGGCGGCGGCCTCGTGGCCGTAGGCCTTGGTGAAGCGGTCCATGAAGTGGGCGCGGCGCAGCTGGTACTCCTGGGTGCCGACCGTCTCGATGACGAGGGTCGCCAGCATGCAGCCGACCTGGGCGGCGCGCTCGTGGGAGACGCCCCAGGCGAGGCCGGAGAGGAAGCCGGCGCGGAAGGCGTCGCCGACGCCGGTGGGGTCGGCCTTGCGCTCCTCCTCCGGGCAGCCGACCTCGACCGGGTCCTCACCGGCCCGTTCGATGCGGACGCCCTGCGAGCCGAGCGTGGTGACCCGGTGGCCGACCTTGGCGAGGATCTCCTCGTCGGTCCAGCCCGTCTTGGACTCGATGAGGCCCTTCTCGTACTCGTTGGAGAACAGGTACGTCGCCCCGTCCAGCAGTATCCGGATCTCCTCGCCGTCCATGCGGGCGATCTGCTGGGAGAAGTCGGCGGCGAACGGGATGTTCCGCGAGCGGCACTCCTCGGTGTGGCGGAGCATCGCCTCGGGGTCGTCTGCGCCGATCAGGACCAGGTCCAGGCCGTCGACGCGGTCGGCGACGGTCTTGAGCTCGATCAGCCGGGCCTCGCTCATGGCGCCGGTGTAGAAGGAACCGATCTGGTTGTGGTCGGTGTCGGTGGTGCACACGAAGCGGGCGGTGTGCAGGGTCTCGGAGATGCGCACCGACTCGGTGTCCACGCCGTGCCGCTCCAGCCAGGCGCGGTACTCGTCGAAGTCGAAGCCGGCGGCGCCGACCAGGACGGGCCGGGTGCCGAGCTGTCCCATGCCGAAGGCGATGTTCGCGCCGACGCCGCCACGGCGGACGTCGAGGTTGTCGACCAGGAAGGAGAGGGAGACCGTGTGCAGCTGGTCCGCGACCAGCTGGTCGGCGAAGCGGCCGGGGAAGGTCATGAGGTGGTCGGTGGCGATGGAGCCGGTGACTGCGATGCGCACGGCGAGGATTCTCCTGAGGGAGGCGGTTTGACAGTTCACGCTACCCGGTCCGGTCGTTCACGCCACCTGTTCCGGCCGAGGTGCGGGAGCGGGAAAACTACCGGATAGTAGATCTTTATCCGCTGACCTCACATGCTTACGGTGCCGCTATGACGAACCTCAAGGTCCACGCCCCCGTTCCGGCCGACCTCGACGGCGACCTGGCGTCGCTGCGCGGTGACTGCGCCAGGATGGCTCCGCACTGGGCGGTGGCGGACCGGGACTCCTCCGTTCCCGTGCCCCCGTCGCTGATCCACGGCGTGACCGTCCCCGTTGCCTCCGCGCGGCTGCTCGACGCCATGTCGGACTACGGCGACTGATTCATCCGGTCCGTTCGAGGGAACCGCTCGCTCACCCGCCGCGTCCCATCGCCGTCCCCCGTGGAGGGGATGCGGGATACGACCCAGCAAGGAGCGATGCGGTGAACACCGAGCGACCCGACAACGACGACGCGGCCGCGGGCACCGGCGGGGGAGCCTCGGCGGAGAACCGGATTCCGGAGCCTGGGGGCCCGGCCGGGCATGAGGCCGAGGAGGAGGCCGCGCCCGAGGCGGCAGCCGCAGCGGAGCCGGAAGCCTCGCCCGAGCCGGAGGCCGCACCCGAGCAGGCGGAAGCCGTGTCCGAGCAGCCGGAGGCCGTGTCCGAAGCGGTGGCGGAGCCGGAGCCCGATTCCGTGCCCGAGCCGGAAGCCGCGCCCCAGCTGGAGTCCTCCCCCGAGCCGGAAGCCGCGGCCGAGCCTGCGGTCGAGCCCGCGGTCGTGGCCGAGCTGTCCGACGACGAGGTTCCCCGGGACCACGGCGAGGCCGATGACGAACGGCCCGCCCGCCGCCGCTCCCCCGCTGTCATCGCCTCCGTCGCCGCGGCCGTGCTGCTGGTCGGTGGCGGTGGGGCGTACCTCGCCGCGACCGCGAACGGCGCCTCGGGCGGCGGTACGGGGTCCGCGGCCTCCGGCGGCACTCCCCCGCCCCTCACCCTGGACGGCTCCTCGGAGGGCATCGCGCCAGGTGAGCCCAACCCGTACGGCGTCACGTACAAGGCCGCCGGCACCCTGCCCGACGGCCCCGCCTCGGCGCCGGTGTACCGGGCCGGCGGCGAGGTCACCAAGGACGAGGTGGCCCGGCTGGCGAAGGCGCTGGACGTCGACGGCACTCCGGTGGCCGAGGGGCAGACCTGGCGGGTCGGCGCCGGGAAGGACGGGTCCGGGCCGAGTCTTCAGGTCAACAAGGAGGCGCCGGGCACCTGGACGTTCAGCCGGTACGCGCCCGGCACCGACAACTGCAAGAAGATCACCGTCTGCACGCAGGACCCCGCCAATCCGGCCACCGACGGGGTGAGCGAGTCGGCCGCGAAGAAGGCGGCGGCGCCGGTGCTGAAGGCGGTCGGCCAGGACGACGCCAAGGTGGACGCGAGCCAGGTCATGGGCGCCCAGCGGGTGGTGAACGCCGACCCTGTGGTGGGCGGGCTGCCCACCTACGGCTGGACGACCGGCCTGACCGTCGACAAGCAGGGCCAGGTGATCGGCGGCCACGGTGAGCTGAAGGCTCCGGTGAAGGGGGACACGTATCCCGTCCTGGGCGCCGAGAAGGCGCTGAGCTTGCTGAACGCGGCGCCCGGGACCGACCACCGGATGGGCATCGGCGGTTGCGCCGCTCCCGTACCGCAGAAGGACCGGCTGGAGCAGCCGTGCGGGTCGGTGTCGGGGTCGGCCGTGCCGACGCCGACGCGGGAGACGGTCACCGTGCGGAAGGCGGTGTTCGGGCTGGCCGCGCACTCCGTCGACGGCCGGCAGGCACTGGTTCCGTCCTGGCTCTTCCAGACGCGGGGGACGGGGAACGCCCTCACGGTGACGTACCCGGCCGTCGACCCGAAGTACCTGGCGTCGCCGGATACCACGCAGTCGGGCACGCAGTCGGGCGCGCCGTCGGGCACGTCGTCGGCGTCACCGGCCGAGAAGCCCGTGACGGTGACCGGCTACAGCGTCGCGGGCGACGACCTGACCGTGGCGTTCGAGGGCGGGGTGTGCGCCGACTACAAGGCGTCGGCCGCCGAGGACTCCGGCAAGGTGACCGTCACGGTGACCGAGAAGCCCTGGCCGAACAAGATCTGCGTGCTGATCGCGAAGGTCTACCACCGGACCGTGCACCTGGACCAGCCGCTCGGCGACCGGAAGGTGGTCGGCTCGGACGGCCAGGAGATCCCGAAGGAGCGGCCGGGCGCACGCCTGCCGAAGTCGTCGTCCTCATTGACTCGCTGAGTCCCCGGACGCGCGAAGGCGGCGGCCCCGTCGGAGGGGGCCGCCGCCTTCGTGTTGTGCGCTGTGTGCGTCGCGCGGCTCAGCTGAAGGAGTCGCCGCAGGCGCAGGAGCCCGTCGCGTTCGGGTTGTCGATCGTGAAGCCCTGCTTCTCGATCGTGTCCACGAAGTCGACGGTGGCGCCGCCCAGGTACGGGGCGCTCATCCGGTCGGTGACCACCTTGACGCCGCCGAAGTCCTTCTCGACGTCGCCGTCGAGCGAGCGCTCGTCGAAGAAGAGCTGGTAGCGCAGGCCGGAGCAGCCACCGGGCTGGACGGCGACGCGCAGGGCGAGGTCGTCACGGCCTTCCTGGTCGAGCAGGGCCTTGACCTTCGCCGCGGCGGCGTCGGTCAGGATGATGCCGTCGGTGACGGTGCTGGTCTCGTCCGATACGGACATCTACATCTCTCCCGGGTTGTACGGAGACTGCTTGCCGACGGTTGCAACCGGCGGGGCCGCGGATTCATTCCGGGCCGAGCGTTCGTCTTGTCGTTCCCTTCTCATGCTCGCACATGCGGTTGGAAGCGGAAAACGCCTCACCGGCGCCTCATCGGGATTCACGTCACATCGACGCAATGACCATCGTCAAAGTGACGTGAAGCAGGTTATGATAGATAGCGTCAGTTCGACGAAAAGTAGAGAAGACCAGAAAGGGTGCGTGCCGTGACCACCGCCCAGACCCCGGAGCTCGACGTACAGCCGTCTCCGCTCGCCCTGCTGCTGCTCGGCCGTGAGGCCGACCCGAAGAGCGAGCGGGGCGTCGAGTGTCCCGGTGACCTGCCCTCGCCGTCCGACCCCGACCTGGTCGAGCGCGCCCGCGCGGCCAAGGCGAAGCTCGGCGACAAGGTCTTCGTGCTCGGCCACCACTACCAGCGCGACGAGGTCATCCAGTTCGCCGATGTCACGGGCGACTCCTTCAAGCTGGCCCGGGACGCGGCCGCGCGCCCGGAGGCCGAGTACATCGTCTTCTGCGGTGTGCACTTCATGGCAGAGTCGGCCGACATCCTCACCTCCGACGACCAGAAGGTCGTCCTGCCCGACCTCGCCGCCGGCTGCTCCATGGCCGACATGGCGACGGCCGAGCAGGTCGCGGAGTGCTGGGACGTCCTGACGGAGGCCGGCATCGCCGAGCAGGTGGTGCCCGTCTCGTACATGAACTCCTCCGCGGACATCAAGGCGTTCACCGGCAAGCACGGCGGCACCATCTGCACGTCGTCGAACGCGAAGCGGGCCCTGGACTGGGCCTTCGAGCAGGGCGAAAAGGTCCTGTTCCTGCCGGACCAGCACCTCGGCCGCAACACCGCCGTCCGCGACATGGGCATGTCCCTGGACGACTGCGTGGTCTACAACCCGCACAAGCCGAACGGCGGACTGACCGCCGACGAGCTGCGCGCCGCCAAGATGATCCTGTGGCGCGGCCACTGCTCGGTCCACGGCCGCTTCAGCCTCGACTCGGTGAACGACGTGCGCACCCGCATCCCCGGCGTCAACGTCCTGGTCCACCCCGAGTGCAAGCACGAGGTCGTGGCCGCGGCCGACTACGTCGGCTCGACGGAGTACATCATCAAGGCCCTGGAGGCCGCCCCGGCCGGCTCCAAGTGGGCCATCGGCACGGAGCTGAACCTGGTCCGCCGCCTGGCGAACCGTTTCGCGCCCGAGGGCAAGGAGATCGTCTTCCTCGACAAGACGGTCTGCTTCTGCTCGACCATGAACCGCATCGACCTCCCCCACCTGGTCTGGGCCCTGGAGTCCCTCGCCGAGGGCAACCTCGTCAACCGCATCGAGGTCGACGAGGAGACGGAGGCCTTCGCGAAGCTGGCACTGGAGCGGATGCTGGCGCTGCCGTAAACCCCGGCTGCTTCCCCATGTTGGGAGATGCCCCTTCCTGGGCGGAAGGGGCATCTTTTCGTACCTGGGTCACTACGCTGGTCTCCTTACGGCACGTGCACGCACGGGGGCGGGACGGCAACGCAGCGTGGCCCGGTCGGCGATCTGGTGGTCGTGGTTCCGGGGATCATGGGAAGCCGCTTGGCGGACGCCGACGGGAACGAGGTGTGGGGGGGCGTCGGGCTCGGCACTCGTCCGGGGGATCCGGACGCTGGGCGCCTCCGTGAAGGACCTGGCTCTGCCGCCGGGCCTGCTGGACGACCACCCGGATGACGGCATACGCCCGAATTGCCTGATGCGCGTCGTGCACGGCCTGCCGGGGCTGTCCCCACTGGTGGAGGGCTACACCGACCTGCTCGGCTGGCTGGAGCAGCACTTCACCCTGCGTCGCCGGTCGCCGGACGAGGACCCGGAGGTGCCGGCGAATCTGGTCGCCCTCCCCTACGACTGGCGCCTGTCCTGCCGCTACAACGCCGAGCGGCTGGGCGACCCTGCTGACACTGGCCGGCGGCTCAACGGTGACTTACGAAGAGGGCGTTGACGCCGGTCACCTCTACGAGGACTCGGAAGCGGCCATGAAGTGGCGGCGGCAGTATGAAGTACTGCGTGCCAACGCTCTCTCGCTACCCGAGTCAGTGCAGCTGATCCGTAAGGCGATGGAGGACTACAGAACATGCGACAGAGATCACCGAGGACTTCCCCGGCCTCGTCCCCGTCCGCGACAGCAAGACCCCCCAAGGCCCCGTACTCGTCGTCCCAGCCCTCGCCTGGGACGCGTTCGTCGCCTCGCTCAAGCGGTAACCGTCAGTCCGCCCGCGGCCGGACCAACCCCGACTCGTAAGCGATCACCACAAGCTGCGCCCGATCCCGGGCCCCCAGCTTGGCCATGGCCCGGTTCACGTGGGTCTTCACGGTCAGCGGACTGACCTCCAGCCGTTCCGCGATCTCGTCGTTGGAGTGGCCGCCGGCGACCTGCACCAGCACCTCCCGCTCCCGCCCGGTCAGCGCCGCGAGACGCTCCGCGCGGGCCGGGTCGCGGTCGCCGTCGCCCGCGTCGCCCTGGGCGAGGAAGCGGGCGATGAGGCCTTTGGTGGCCGTCGGGGAGAGCAGGGCCTCTCCCCCAGCGGCGATCCGGATCGCGCTGAGCAGTTCCTCCGGCTCGCTGCCCTTGCCCAGGAAGCCGGAGGCACCGGCCCGCAGCGCCTGCACCACGTAGTCGTCGACCTCGAACGTGGTCAGGATGACGACCCGGACATGTACCAGCCCGGGATCCGCGCTGATCAACCGAGTGGCCGCCAGCCCGTCCGTGCCCGGCATGCGGATGTCCATCAGCACGACGTCGGCCCGGTGCTGAGACGCCAGCCGCACGGCTTCCGCGCCGTCCGACGCCTCCCCCACCACCTCCATGTCCGGCTCGGAGTCGACGAGCACTCTGAAGGCGCTGCGCAGCAGTGCCTGGTCGTCGGCGAGCAGGACGCGGATGGTCATGCGGAGTCTCCCGGGGCGGCGGTGCCGGTCTTGATCGGCAGGATGGCATGGACGCGGAATCCACCGCCGTAGCGGGGGCCGGTGGTGAGGGTGCCGCGCAGGGCGGTGACCCGCTCGCGCATGCCGAGCAGGCCGTGGCCGCCGCCGGAGGGAGCGGGCACGTCCTCGCCGGGGCGGCCGTCGTCGAGGACGGTGACCTCGATGTTCGGGCCCACACGGACCACGCTGACCTCGGCCTTGGCGTCGGTGCCCGCGTGCTTCTGCACATTGGTGAGGGCTTCCTGGATGATGCGGTACGCGGCCAGGTCGACGGCGGCGGGCAGTTCGGTGCCCTGGTCGGCGCGGGCGACCTCGACCCGGAGACCGGCGTTGCGGAAGGTGTCGGCGAGGTCCTCGAGGCCGCTGAGGCCGGGGGCGGGTTCGGTGGGGGCCTTCGGGTCGCCGGACTGGCGGAGCAGGCCGACGGTGGCGCGGAGTTCGTTGAGGGCGGAGCGGCTGGCCTCGCGTACGTGGGCCAGGGCCTCCTTCGCCTGGTCGGGGCGCTTGTCCATGACGTGGGCGGCGACTCCGGCCTGGACGTTGACCAGGGCGATGTGGTGGGCGACGACGTCGTGCAGGTCGCGGGCGATGCGCAGGCGTTCCTCGGCGACCCGGCGGCGGGCCTCCTCCTCGCGGGTGCGTTCGGCGCGCTCGGCGCGCTCGCGGATGGCCTGGACGACCGCGCGGCGGCTGCGGACGGCGTCTCCGGCGGTGGCGCCGATGCCGGTCCAGGCGAAGATGGCGAGGTTCTCCTGGGCGTACCAGGGCAGGGGGCCGGCGAGCATGGCGGCGCCGGTCAGCACGGTCATGGTGAGCAGGCCCGCGCGCCAGGTGGTGGCGCGGTCGGTGGTCGAGGCGACGGTGTAGAGGGCGACCACGGCGGACATCGCGACCGGGGCGCGGGGGTCGCCGGTGACGCATTCGATCACGGAGACGGTGCCGGTGACGGCGAGGACCGTCTTGGGGGCGCTGCGGCGGAAGACGAGGGCCGCGGCGCCGATCGTGATGAGCAGCAGGCTGAACGCGGCGGGGCTGCGGACGCCCCAGGCGATGTCCTTCTCGTCCTGCGGGGTCACGAAGGACCCCACGACCATGCAGATCAGCACGCCCGCCGCCAGTGCCGCGTCCAGCGCTAGGGGGTGTGCCTGGAGGCGGCATCTGGCGCGGTCGAGGGTGCTCACACCGTGAACAGTACGGACAGTCCGGTCAGCCCGGAATCAGGCCGTCGTCGCTCAGCAGTTCCCGGACCTCCTCCAGCGTCGCGTCCGGTGACGGGAGGATGAGGTCGGAGGGGTCCAGGGAGTCGTCGGGGACGGGCTCGCCGAGGTCGCGGACCTTGGTGAGGAGGGCCTGGAGGGTGCGGCGGAAGCCGGGGCCGTCGCCGTTCTCCATCTCGGCCAGCAGCTCGTCGTCGAGCTTGTTCAGTTCGGTGAGGTGGCTGTCCGCCAGCCTCACCTGCCCCTCCCCCATGATCCGTACGATCATGTCGGCCATGTCGCCCTCCAGGCTGTGGCTCTGAGCGCTCGGGCTACTGCTTGTCGAAGCGCGGGGTGTCCTGCGGCTGCTGCTGGGACTGCGCCTGGGCGGTGCCGCCCTCGATCGCCTGCTGGGGCGCGCCTCCGGCCAGCTCGGCCTTCATGCGCTGGAGTTCCAGCTCTACATCCGTACCACCGGAGAGCCGGTCCAGCTCGGCCGCGATGTCGTCCTTGGCCATGCCGGTGGGGTCGTCCAGGGCGCCCGAGGCGAGGAGTTCGTCGATCGCGCCGGCCCGGGCCTGGAGCTGCTGCGTCTTGTCCTCGGCGCGCTGGATGGCCAGGCCGACGTCGCCCATCTCCTCGGAGATGCCGGAGAAGGCCTCGCCGATGCGGGTCTGCGCCTGGGCCGCGGTGTAGGTGGCCTTGATGGTCTCCTTCTTCGTACGGAAGGCATCGACCTTGGCCTGGAGCCGCTGGGCCGCGAGGGTGAGCTTCTCCTCCTCGCCCTGGAGGGTGGTGTGCTGCGTCTCCAGGTCCGTCACCTGCTGCTGGAGCGCGGCGCGGCGGGAGAGCGCCTCGCGGGCCAGGTCCTCGCGGCCGAGCGCGAGCGCCTTGCGGCCCTGGTCCTCCAGCTTGGTCGACTGCGACTGGAGCTGGTTGAGCTGGAGCTCGAGGCGCTTGCGGGAGGTGGCCACGTCGGCGACGCCGCGGCGGACCTTCTGGAGCAGCTCCAGCTGCTTCTGGTACGAGTAATCGAGGGTCTCGCGCGGGTCCTCGGCCCGGTCAAGGGCCTTGTTCGCCTTCGCGCGGAAGATCATCCCCATACGCTTCATGACACCGCTCATGGGCTTCGCGCGCCCCCTTCTGACGGACTCCAGCTCACAGATCCTGCGACAGAACCCACAGTACGGGCCCTGCATCCATTACCGCACTGTTCGGGGACGGATGCGCTCATCCCCAAGGACGACTGCCTACGGCTCCGCTCCGGCGTAGGGAGTAGGTGGCTCCCGGGGTGCCCCTGAGTGAACCGTCCGCGACGTCCCCTGTTGTCCCCCTAGAGACGAATGGTGTTGCCGGATCGTTCCCCACGGGGCTGGGGTCCATGCCCCGGCACCCCGTACCCTTGGGTTTTGTGTTCCGTAGCCGTGCCAAGGAAGAGAAGGCCCCCACCGACAAGGTGCCGGTGACCGACTCCAAGCAGACCCGTGACCCGCAGGCCCCCAAGGGCAGGCCCACGCCCAAGCGCAATGAGGCCCAGAGCCAGCGCCGCAGCGTCGCCAGCACTCCGACGAACCGCAAGGACGCCGCCAAGCGGCAGCGCGAGGAGCGCCGCGTCCAGATGGAGCGGCAGCGCCAGGCGCTGGCCAGCGGCGACGAGCGGTATCTGCCGACCCGTGACAAGGGCCCGGTTCGCCGGTTCGCGCGCGACTGGGTCGACTCTCGGTTCAACGTGGCGGAGTTCTTCCTGCCGCTGGCCGTGGTCATCCTGGTGCTGAGCGTGGTGCGGGTGCCGGCGCTCCAGACCATCGCGCTGCTGCTGTGGCTGATCGTGATCGTCCTGATCGTGCTGGACTCGATCCTCAGCGGCTTCCGGCTCAAGAAGCGGCTGGGCGAGCGCTTCCCGGACCAGAACCGCAAGGGCGCGGTGGCGTACGCTCTCATGCGCTCTCTTCAGATGCGTCGGCTCCGGCTGCCCAAGCCGCAGGTCAAGCGCGGAGAGCGGCCCTGAGCACGGACGCCTTCCAGAAGGGTGCGGCGGATGCCTGGCTGAGCAAGCTGGGCGGCTTGCGGGACGTCGTACGGCAGGAGCTGGTGGCCCGGCAACTCGACGAGCAGATAGCCGGGCGGTTCCCGGTCGGGCAGCGGCTGCGGGTGCTCGACGTGGGAATGGGCCAGGGCACGCAGGCGCTGCGGCTGGCCCGGGCCGGGCACCAGGTGACCGGCGTCGAGCAGGACACGACGATGATCTCGGCGGCGCGCGAGGCGCTCTCCGGTGAGCCCGAGGGAATCCGCGAGCGGATGCGGATCGTCCAGGGCGACGGGCGGGACACGGGGGTGCACTTCCTGCCGGGCGGTTTCGACGTGGTGCTGTGCCACGGGGTGCTGATGTACGTCGAGGAGCCCGATGCGCTGCTGGCCGGGCTGGCCCGGATGCTCGCTCCGGGCGGGCTGCTGTCGCTGCTGGTGCGCAACGGCGACGCGCTGGCCTTGCGGCCGGGGCTGTCCGGGGACTGGGCGGGCGCGCTGGCCGCGTTCGACACGACCTCCTATCGCAATCGGCTCGGCCTCGATGTCCGGGCGGACCGGCTCGGCACGCTGACGTCCACGCTCGCCGGGATCGGGGCGCCGCTGCACGCCTGGTACGGGGTGCGGGTCTTCACGGACACTGCGGCGGACGGCGCGGAGACCCCGGCCGACCTGGACACGTTGCTGGCCGCCGAGGAGCGGGCCGGGCGAACGGACCCGTACCGGGGGGTCGCGGCGCTGCTGCACCTGTGCGGGGTACGGGGCTGAGCGGGGACTGAGGAAGGCCGGCGGCACCCGGCGAGGCGGGCAGCGGACCCGGCGACGTCATCACCGGGCTGGGTGACACCGGCGTCGACGGTGAGCTTCACCCCCGACGGCGTCACACGGACCGTGCGCGGGACGTCGGGTGAGCAGTGAGGGGGCGGGCGAGGACCGTCCCGGCGCTCGCCACACCCCCCGGGGTGTTCAGGACTCGTCGGCGTGCAGGCTCATCGGGCCGTAGATCTCCGTGGTGTCCTCGAACAGCCGGACCTGGTCCGCGCCGCCCTCCAGCAGGGCCTTGTAGTGCTCTCCGACCCAGGACTCGGCATCCCCCTGCGTGGTGAACTCCTCGGGCTGGACCGCGGGCTGGACCTCCGTCCCGTCGGCCTTCTCGAACCGCCACGTCCAAGCCACCATGTACGCCTCCCTGGTGCGACCACGTGCAGAGCGAAAGCCGGATCTTGGTCCGGCTCCTGCACCGAGCCTAGAGCCTGTCCGGCGGATCATGCCCCAGTCGCGGGGCCTGGCACTCCCATCTGCCGCGTTGTCGTCGGTCGCCGACTCCCCCACGCTCGGCTCCGCTCGCGCGGAGGCATCCCCATGGCCCCGCTCACCAGCGCCGATGCGGCACCGCCCCTTTCCTGGGACCTGATCCGCCGGACAGGCCCCGGCCGGACGCGCAAGACCTGCGGCGACAAGCGAAAATCAAGTCCGTGGAACTGACTCTGCTCGGCACCGGTGCCCCCGCGGGACTGCCCCGCCCCGACTGTCCCTGTGCGGCCTGCGCCACCGCGCTCGGCCCGGACGCGCGGGCGGCCACCGCGGTGCTCGTCGACGGCACGCTGCTGCTCGATCTGACACCCGGCGCGGCGTTCGCGGCGGCCCGGGCCGGTCATTCGCTGGGCGGGGTACGGCAGGTGGTGCTGTCGCATCCGCACGACGGGCCGGCGGTCGAGGTGCCGGCCGGGCTGCCGCAGCCCGTTCGGGTGCCGGACGGACGGGAGTTGACGCTTCTGACGGGGCATCGGGTGCGGGCGCTGGCGATGGACGCGGGCGGCACCGGGTACGCGGTGACCGGGCCCGACGGTCAGCGGCTGCTGTATCTGCCGCCGGGCGGCGCGCCCGCCGGGCTGGAGAGCGGGGCGGCGCAGGGCGCGGCGTACGACATGGTGCTCACGGATGTCGTGGGGCGGCCGGACGCGCTGGCCAGGCTGCGGGCGGTGGGCGCGGTGGGGCCGACGACGGACGTCGTCGCCGTCCACCTCGACCACGACGTGTCGCCGGGGCCGGAATTGCGGCGACGGCTGGCGGCCGCGGGGGCGCGGGCGGTGCCGGACGGGACGACGCTGGTGGTGGGGGTGTACGAGCACGTGCCCGACGTGCCGCGGCGGACGCTGGTGCTGGGGGGTGCGCGGTCGGGCAAGTCGGTGGAGGCCGAGCGGCGGCTCGAAGCCTTCCCCGACGTGCTGTACGTGGCGACGGGCGGGGCGCGGAACGGGGACACGGAGTGGGCGGCGCGGGTGGCCGCGCACCGGGAGCGGCGGCCGGGTTCGTGGCGTACGACGGAGACGTGCGACCTCGTGCCGTTGCTCGCCGAGGACGGGCCGCCGCTGCTGATCGACTGTCTGTCGTTGTGGCTGACGGACGCGATGGACTCGGTCGGGGCGTGGGACGACGCGGAGTGGGCGTCCGGTGGGGAGCGGGCGTTGCGGGAGCGGGTGCGGGAGTTGGCTTCGGCGGTGCGGGCGGCTCGGCGGACCGTGGTCGCGGTGTCGAACGAGGTGGGGTCGGGGATCGTGCCGGCGACCTCCTCCGGGCGGCGGTACCGCGACGAGCTGGGGCGGCTGAACTCGGCGTTCGCGGCCGAGTGTGAACAGGTGCTGCTGGTGGTGGCGGGGCAGGCTGTGGTGTTGCGGGGGTAGGGCACCGGCCCTCGTCGGGGCCTACGGTCTGTCCTTGCGGGCGATGAGGCGGTAGGCGTTCGAGAAGCGGGTGCGGCGGAGGAGGGGGGCCAGGGCGCGGTCCAGGAGGGCTGCCGCGTCGGCCAGGGGGCTGGTGGCTCCCAGGAGCACCGCGCGGAGCACCTGTTGGAGTTCGCTCGGCGGGGTCGTTCGCCACGGGGCGTCCGGGGCCGGGAAGGCCTGGCTCAGGGCGAGGGCGACGGCGGCCGAGAGGTCGTACGGGATGTGCGGGGCCCTGCGGTCCGTCAGGAGGACCGTGCAGCCGCGGGACTCCAGTTCCGTACGGAGGTTGGCCAGGGGCATCAGATGGAGGCGGCGGGGCTGGCCCTGGGGCAGCCACCACTTGCCCAGGAGGACGCCGAAGACGCTGCGCGGGTCGACGGTCTCCAGCAGCAGGTGCCCGCCGGGGCGCAGCGCGGCGAGCGCGGCGTGGAGTTCGGCCCGGGGGTCGGGGGTGTGCTCCAGGTGGTGGAACATGCTGACGACGTCGTAGCGGGCGCGCAGGCGGGCGAGGACGCCGGGCGTGGTGAGGTGGCCCCGGTGGGCCTCCTCGACCCATCCGGCCCGGCGGGCCTCCTCGACGCGGAGGGTGGTGTCGACTCCGTCGAAGGAGGTGTACGGGAAGAGCTCCCGCGCCGTCCGCGGGAAGTGGGCGCGGCCGGTGCCGACGTCCAGCCAGCTCTCCGGTTCGGGTTGCAGCGCCAGGATCGCGCTCGCCGCGTGCCGGTGGCGCCGGTGGCCGGAGTGGGCGGCGAGGAGGCGTTCCGCGAAGTCCTCCAGGTGCCCGTCGTGGATGTCCCCGTGGTGGAAGGCGAGCCCCTCGGCCGTGAGCCGGGGGTTCTGGAAGGCGTGCCCGCAGTCCCGGCACTGGTCGAGGACGAACGTGCCCGGCTTGCGCTGGAGGAGGTCGGGGCTGCGCAGGCGGGTGCGCAGGCGTTTCGAGCGGCACCACGGGCAGTCGTCGCGGCGCGGCTCGGTGAACCGGTCGGTGCCCAGGGCCAGTTCGGCGGCGTACATGGCCCGGTGCCGTTCGATGGCGGCCAGGGTGGGTGGCGAGGGCTGCATGGACGGCTCCCTGTGCGACATTCCGCTGCAAAGCGGAACGTATGGGATGCCGATCTTGGGTGCAAAGACATCGTGGCTGTGTGGTGGTGATGTGGCGCGGAACTGTTCGATCGCTGCCGGTACTGTTCGGCGAATGAGCTCGCTTAATCTCGACGATTTCACCGATCTGATCGAGCGTCCGGACGGGGGCGTGCGCCGTGACGCCGAGGCCCACCGGGAGCGCCGGATCGTGCCGCCCGGTTCCCTGGGCCGCCTCGACGACCTGGGTGAGTGGCTGGCCGCCGCGCAGGGAGCCGTGCCGGTACGGCCGGTCGAACGGCCGCGGGTCGTGCTCTTCGCCGGTGACCACGGCATCGCGGAACTGGGCGTCTCGGCCCGCCCCGCGGGCACGGCCGATGAGCTGGTCCGGGCGGTCCTGGAGGGCGCCAGCCCGGCGGCGGTGCTCGCGCGCAGGCTGGGGGTGCCGGTGCGGGTGGTGGACATGGCGCTGGACTGCGAGCCGGAGTCACTGCCGGCGGAGGTCGTACGGCACCGGGTGCGGCGCGGCAGCGGACGCATCGACGTCGAGGACGCGCTGACCCTCGAAGAGGCCGAGGCGGCGTTCCGGGCGGGCGTCGCCGTGGCCGACGGGGAGGCCGACTCCGGTACGGATCTGGTGGCGCTCGGCGATGTGAGCGTCGGCGGGACCACGGCGGCCTCCGTGCTGGTGGCCGCGCTGTGCGGGACGGACGCGTCGGTGGTGACCGGGCGGGGCGGCCGGGCGATCGACGACCTGGCGTGGATGCGCAAGTGCGCCGCGATCCGGGACGCGCTGCGGCGGGCGCGGCCGGTGCTCGGCGATCAGTTGCAGCTGCTGGCGACCGTGGGCGGGGCCGACCTCGCGGCGATGACCGGGTTCCTGTTGCAGGCCGCGGTGCGCAAGCTGCCGGTGATCCTGGACGGGGTCGTGGCGTCCGCCTGTGCGCTGGTCGGGCAGCGGGTCGCGTTCCGGGCGCCGGACTGGTGGCTGGCCGGGCACGACAGCGGGGAGCCGGGTCAGGCCAAGGCACTGGACCGGATGGCCCTGGAGCCGCTGCTCGAGCAGGGGGTGACCGTCGGCGAGGGGGCCGGGGCGCTGCTCGCCCTGCCGCTGGTCCAGGCGGCGGCCGCGCTGGCGGCGGAGCTGCCCGAGCGGGAGCCGGAGGAGCCCGAGAAGCCCGAGGAGTCCGAGAAGCCCGAGGAGTCCGAGGGGCAGGAGCCCGCGGAGGCGGAGTAGCCGCAGAGAGGGCGGCGGCCGGCCGGGCACGACAGCGGGAGGCCGGGGCGCTGCTCGCCCTGCCGCTGGTCCAGGCGGCGGCCGCGCTGGCGGCGGAGCTGCCCGAGCGGGAGCCGGAGGAGCTCGAGGAGTCCGAGGAGTCCGAGCAGTCCGAGCAGTCCGAGGGGCAGGAAGCCCGCGGAGGCGGAGTAGCCGCAGAGAGGGCGGTCTGGCCGGAAAAGCGCGGTTCGCCGGAGCAGCGCCATATGATCCTCCCTTATGGGAGATGCCCGAATTGCCGCGGATCAGGAAGCCGCCGGGGACCGGACGGGTGGGGGCGGGCGGCGGTCGACCGGGGCGTCCCGGCGGGCCGCCGCCCTCGCCGTCTGGTACCTGCGCGCCGTCGCCTTCATCAACTTCCTGAGCGCCGTGTGGGTCTCCCTGGGCCAGGACGTGCGGCGCCACAACCAGGAGAACTTCTTCACGCCGTACCTGCTGACGGCCGGTTTCGCCTCGGGCGTGTTCACGACGTTCCTGGCCATCACCATGCGGCGCCGCAAGCGGGCCTCGTGGATCCTGAACCTGGTGCTCAGCGGCCTGTTCCTGGCCCTGCTCGCGTTCGCCATGACGTTCCCCGAGATCCAGCGGTACGCGCAGAACTGGATCTCCCTGGTCCTCACGGCCGCCTTCGTCGGCGCCCTGCTGCTGGGACGCCGGGAGTTCTACGCCAAGGGCGACCGCTCCAACCCCAGGCTCGCCGTCATGGTCGCCGTCGGGGGCGGGCTCGTCGCCTCGCTGCTGGCCGCGCTGCTGGTCACGGCCGCCAACCAGGCCCCGGACGCCGTGAGGTCGACGTTCCCGGAGCGCTGGCACTACGGGACGCTGCGGCTGATCTCGGTCGCCGCCGACGAGACGCGGTTCCCGGGGATCTCCTCCCCGAACTGGGCCAACGTCGCCATCAACGTGATGAGCACGGTGCTGGTCCTGGCCGTGTTCTACGCCGCGTTCCGCTCCCGGCGCGCCGTCGACCCGATCACCGAGGACGACGAGAAGCGGCTGCGGGCGCTGCTGGACAGACACGGCGAGCGGGACTCGCTCGGCTATTTCGCGCTGCGCCGGGAGAAGAGCGTCGTGTGGTCGCCGACCGGGAAGGCGGCGGTGGCCTACCGGGTGGTGGGCGGGGTGTCGCTGGCCTCCGGGGACCCCATCGGCGACTCGGAGGCGTGGCCGGGCGCGATCGCGCCGTGGCTGGCCCAGGCCCGGGAGCACGGCTGGATCCCGGCCGTGATGGGCACGAGCGAGGAGGCCGGCACCGTGTACGCGCGGCACGGGCTGGACGCGCTGGAGCTCGGTGACGAGGCGATCGTGGAGGTCGCCGAGTTCACGCTGGAGGGACGGGCCATGCGGACCGTCCGGCAGGCCTACAACCGGGTGAAGCGGGCCGGGTACGCGGTGCGCATCCGGCGGCACGCGGACATCCCGGCCGAGGAGATGGCGTACCTCGTGCAGCGGGCGGACGACTGGCGCGACGGGGCCACCGAGCGCGGGTTCAGCATGGCGCTGGGCCGGCTGGGGGACCCTCGGGACGGGCAGTGCGTGATGCTCGAGTGCACGGACGCGCGGGGCGACCTGCGGGCGCTGCTGTCCTTCGTGCCCTGGGGACCGCACGGGCTGTCCCTGGACCTCATGCGCCGCGACCGGGACTCCGACAACGGGCTGATGGAGTTCACGGTCATCGAGCTGCTGCGCCGGGCCGCCGAGATCGGGATCACGCAGGTTTCACTCAACTTCGCCATGTTCCGTTCCGTCTTCGAACGTGGCGCACGCCTCGGCGCCGGGCCGGTGCTGAGGCTGTGGCGGTCGCTGCTCAGCTTCTTCTCGCGCTGGTGGCAGATCGAGTCGCTGTACCGCGCCAACGCCAAGTACCGGCCCATCTGGGAGCCCAGGTTCCTGCTCTTCGAGAAGAGCGCGGACCTGCCGCGCATCGGCCTCGCGTCGGCGCGGGCGGAGGGGTTCCTGGGGGGCCTGTCGTCGGATTCCCGTCGTCCGCCCGAAGGGCGGGCCCCGCGGCGTCTGGTGCGTGCGATCGCAAGGCGCCGGAGCGCCCTCGATGGGGGTGCCCCCGCTCGAGCGAAGCCGAGAGTGGGGGAGGAGCCACGTGGGTGGTTCGGCAACGCGGCGAGCGCGCGTGCCAGGCGTCGCGGGGCAGGCGGGAATCCGACGACAGGCCCCGCGGCGTCGGGGCTGCCGAAGTGGCTGCACCGGCGGCACCTGGAGACGCACGGTTGACCTCCTCCTCGCCGTGAACGACGGGGATTCCTTCCCTTGCGGGTCGGGCTCTCTGCTTCGCAGCCCGCTGCCGCCTGGGGTTGCCGGCGAAGGGAGGGTGTGCCGCCCACGGTCTTGCACGAGCTCCACAGACCTGACTTCCCGCCGGCCCGGCGGTAGACCCGGCGGCTCGGTTGTCGCCGCCGGGCACGACACGCGTAGCGCAGCCCGGACGCAGAGCGACAAGCGATCCCCGGATCCGCTTCCTCCTCGGCCTGAAGACCCGGGGTTTCCACGCAAGGAGTTTCGATGAACACGCTCGTCCGCTGGGCCCGCACCGAATGGGGGCTGCTGTACGCCACTGTGCGGGAGCCGCTGCTGGAGCGGCGCCTGCGGGCGATCCCGATGACGGTCGGGGTGGTGTGTCTGACGGCGGTGGTGCAGGTCGTGCAGAACCAGTCCTGGGGCTATCGGCCGGTGCAGGCCCTGGGGGCCGTACGGGCCGCGGACCCCCTGTGGCTGGCGTTGCTGCGGACTCCGCTGTCCCTGTTCGTGCCGGCGCTGGACCTGCCGGTGTGGGGGGCGCTCGTACAGATCCTGTTCGTGTTCGGCATCGCCGAGATCTGCCTGGGCCGCCGGCAGACGCTGACCATCGCGTACGTGGCCACGCTCGCCGGCACCTGGTACGCGCGCGTCGGCATCGCCCTGGGCCCGCACCACCCGCTGGGCCTGCCGGGAACGGACGCCCAGGTCGTCGACACCGGCCCGTCGGCGGCCGTGGTGGGTCTCGCCGTGTATCTGGGCCGGCGGTACGGCGCCCACGTCACCGCGAGCGGCGTGGGCACCGCGATGCTGGCCGAGGTCCTGGTCAAGGAGAACCTCGCGGGAAAGGAACACCTGGCGGCGTTGGCGGGCGTGGCACTGCTGTGCGCGGCGGAGACCCTGCGGGAGCGTCAGCGCGGGCCGGTCACGCTCGACGGCGTCGGATCCGGTTTGCCGCCTATCCAGTCCTGAACCGCCAGGCGGGGCCGCAGCCACCGGCGATCATGGTGATAGGCCCGCAGCCAGGAGCGAGCGCGGGCGCGGTCGCGGTGGCGGTAGAAGCGGCGGGCCCAGTACGAGCCGGGCCGGGCCAGGCGCACCGCGCCGACCAGGGCGACGAGCGGGACGATCACGCCGAAGATCGCGGTGCGGAGCTTGCCCTTGGTCAGGGCGACCAGGGAGAGGACGAAGTCGCCGGCGACGGTGGAGATGACGGTGCCGCGGTCCTGGAGTTCGTCCCGGGAGAGGTCGTTCACGCCGAACGGGGAGAAACCGACGAGGACCAGGCCGACGAGGGCGGCGGTGAGGACGACGGCCTCGACGCTCTGGCGGCCCTCCTCGGTCCAGTAGACGTCGTGGAGGTGCAGGATCAGCGCGAACTCGTCCAGGACCAGCCCCGCGCCGATGCCGAAGACGACCGCGAAGAGGCCCCCGCCGAAGCCGTGCCGGTCGCTGGCGACGGCCCCGAAACCGCCGACGACCGTGAGGACGACGCCGGGCACCACGTGGTGGATGTGCAGCCCGCCCGCCCCCGTGACATTGCCGAACGGCCCCTTGCCCGCCCGGATCATACGGGTGATGACGCGGGTGATCACGAAGGTGAGGACGAAGGCGCCGAGGGCGAGGAGCAGCGGGAGTTTGCCCGGCTCGACGATGTTCCGCCACCACCAATGTCCCATATGCGTACTTTAATCTCGGTGTCCGTACGGGGCCGCCCGGCCGCCCGGTAACCTGCGCCGGTGCCCGAGCCCTCTGCGACCTCCTCCCCCGCCCCCTGGCCGGACGGCCTGCGCTTCGCCTTCGGCACCCTCACCGTCCTCCCGGTCCGGGTCACCCGCTGGGACCGGGAGGCGGCCCGTGGCGGCATGCTGTGCGCCCCGCTGGCCGGCCTGGTGGTCGGCGTGTGCGCGGCCACGCTCGGTGTGCTGCTGCTCCTCCTCGGCGCCGGCCCGCTGCTCGCCGCCGTCGCCACCGCCGCCGTGCCCGCCGCGCTGACCCGGGGCCTGCACCTCGACGGGCTGGCCGACACCGCGGACGGGCTGGGCAGCGGCAAGCCCGCCGAGGACGCGCTGCGGATCATGAAGCAGTCGGACATCGGGCCGTTCGGCGTGCTCACGCTGGTGCTCGTGCTCCTGGCCCAAGTGGCCGCGCTGGCCCAGGCGTACGGCGGCTCCTGGACCCGGGGCGCGCTCGCCGCCGTCGTCTCGGCGACGGCCGCCCGGCTGGCGCTCACCCTCGCCGCCCGCGACGGAGTACCGGCCGCCCGGCCGGAGGGGCTGGGGGCGGCGGTCGCCGGAGTGGTGCCCACGGGCGGCGCGCTGGCCGTCGCGGCCGGGGTGGTGGCGGCGGCCGGGGCAGGGGGCGCCTGCCTCGGCGCGTACGACACCGTCCGCGCCGCCCTCGCCGTGGTGGCCGCCGTGGCGGTCGCCGAATGCCTGCTGCGCCACTGCACGCGCCGCTTCGGCGGGGTCACCGGCGATGTGTTCGGGGGGCTCGCGGAGACCGCGGCTACGACGGCCCTCGTGGTCCTCAGCCTGGGCCGCTAGGGCCTGTCCGGCGGATCATGCCGCAGGTGCGGGGCTCGGCATGCCCTCCCATTCGCCCCGCTCACCAGCGCCGATGAGGCACCGCCCCTGTCCCGCGGCCTGATCCGCCGGACAGGCCGCGGCCCGCGGAGTGCGAGCCGATCGCCCGCCGGAAGGCGATGAGGGGACGGCCACAGGAATGAGCGGACGCGATGACGCGCGTAGGCTCGTCCCGGGTGTTCGCCGACGGGGTGAAGGCCCCGGTAGCAGCGCGCCACCAGGCCGGATCTAGGGTGGTCGCTTCCCGGGCCCGGTCGACCCACCCGCATCGGCCAGAGAAACCTCACATCGGAAGCGAGAATTCACCACCGTGACTGCTCTCACTCTCAGCACCGCCGCGGCGCCCGGCCTCCGGGCCGACGCGATCGTGATCGGTGTCGCCAAGGGCGCCAAAGGCCCCGTCGTCGCGCCGGGCGCCGAGGCCGTGGACAAGGCGTACGACGGCAGGCTCGCCGGCGTCCTGGAGACCCTCGGCGCCTCGGGTGCCGAGGGCGAGCTGACGAAGCTGCCCGCCCCGGCCGGCTTCAAGACGCCGCTCGTCGTGGCGGTGGGCCTGGGGGCGGAGCCGGTCAAGGACGCCTGGTACGACGCCGAGGCGCTGCGCCGGGCCGCCGGCGTGGCCGCCCGCGCCCTCGGCGGAGCCAAGAAGGCCGCCTTCGCACTGCCCGTCGGCGACAGCGGCGACGTCGGCGCGATCGCGGAGGGCGTGCTGCTCGGCGCGTACTCCTTCGACTCGTACAAGGAGAACGGCAAGGACGACCGCTCCGCGAAGGCGAAGAACGGCAAGGGCCCGCTCGCCGAGGCCGCGCTGCTCGGCGCCAAGCCGCGGGACGCGGCCCACAAGGGTGCCGTGGCGCGTGCCGCCGCCGTCGCCGAGGAGCTCAACCGGGCCCGTGACCTGATCAACATGCCGCCGAACGACCTGACCCCCCAGGCGTTCGCCCAGGTCGCGCAGACCGCGGCCAAGGAGCACGGCCTCAAGGTGCAGGTGCTCGACGAGAAGGCCCTGGCCAGGGGCGGCTACGGCGGCATCCTGGGCGTCGGCGGCGGCTCGGCGGCGACGCCCCGCCTGGTGAAGCTGTCGTACACGAACTCGAAGGCGAAGAAGCACCTGGCCCTCGTCGGCAAGGGCATCACCTACGACTCGGGCGGCATCTCGCTCAAGCCCGCCGGTCACAACGAGACGATGAAGTGCGACATGAGCGGTGCCGCCGCCGTGTTCGCCGCCGTCGTCGCCGCCGCCCGGCTAGGCCTGGAGGTCAACGTCACCGGCTGGCTGGCGCTCGCCGAGAACATGCCGTCGGGCACCGCGGTCCGCCCCGGAGACGTGCTGCGCATGTACAGCGGCAAGACCGTCGAGGTCCTCAACACCGACGCCGAGGGCCGCCTGGTCCTCGCCGACGCGCTGTGGGCGGCCTCGCTGGAGAAGCCGGACGCGATCGTCGACGTGGCGACGCTGACCGGTGCGATGGTGCTGGCGCTGGGCAGCCGCACCTTCGGTGTCATGGCCAACGACGACGCGTTCCGCACGGCGATCGTCGAGGCCTCCGAGGAGGTCGGCGAGGCGTCCTGGCCGATGCCGCTGCCGGAGCACCTGCGCAAGGGCATGGACTCCCCCACCGCCGACATCGCCAACATGGGCGAGCGGATGGGCGGCGGCCTGGTCGCCGGTCTCTTCCTGCGCGAGTTCGTCGGCGACGGCATCACCTGGGCCCACCTCGACATCGCCGGCCCGGCCTTCAACGAGCAGGGCCCCTTCGGCTACACGCCCAAGGGCGGCACGGGCTCGGGTGTGCGGACGCTGGTGCGGCTTGCCGAGCTGACGGCTGCCGGCGATCTGGGCTGAGTTCGCCTCGGAGTTCGGTTCCGTCCGTCCGTTCGACGGCGGCTGCCGGGGCGTGGGGACTGATCACGCGGTCCCCACGCCCCCGTGCACATCTGAACGTGGGACGTCTCACACACCGGCCCCGCGTCTCGAACTCAAGCGACAAGTGCGAAGATGGGGCACGGCAGGACAGGGCCCCCACCACAGGGCCGAAGAAAGAGCGGCCGGACACCAGCCGCCGCCCGGTCGACGCAGACCGGCGTACGGCGCACATGCATGGAGGACGTGACGTGGCGAACGACGCCAGCACCGTTTTCGACCTAGTGATCCTCGGCGGTGGTAGTGGCGGTTACGCCGCGGCCCTGCGCGGGGCGCAGCTGGGCCTGGACGTCGCCCTGATCGAGAAGGACAAGGTCGGCGGCACCTGCCTGCACCGGGGTTGCATCCCCACCAAGGCCCTGCTGCACGCGGGCGAGATCGCCGACCAGGCCCGCGAGAGCGAGCAGTTCGGCGTCAAGGCCACCTTCGAGGGCATCGACGTCCCCGCCGTCCACAAGTACAAGGACGGTGTCATCTCCGGCCTGTACAAGGGACTCCAGGGTCTGATCGCCTCCCGCAAGGTGACCTACATCGAGGGTGAGGGCCGCCTGTCCTCCCCGACCTCCGTCGACGTGGGCGGCCAGCGCGTCCAGGGCCGTCACGTCCTGCTGGCGACCGGCTCCGTGCCGAAGTCGCTGCCGGGCCTGGAGATCGACGGCGACCGGATCATCTCCTCCGACCACGCCCTCGTCCTGGACCGCGTGCCCAAGTCCGCGATCATCCTGGGCGGCGGTGTCATCGGCGTCGAGTTCGCCTCGGCGTGGAAGTCCTTCGGCTCGGACGTCACGGTCATCGAGGGCCTGAAGCACCTCGTCCCGGTCGAGGACGAGAACTCCTCCAAGCTTCTTGAGCGCGCCTTCCGCAAGCGCGGCATCAAGTTCAACCTCGGCACCTTCTTCCAGAAGGCCGAGTACACCCAGGACGGCGTCAAGGTCACCCTCGCCGACGGCAAGGAGTTCGAGGCGGAGGTCCTCCTCGTCGCCGTCGGCCGCGGCCCGGTCTCGCAGGGCCTGGGTTACGAGGAGCAGGGCGTCGCGATGGACCGCGGTTACGTCCTGGTCGACGAGTACATGCGGACGAACGTCCCGACCATCTCCGCCGTCGGTGACCTGGTCCCCACGCTCCAGCTCGCGCACGTCGGCTTCGCCGAGGGCATCCTGGTGGCGGAGCGTCTGGCCGGTCTGAAGGCCGTCCCGATCGACTACGACGGTGTCCCGCGGGTGACGTACTGCCACCCGGAGGTCGCCTCCGTCGGTATCACCGAGGCCAAGGCCAAGGAGATCTACGGTGCGGACAAGGTCGTCGCTCTGAAGTACAACCTGGCGGGCAACGGCAAGAGCAAGATCCTGAACACCTCGGGCGAGATCAAGCTCGTCCAGGTGAAGGACGGCGCGGTGGTCGGCGTCCACATGGTCGGCGACCGCATGGGCGAGCAGGTCGGCGAGGCCCAGCTGATCTACAACTGGGAGGCGCTGCCGGCCGAGGTCGCCCAGCTCATCCACGCCCACCCGACGCAGAACGAGGCGCTCGGCGAGGCCCACCTGGCCCTCGCGGGCAAGCCCCTGCACTCGCACGACTGACCCCTCGGTCGACGAAGCGACGACACAGACTTCCGCAACTCGTAAGGAGCAACCGAAACCATGGCGGTTTCCGTAACCCTTCCGGCGCTCGGCGAGAGCGTCACCGAGGGCACTGTCACCCGCTGGCTGAAGGCCGAGGGTGAACGCGTCGAGGCCGACGAGCCGCTGCTCGAGGTCTCGACCGACAAGGTCGACACCGAGATCCCCTCGCCCGCCGCCGGTGTGCTGGCCTCCATCAAGGTCGCCGAGGACGAGACCGTCGAGGTGGGCGCCGAGCTGGCCGTCATCGACGACGGCACCGGTGCCCCCGCGGCCGCCCCGGCCCCCGCCGCCGAGGCCGCCCCGGCCGCCGCCCCGGCGCCGACCCCCACGGCCGCCCCGGCCGCCCAGACCCCGGCCGCCCCCTCCACGGAGCAGGCCGCCCCCGCCCCGGCCCCGACCGCCGAGGCCGCCGCCGGTGCCTCGGGCGCGCAGGGCACGGACGTGGTCCTGCCCGCGCTCGGTGAGTCCGTCACCGAGGGCACCGTCACCCGCTGGCTGAAGGAGGTCGGCGAGTCCGTCGAGGCCGACGAGCCGCTGCTCGAGGTCTCCACGGACAAGGTCGACACCGAGATCCCGGCGCCCACCTCCGGTGTGCTGCTGGAGATCGTGGTCGGCGAGGACGAGACCGCCGAGGTCGGCGCCAAGCTCGCCGTCATCGGCGCCCCGGGTGCCGCCCCGGCCGCCGCTCCGGCCCCGGCCGCCCCGGCTCCGGCGCCCGCCGCCGAGGCCCCGGCCCCGGCTCCCGCCCCGGCAGCCCCCGCTGCTCCGGCGCCCGCGCCCGCTCCGGCCCCGCAGGCGCCCACGGTTCCGGCCCCGCAGCAGGTGACCACCCCGGCCCCCGAGCCGGTACCGTCCGCTCCGGCTCCCGCCCCGGCCCCGGTCACGCCGGCCACCGCGCCGACCTCCCCGACCGCCACCCAGGCGACCGACGAGGGCGCGTACGTCACCCCGCTGGTGCGCAAGCTCGCCGCCGAGAACGGCGTCGACCTGTCCACCGTCAAGGGCACCGGCGTCGGCGGCCGCATCCGCAAGCAGGACGTCATCGCCGCCGCCGAGGCCGCGAAGGCCGCCGCCGCTGCCCCGGCTCCGGCCGCGGCCGCCGCTCCGGCCAAGAAGGCCCCGGCGCTCGAGGTCTCCCCGCTGCGCGGCCAGACCGTCAAGATGCCCCGCATCCGCAAGGTCATCGGCGACAACATGGTCAAGGCGCTGCACGAGCAGGCCCAGCTGTCGTCGGTCGTCGAGGTCGACGTCACCCGCCTGATGCGTCTGCGCGCCCAGGCCAAGGACTCCTTCGCCGCGCGCGAGGGCGTCAAGCTCTCCCCGATGCCGTTCTTCGTGAAGGCGGCGGCCCAGGCGCTGAAGGCCCACCCGGTCATCAACGCCAAGATCAACGAGGCCGAGGGCACGATCACCTACTTCGACTCCGAGAACGTCGGGATCGCGGTGGACTCCGAGAAGGGCCTGATGACCCCGGTCATCAAGCACGCGGGCGACCTCAACATCGCCGGTATCGCCAAGGCCACGGCCGAGCTCGCGGGCAAGGTCCGGGCCAACAAGATCACCCCGGACGAGCTGTCCGGCGCGACCTTCACCATCTCCA
The DNA here is from genome assembly GCF_053611185.1 of Streptomyces sp. NPDC054834. Taxonomy (NCBI): domain Bacteria; kingdom Bacillati; phylum Actinomycetota; class Actinomycetes; order Kitasatosporales; family Streptomycetaceae; genus Streptomyces; species Streptomyces sp. NPDC054834. Next base: position 24,959 of record NZ_JBSGZV010000029.1, on the reverse strand, counting down.
ACACCGGTTCGCGCGGCGCCCTGTTCGACACGATCATCGTGCCGCCGGGCCAGGTCGCGATCCTCGGCATCGGTGCCACGGTCAAGCGTCCGGCCGTCATCGAGACCGAGGAGGGCACGGTCATCGGCGTCCGCGACATGACCTACCTGACCCTCTCCTACGACCACCGCCTGGTGGACGGCGCCGACGCGGCCCGTTACCTGACGGCGGTCAAGGCGATCCTGGAGGCGGGCGAGTTCGAGGTCGAGCTGGGCCTCTGAGTCTCCTGATCAGGCAGCACGGCACCCCGTCCGGACTTTCCGGGCGGGGTGTTCGTGTTTGTCGGGGTGCTCACCGTGTAAGGCTCGTCTCACCTGCGCATAAGCACCCCCATGCGCCCTGCTCACGTAGCGAACCGGCCGTATTGTCTAATCGTCGAAGCCCCCGGGGGCCGCAGGGCGGCCCCTTCCTAAGGAGCCCCCCATGACCGCGCCCGTCGTCCACTCGCTGCGCGAGCAGATCCGCGAGCACATCGTGGAGGGAATCGTCAGCGGGCGCTGGCAGCCGGGCGAGCGCATCGTGGAGCGGCGGATCGCCACCGAGCTGGAGGTGAGCCAGACCCCGGTCCGGGAGGCCCTCCGCGAGCTGGAGTCCCTGCGCCTGATCGAGTCCGCGCCGAACAAGGGCGTACGGGTGCGGAACCTGACGGCGGCCGACCTGGAGGAGAGCTACCCGGTGCGGGCCGGCCTGGAGGCCATCGCGGCGGAACTGGCGGCCGACCGCCTCGCGGAGGACTGCTCGGCCCTGGAGCCGCACGTGCTGGCCCTGTACGAGGCCGACCGCGACGCCGACGGCACGGGCCAGGTACGGCACACGGTGGCCTTCCACCGCGAGCTGGTCCGCGCGGCCGGCAACTCGGTGCTGCTCCACACCTGGGAGGGCCTGGGCATCGAGGTCTTCACGGCCCTGTCCATCCGCTGGCTGGGCACGGTCCAGCAGTCGTACGCGGAGGAGCACGAGGAGCTGGTGCAGGCCTTCAAGCGCCGGGATCCGCGTATCGCGGAGCTGGTGAAGGCCCACGTCCTGGGCTGCGCGCCGCGCGCCTGACCTTCCTCCGCACCACGAAGCACTCCCCTCTCAAACGCCCCGCCGCCCCGTCCCATCGCGGAACCGGCAAAGGCCCACGCCTCGCACTGCGCGCCGCGCGCCTGACCTCCCCCCGCACCACGAAGCACTCCCTCTCAAACGCCCCGCCGCCCCGCGCCACAACCCCCGCATCGCGGAACCGGCAAAGGCCCAGGCCTCGGACTGCGCGCCGCGCGCCTGACCGCTGCCGAACAGCAGAGCGCTCCCCCGCTCAAACGCCGCCCGACCTGCGAAAACTCCGCCCGGCCACGACACTCGGTGCCCCTGCCGGAGGCACCCCGTGCCGACTTTCTCGTAATCAAGAGGTTTTGCCCCTCAACCCTTTGATCGATCATCGATCAGGGAGTTAAAGTCACCGACGGACCTCTACCGGGGTCCCCCCGCCCTGTCCTGCCAAAGACCTAGGGCACCCCGACAACTCTCATAGGGAACCCCCTTCGACTGAGGAAGGCGGCGACATGACCGACCCCAACGCCATCCAGCCGAGCGCGCTCGACCAGCTCCCGGACCGCGACCCGGAGGAGACCGCCGAATGGCAGGCCTCTCTGGACGCCGTCGCCAGGGAGGCCGGGCCGCACCGCGCCGCGTACCTGATGCGGCGCACGCTGGAGCGCGCCGAGGCGGGCGGCATCGCGCTGCCGAAGCTCCTCGAGACCGACTACGTCAACACCATCCCCACCTCCGCCGAGCCGGGCCTGCCCGGCGACCCGGAGATGGAGGCCCGGATCACCGCCTGGAACCGCTGGAACGCGGCCGCGATGGTCACCCGGGGCAGCAAGCACGGCGTCGGCGGCCACATCGCCACCTTCGCCTCCGCGGCCTGGCTGTACGAGACCGGCTTCAACCACTTCTTCAAGGGCAAGGAGGCCGACGGCTCGGGCGACCAGCTCTACATCCAGGGCCACGCCTCCCCCGGCATCTACGCCCGCGCCTTCCTCGACGGCCGGCTGAACGAGCACCACCTCGACAACTTCCGCCAGGAGGCCGGCGGCAACGGCCTGCCCTCCTACCCGCACCCGCGCCGCCTGCCCTGGCTGTGGGAGTTCCCGACGGTGTCGATGGGCCTCGGCCCGCTCTCCGCGATCTACCAGGCCCGCTTCAACCGCTACCTCACCAGCCGCGGCGTCAAGGACGTCTCCGCCTCGCACGTGTGGGCCTTCCTCGGCGACGGCGAGATGGACGAGCCGGAGTCGACGGCGGCCCTCGCGCTCGCCGCGCGTGAGGAGCTGGACAACCTCACCTTCGTCATCAACTGCAACCTCCAGCGTCTCGACGGCCCGGTCCGCGCCAACTTCAAGATCGTGCAGGAGCTGGAGGCCCAGTTCCGCGGCGCCGGCTGGAACGTCGTCAAGACGCTGTGGGGCTCCGCCTGGGACGAGCTGTTCCAGCTGGACACCACGGGTGCGCTCGTACGCCGCCTGCGCCAGGTACCGGACGCGCAGGTCCAGACGTACCAGACCCGCGACGCCGCCTACATCCGCCAGGACTTCTTCGGCGCCGACCCGGCGCTCGTGGAGATGGCGAAGCTGCTGAGCGACGACAAGATCCTCGAGTGTTTCCACCTCTCGCGCGGTGGTCACGAGGCCCGCAAGGTCTACGCCGCGTACAAGGCCGCCGTCGAGCACAAGGGCGCGCCGACCGTGATCCTGGCCCAGACGGTCAAGGGCCACACCCTCGGCCAGGGCTTCGCGTCGAAGAACGCCAACCACCAGATGAAGAAGCTGTCGGTGGACGAGTTCAAGGCGATGCGCGACCTGCTCGAACTGCCGATCAAGGACAGCGACTTCACCGACGGCGTGGTCCCCTACGGCCACCCGGGCGCCGACTCCCCCGAGGTCCGCTACCTCCAGGAGCGCCGCGCGGCCCTCGGCGGCCCGGCCCCGGCCCGCCGCGTCCACCCCCTCGCCCCGCTGCCCGCCCCCGCCGAGAAGGCCTTCGCCTCCTTCGACAAGGGCTCCGGCTCCCAGAACGTGGCGACCACCATGGCATTCGTCCGCCTCGTCAAGGACCTGGTCCGCGACAAGGAGACGGGCAAGCGCTGGGTACCGATCGTGCCGGACGAGGCCCGGACCTTCGGCATGGAGTCGCTCTTCCCCTCCCTCGGCATCTACTCGCCGAAGGGCCAGACGTACGAGCCGGTCGACCGCGACCAGCTGATGTACTACAAGGAGGCCAAGAACGGCCAGATCCTCAACGAGGGGATCACCGAGGCCGGCTCGATGGCCGACTTCATCGCCGCGTCGACCGCGTACGCGACGCACGGCGAGGCGATGATCCCGTTCTACATCTTCTACTCGATGTTCGGCTGGCAGCGCACCGCCGACCAGATGTGGCAGCTCGGCGACCAGCTCGGCCGCGGCTTCCTCGTCGGCGCCACGGCCGGCCGTACGACGCTGACGGGCGAGGGTCTCCAGCACGCCGACGGCCACTCCCCGGTGATCGCCGCGACGAACCCGGCGGCGCTGACGTACGACCCGGCGTTCGCGTACGAGGTCGCGGCGATCGTCAAGGCCGGTCTGCGCCGGATGTACGGCGAGGCGGCCCCGGGTGAGGACCAGAACGTCTTCTACTACCTGACCGTCTACAACGAGCCCCTGCCGCAGCCCGCCAAGCCGTCGGGCCTCGGCATCGACGAGGGCATCGTCAAGGGCCTGTACCGCTTCAACACGGCGGAGTCCGCGGGTATCACCCCGCCCGCCGACGCCCCGCGCATCCAGCTGCTGGGCTCCGGCACGGCGATCCACTGGGCGCTCAAGGCCCAGCGGCTGCTCGCCGACGAGTGGGGCGTGGCCGCCGACGTCTGGTCGGCCACCTCCTGGACGGAGCTGCGCCGCGACGCCCTGGAGGCCGACGCGGCCCTGCTGCGCGGCGAGGAGCGGGTGCCGTACGTCCGCCAGGCGCTGCACGGCGCCGAGGGCCCGGTGCTCGCGGTCTCCGACTACATGCGCCAGGTCCCCGACCAGATCGCGCAGTGGGTCGAGCAGGACTGGTCCTCGCTGGGCGCCGACGGCTTCGGCCTCTCGGACACCCGTGAGGCGGCCCGCCGTCACTTCGGCGTCGACGCGGAGTCGATCGTCGTCGCGGCCCTGGCCCAGCTCGCCAAGCGCGGCGAGGTCAAGGCGACCGCGGTGAAGGAAGCGCGGGAGAAGTACGGCCTGTAGGCCGTCGCTGGACGAGAGGGGCACGGCGTGATCGCCGTGCCCCTTCGTCGTCGGTGTCGTTGTCAGTGGCCCCCGGCATCATGAACGTATGCGCGCCGCCCGCCTGATCAAGATGGTGCTCCTGCTCCAGTCCCGTCCCTCCATGACCGCCGCGGAACTCGCGCGCGAGCTGGAGGTCTCGGAGCGCACGGTCACCCGGGACGCGCAGGCGCTCTCGGAGGCGGGGGTGCCGGTGTACGCGGACCGGGGCCGGGCCGGGGGCTACCGGCTGATCGGCGGCTACCGTACCCGGCTGACCGGCCTGGCCCGCACCGAGGCGGAGGCGCTGTTCCTGTCCGGCGTGCCCGGGGCGCTGCGCGACATGGGCCTGGAGGACGTGGCCTCGGCGGCCCACCTGAAGGTGTCCGCCGCCCTGCTCCCCTCCTTCCGTGACGTCCCGCGCACGGCGGCCCAGCGCTTCCACCTGGACGCGCCGGCCTGGTTCCGCGAGCCGGAGACGCCCGCGCTGCTGCCCGCGGTCGCCGAGGCGGTGTGGGACGACCGGTGCGTGACGGCCCGCTACCGTCGGGACGGTGCGGAGGTGGAGCGGGAGCTGGAGCCGTACGGGCTGGTGCTGAAGGCGGGGGTCTGGTACCTGTGCGCGCGGCTGCTCCCGGAGGCGGGCGGCCTCTTCCGGACGTACCGCATGGACCGCTTCACCGCCGTCACGGTCTCGTCGACCCGCTTCCACCGGGACGAGGACTTCGACCTGCCGGGCCACTGGGCGGAGCAGGCGGAGGGCTTCGCCCGTTCGATCCTGCGGGCCGAGGTGGTGGTCCGGCTGTCGGCGGAGGGGATACGGAAGCTTCCGTGGGCGGTCGATCCGGTGTCCGCGCGGGACGCGATGGATGCGGCGGGTGCGGCGGACGTGGTGGACGTGGCGGACGCGCCGGGCAGGGACGGATGGGTGACCCTGGCCCTGCGGGTGGAGTCCGAGGAGGTCGCGCACACGCAGCTCACCGCGCTCGGCCCGGAGGTGCAGGTGCTGGCGCCGGAGTCGCTGCGGGCACGCTTCGCGCGGGACGCGAACCGGCTGGCGGCGCTGTACCGATCCGCGTCCCCCTCGGCGTCCCCCTCCGCACACGGATCCGGATAACGATCCGACGATCCGCCGCACTCCACGTGCGCCGCTGTGCCTGAGGGCCGATGCTGGACCCGTGATGGACGAGATGGAGTTCTGGGAGCTGGTGGATGCCACCCGCGAGGCCGCCGAGGGCGATCCCGAGGAGCAGGCCGACGTGCTCGTGGAGCGGCTTCTCCAGCTTGACCCGGACATGATCCTGGACTTCGCCCGTCACTTCGAGGCCCGCTACAACCGCGCGTACACCTGGGACCTGTGGGGCGCCGCCTGGGTGCTCCTGGACGGGGCGAGCGACGACGCGTTCGACTTCTTCCGCTGCTGGCTGATCGGCCAGGGCCGCGAGATCTACGAGGGCGCGGTGCACGTCGCGGACTCCCTGGCCGAGCTCCTGGACGACTTCGACGAGGAGATCGACGGCGACGGCGAGGAACTGGGCTACGCGGCGGACGAGGCGTACGAGCAGCTCACCGGCACGGTGGCCCCCGACCTGGGCATCGCCCCGGCACCGGCGGAGCCGGAGGGGACACCGGTCGACTTCGAGAACGAGTCGGCCCTCGCCGAGCGTTACCCCCGCCTCTGGGCCCGCTTCAAGGAGTGACCCACTCCGCCTCTCGCCCCGGTTCCTGTGCGCCGGGCCCAGAGGCCGGACACACCGTCAGAAACCGTGGGCAAGGGGCGTGTTCCCCTTTTCGGGTGCGCTGGGGGTACGCTGGGGCCAATTCCCCGGACCGCCAGGTGGCGAGTCGTGCCGGAGCAGGCTGCCACCTGGCAGGTTGCTCGTGGCAGACTGCCAGGTGGCAGTTCCTAGTCATCCTCGAAAAGAATCGGGACCGGCGAGGAGATGACATCGAAAGATCCCGCACTGGAACGGCGCAGGGTGCGACTTGCTCTGCGCACTTTTCGCAATGACGCGCAGCTCAGTCAGCCCGATGTGGCCGAGCGGCTGTCCTGGTCGCCGTCCAAGGTGATCCGTATCGAGGGCGGCTCGGTCGGTGTGTCGGTGACGGACCTGCGTGCCCTCCTCGATCTCTACAGTGTGCGGGACGAGGAGACGCGGCGCCGGCTGGAGGACGCGACCCGCGCGAGCCGACGGCCTCCGTGGTGGAGCGGACACCGGGATGTCGTGGGCCCGCAGTTCGCCGTGTACCTCGGTTTCGAAAGCGCGGCGAGCGTACTGTCCGCCTACGACCCGACGTTCGTCCCCGGTCTGCTCCAGACCGAGCAGTACAGCCGCGCCCTGCTGGAGGGCCGTCAGCCGGAGGCAAGGGTCGACGCGATCGTGCGGCTGCGCGCAGAGCGGCAGCGGCGGTTGCTCCGCGAGTCCACCGAACCACGGCTGAGGTTCCTGGTCGACGAGGCGGCGCTGCGGCGCTGGATCGGCGGACCGGAGACCATGCGCGCACAACTGGAACAGCTGAAGTCCGCCGCTCGTCTCCCTCATGTGGATCTGAGCGTCGTGCCCTTCACCCTGGGCGACCACCCCGTGCTGCGCAACGGCGCGATCGCGCTCACTTTCAACGACGACGATGACGTCCTCTTCGTGGAGGGTCCGAACGGCGCGCTGACGACACGCGACGACCAGGAGGCCGTCGTCGACTACCTGGAGAAGTTCGAGAGGTCCCGCACCGACGCCGAGTCCGGCGATGCTGCGATCGCCTTCATCGACGAGGTGCTGGAGCAGTACCCGTCATAGCAGGAGCTTTCCCCCGTTCTGGCGACAGTCGGGAAGAGATCGGAGAGGCCCGTGGCGGGTGTCTTCAGGCGGATACGGCAGAGGCGGGCACAGGACGGTGCCCGCCCGGGCACTCCTGTGCCCGGACCCGCCTCGCCGACGGCTGAACGGACGGACGTGACCGCAGCGGCGGGTTCGACCGCTTCGGCAGGTACGGACGCTTCAGCAGACCCAGGCGAACAGGCGGGCCCACCCGCGCCCACGGTCTCGTCCGAGCCCGGTGACGCGCTGGAGCCGTTCCAGCCGACCGTGATCATCTCCCCGCCCCCGGCCGAGGTGGCCTCGCCCAGGGATGTCCTGCTGGACCGGCCCATCACGTTCTTCGACTGGGTGGCCTACGTCTCGCACACGATCCTGAGCTCGGACTCGGCCCTGAAGAGGTTCCGCAAGGCCGTCACATGCCTCGCACTCATATCCGTGGGGCTGTTCGCGGCCATATGGCTGATGGCCATCGTCCTGTACGCCATAGTCCACGCGATCGCCCCCGGGAACACCCCTTCCCTGCGCGCGCTGATGCTGAGCATCTTCGGCACCGGCGGCTTCGGCACACTCGTCCTGGTCTACCGGCGAATACGCAGGTGGATCAGTAACCGTCAGACGGGTTCCACCACTCCGGCCGCTCCGGCTACTCCGGCTACTCCGGGGACCGGAACCCGCTCCCAAGAGCCCGAGCCGCCAACTGCGGGAACCGGCGGGCAGCGGCCGTAGTCCCCCGGTCGAGCAGCAGGCCCGCGAGACCCGCCACCGTCGCACCGACCGCCGCCCACACCCAGGGGCGCAGCGTCGGCGTCACCGCGAGGGAGAGCAGTACACCCACCAGCGTGGCCGTACCCCCGGAGAGCACGAAGCAGACGACGACCACGACGACCAGCGGCAGCAACGGCCGCGGGCCGGCCCTGTCCACGTTCCCGGTGGGAAGCGACGTCCCCGTGGAATCCCCCATCTCGCCCCCAGGCAGCTGTTTTGGACTCCGGTAATGGTCCGGAACTCGTCTCACTGCTCGGCCCAATCGAACCACAGGAACCCCCCGTCCCGGATTTCACCCTGAGCCCATGGCCGGAAGTCGCCCATCACACCGGCCCTCCCAGGGTTGTACCGCATAACGCGCGCAGAAACTCCCGCCAGGCCGGGGCTTCGAAGGCGACGATGTGTCCCTTCGGACGATGCGACTCACGCACCCGAACTCCCCCGTCCGTCAGGGCGACTTCCACGCACTCGACCGGATCGCAAGCACTGCTTTTGCGCCAGTCGAGCCCGAGCAGGTCACCATCGCCCACCCTGACTCCCTCGCACCACAAGATCGACGACCGTGCGGACCGAGGCTGCGCCTCGCCTGGAAACCCCCCGTATTCCCTGCGGCTGTCGGCCCGCGCACCGTAGCGCAGGCGCGGAAGCCCTCGCAGGACGACAGCGGGAGTGGCCAGTGCGCGGCACGAACCCGACCGCAGGTCACTCACTTCTGTCCTACTTTTGTCCCGAAAGGTTAGGCTCTCCAGAGCCGTGGGCCAAGTTGCAAACAAGCCCGATTGCCGTACTGGGCAAGGGATTTCACGCCGCCGTGGTGCGCCGGCGGCTGCTGTCCGACGGAAGGTACGCGTGCGCCTGGTCGGCCCGCACCATGTGGTGCATCGGCGCCTTGTTGGCCTGGTCGAGCGCGGACGCGGTGACGGCGGCCGGGCCGAGGACGACCGTGGCGACGGCGCAGACGACGGTCCAGGCACTCTTCTTCATCTCGGTGCTCATCTTGATCCCCACCTTCGGTCAGTGCGTGCTCCTGACGCTATGGCGCCCCGCTCAGCGGGATCAGTGAGCCGCCTACGAGGAACCTGTGAGCGCGGCGCGGACGAGGGCGATGCCGTGGAGTGCGCCGGAGGGCGGGGGTGTGGTCGCCGAGGCGGCCAGGAAAGCGGGGGCGGCCGGTGGGCGCCGCGCTCGGGCAGGTCGGTGGTCAGCGGCGGCGCAGGGACGGGTCCAGCAGGGCGGGCGGGGTGTCGAACTTCTCGTGGGGGGCCAGGTCGGTGCCGGGGGTGACGATCGTGTCGATCGCGTCGAGTACGTCGGTGGAGAGCGCGGTGTCGGCGGCGGCCAGTTGCGCGTGCAGGTGGTCCGGTGTGCGGGGGCCGATGAGGGCGCTGGTCACGGCGGGGTGGGCGGTCACGAAGCCGAGGGCGAGCTGGATCATGGTCAGGCCGGCCTCGTCGGCGACCTTGGCCAGTTGCTCGACGGCGTCCAGCCTGGCCCGGTTGGCGGGGATGGTGGTGTCGAAGCGCTGAGGCATGAACGTCGAGCGGCTGGTGGTGATGTCCCGGCCCTCGCGGATCGCGCCCGACAGCCAGCCCGAGGCCAGTGGGCTCCACACCAGCACACCGAGTCCGTACTGCTCGGTCACCGGCAGGACGTGGGTCTCGATCCCGCGCTGGAGGATCGAATAGCTGGGCTGTTCGGTGACGTAACGGCTCAGGTGATGCTCGCGGGCGGCCCACTGCGCCTGCACGATGCGGTAGGCGGGGAAGGTCGAGGAGCCGAAGTAGCGGATCTTGCCCGTGCGTTGCAGGTCGGTCAGGGCCGACAGCGTCTCCTCGTCGCTGGTCTTCGGGTCCCACCGGTGGATCTGGTAGAGATCGACGTGGTCCACTCCGAGACGGCGCAGGCTGTTGTCCAGCTCGGTGACCAGCCAGCGGCGCGAGGCGCCCTGGTGGTTGCGCTCCTCGCCCATCGGCATGCCCGCCTTCGTGGCCAGCACGATGTCGTCACGGCGGCCGGCGATGGCCTTGCCGACCATCACTTCCGACTCACCCTCGCTGTACATGTCCGCGGTGTCGATGAGGTTGATCCCCGCCTCCAGGGCGGCGTCGACGAGGGCGGTGGCTTCGTCCTGGGTGGTGCGTCCGATCCTGCCGAAGTTCATCGCGCCGAGCGCGAGGGCGCTGACCTGCACACCGGTCCGGCCCAAGGTGCGGTACTGCATGACCGTGTCTCCTTGCATCGCAAAAAAAAGCGGAACCTCGTTCCGGAACCATACGGAACCGGGTTCCGCTTATGCAAGCGCGCCGGCCGCCGCGCTCAGGCGCTGCTCGCCCGGCCCAGGTCCAGCAGTCCCGCAGGGGCAGGGTCGCTCGAAGCGGTCCGCTGCTGCGGGAACATTCGGTTCGGGTCCGGATCCGGGTCCGCGTGGTGCTCCGTCAGATCGCGTACGGCCCTTTCGGTGAGGGCGTTGACGGCCGAATTGAACCGCTCCATCGAGGTCGGGTGATCCGGGCCCAGAACGTATTCCTTCAGGGTGCGGCGATCGGCGGCCATCGGGTCGTGGTGCGGCTCCCGTACCGAGTCGAGAATTTCCGGCAGGCGGGTGCAGTCGCGGTCCAGGAGATACGCGCCGCCCGCCGTGGTGTACGCGGCACGGAATTCCTCGTCGGGAAGATCGTGGGCATTGGTCAGGACGTACGGCTTGAGGCTCGCGACGAAATCGGCGACCACGGAGGAGACGTCGCTGATGAGGATGTCCGCCTGGTCGAAGCACTCGTAGAGCGTGGGGAGTTGCTTGAGTATGACGTTGTGGCGGACGGGGCCGCGGGACTCCCGGAAGACGCGGTGCCACTCGGCGCGCAGGGCCTGCCACTCGGCGGCGCCGCTGCGGTCGGGGACGCGGGCGTCGCGGGTCTGCTGGGTGTAGTCGCCCTCGCTCCGGCCGGCCAGTTCGTCGAGGCGGGCCTGGATCTCGTGGAGCCGGGGCGCGGCGGCGGCCACCGCGGCCTCCGTCCGCTCGGCGTCCCGCTGCTCGTTGCCGGCCCGCAGCAGGGCGCGGATGGCCTGGTCCGCGGCGGCTGCCTCCGCCGAGCGCTTGCCGGTGAGGGGGTGGGGCTTGTAGATGACGCGGACGTTCTCGGCGAGGAGCTTCTCGATCAGGGGCACGCCCATCGGGATCAGGGACGTGTGGCAGTCGTCGTCGCTCCAGCCCTCCCACGTGGGGGCGTACAGGACGACGGGCAGCGGGCCGGGTGTGTGGTCGGCGTGCAGGCGGATCGAGGACAACTGGGGGCGGCCCACCTCGACGATCGCCTCGTCGCTGATGGCGTGGCGTACGCGCTGGTAGCGGTCGCGGCCCGCCCGGCCGGCCACCCAGATCTCGTCATAGACCTTGCTGACCCGGTTGCTGCTGGCGAGCTTGTCGCTGTCGCCGTGACCGATGAAGACGTGCTTGGCCTCGGCGACGCGCAGCATGTGCACGTTCTTGCCGGCGTTGCCGGGGTAGAGCACGACGCGGACGCCGGACAGGTCCAGCTCGGCCAGGTCGTCGGCCTTGGGCACACAGACGACCGGGATCCAGGTGCGGCTGAGGTGACGGAACGAGGCCTTCTCGCGAAGGATGATCACCGGGCGGCGGTCGAGCTGCTCCAGCGTCTCGATCCACATGTTGACCTGGTACATGAAGTCCCGGGAGACGGCGGCGAAGCTGAAGTACAGGGCCACCTCGGGGCGGTATTCGGCCAGTTGCCGGTTGACCTCGGCGATCACCTCCTCCCGGCCGGGGGTCCGGCGGGCCGCGCGGAAGTGCCGGAGCAGGGCCAGTACCGCAGCGACCGACAGGCCGGTCGTCAACGCGTAGCCGATGCCCGCCGGGTATCGCTCCCCCGTCGCCAGCGCGGCCAGCAGCCCCGCGTGGGCCGGCAGGTCGAGGTGGAGGAGCTTGCGCAGGACGCGTCGGTAGAGGAGGGCGGGCGGGCTCTGCGGGATGCCCGCCCCGCTCATGTCGAGGTTGCGCACGACGACCGGCAGGCCGCGCCGGATGCTGATGGCGCGGTGCAGCGCCGAGTACAGCATCACGAGCGCGAAGTGGACGCTGAAGACGGCCAGTCCGGCGATCAGCACCGCGTCCGGCGCGTCCGTCCGGTCGGCCAGGGCGAGCAGCATCACCGTCCTGATGGCGAACCGCATGGTGCGGCTGAGCTGGAGCGTCGCCAGCCGGCGCACGAAGCCGGGGGCGCGGGCGTGCAGCACCTCGTCCGCGAGGTACGTCACTGCCGACGCCGCGGCGAATCCCCACAGGGACGGCAGCAGAGCGAAGACGGGCAGCGCCGCGAAACCGGCGCCGAACAGCAGCACCAGGAAAAGCTCGGTCTTCCCGCGCACCCGCAGGGCAGCGCAAAGCCAACGGATCGGCATGGACAAGGATTCCCCCCGGAATTCTGTCTTCTCGCTTGTTTGGCCAGTTCGACAGGGACGGGTGGCGAAAGGTTGTACACCTGGGTGACAGAAATAATTCATCTTCCGTTGTTCAAATACGGAAGGGGAAGTTCTACTTTCGCCGGCCCTGAAGTCGTGCCGCCGTCTCCCGGATGGCCGGGAGCTTCGCGGTGAGGGCCGCGCCCGGGCAGGTCGTCATGTAGCCGTCGTTGTGGCCGGCTACGGCGGGGAGGGTGACGGTGGTGCCGCTTTTGAAGCGGCTGTGGCTGCTGCTGGAGACCAGGGCCACCCGTGACCGCGGGTCGACGTCGGCCAGGCCGAGCTTCCAGGCGGTCAGTGCGGCGATCGCGTCCGTCATGGCCCGCGGGACGGGGACCCCGGCGGTGAAGGTGCCGAGGGCGGCGATGCCGGCGGTGCGGTGGTTGAAGCCCAGGCTGTGGGCGCCGGTGACGGCGCGGTCGGCGCCGCCCGCACGGCCCTCGTAGATGGTGCCGCAGCGGTCGACGAGGAAGTTGTAGCCGAGGTCGTCCCAGCTGCGGGCGCCGGTCTGGCCGGCGTAGAGGTCGCGGATGATGCGGGGCGTGTCGGCGCAGGCGTAGCTGTTGGGCGAGTCGGTGTGGTGGACGAAGACGGCGACGACCTTGTCGTCGTAGCGCGGTGGCGGCTGGGTGTGCCGGGCGATGGTGATGTCCAGCCAGGCGGTGCGCGGCATGATGCGCGGTCGGGCGGCGCGGTGGCGGGCCACGGGATCCGCCTGGCCCGCCCCGGAGCGGGCCGCCGCGGTCCGGGTGTGCCGGGCCTCGGCGACCGCGTCCTCGACCACCCGGGCGCACAGCGCGGGCGCGAGGACGGCGGCGAGGCCGGGCAGGCAGCCCAGCACGGTGCGGGCGGCGGCGCGTGCGTCCATGGTCCCAATGTCGACGGGGCCCGCTCCGCCCGCGATGTGCGATGTGCCACCTGGCGGAACCATCGTCCTGGTCCAGGACGTTTCTGGGGGTACACGCACACGTGGCCGGATCCCGAGGTACCGGTGCGTGTAACTGATCACTGGGCCCGTCCCACCCGTACTAGGGGGTCCGAGAGAAAGGCGGCTCCGTGGACTTGCTCGACCTGGTGCTTGTGCTGGTGATCCTGGCCTACGCGGCTTCCGGATACCGGCGTGGGCTGGTTGCCGGTTGCGTCTCGCTGGCCGGGTTCGTGGGCGGGGCGGTCGTGGGTGTGTGGGTGCTGCCGTGGGTGATGGACCTCGTCACACGCGGGACGGCGGCGGCGACCGTCGCCGCGGTGCTGACGGTGCTGGTCCCGGGCGTGGTGGGGCACGAGCTGGCGGGGCGGCTGGCGCTGCGGCTGCGGCGCGAACTGGACGAGGGGCCGCTGCGGGTGGCCGACGGGATCGGCGGGGCGGCGGCGAACTCGGTCGCCGTGCTGATCGTGGCGTGGGTGGCCGCGAGTGTGCTGGGCGCGTCCTCGTCCCTGACGGTGACGACGGCCATACGTGACTCGGCGCTGCTGGGCGCGGTGCAGAACACGATGCCGGACACCACGCCGACGTGGTTCTCGCGGGCGACGTCCGCCCTCACGGAGGCGGGCTTCCCGCAGGTCTTCAACCCCTTCGAGAACGAGTCGACGGCCCGGGTCGCCAAGCCCTCCGGCGACAGCGTCACGCCCAGGGCCACGAACGCCGCCAAGACGAGCACGGTGAAGATCGAGGGTGTCTCCGGCACCCAGGGACGCGAGGGCAGCGGGTTCGTGTACTCGCCGGAGCATGTGATGACGAACGCACACGTGGTGGCGGGCATCGACGACCCGACCGTACGCATCGGGGGCGTCGGGCAGTCGTACGAGGCGCGCGTGGTGCTCTTCGACCCGGACCGGGACGTGGCGGTGCTGTACGTGCCCGGTCTGAGCGCCCCCGTGCTCCGCTTCGACGACAACGCCTCGCGCGGTGACTCGGCGGTCGTCGCGGGCTATCCGCAGGACGGCGACCTCAACCTCCAGGCGGCCACGGTGGCGAACCGGGTGCGGGCGACCGGGCAGAACATCTACAGCGACGCCACCGTCACCCGCGAGATCTATTCCATACGGTCGACGGTCCGGCCCGGCAACTCCGGCGGCCCGCTGCTGACCACCGGGGGCCGGGTGTACGGCGTGGTCTTCGCCCGCTCCACCTCGAACGACGAGACGGGATATGTGCTGACGGCGGACGAGGTGTCCTCCGACGCCGCGCGCGCGAAGGACGCGACGACGCCGGTGGACACCGGGGAACTGGTCACCTCGTGACCCCGGTGGGGGTCAGAGGGGACGGCCCATGAACACGTCGTCCACGTACTCCCCGCCCAGCAGGAACTCCTCCGGCAGCACGCCCTCGACGACGAATCCCTCGGACTCGTACAGCTTGCGGGCGGGGGTGTTGTGCCCGAGGACGCGCAGGGTGATACGGCGGGCGCCGCGCCGGCGGGCCTCCGCGACGGCGGCACGGATCAGCGCGCGGCCGACGCCCCGGCCGCGGGCCTCGTCGGCGACGGCGAGGCCCTGGATCTGCCGTACGTGCGCGTTGCAGTCGAGCGGGGTGGGGAAGCCGAGGCGCACGTACCCCACGACGCGGCCGTCCGACTCGGCGACCAGGGTGTCCTCCACGGCGTGCCGCTCGGAGAAGAACGGCCGGTACGGCGGCTGAGGCTCGGGCACCACCGCGTGCAGGTGCGACCAGGTGGCCACGTCGATGAGGGTCAGCGCCTCGCCGTCCTCGGGCCGGGCCGTGCGTATGGAGGGGTCAGGCATGCCGGTCACCCTACGGCGGGGGCCGGGGGCCTGCCTGATAATTCCCGTCGTCCGCCCGAAGGGCGGGCGGCAGGCGGGAATGTCAGGCAGGCACCATGGCTTCACGGGGTTTTCATGTGCGCAAGGGGCAGGATGGGCCGCATGCAACGATCACGCATCGCGGTGACCGGCGCCTCCGGTCTCATCGGCAGCGCTCTGGTGCGGTCCCTGACCGCCGACGGACACGAGGTGGTGCGCCTGGTCCGCCGCTCGGCCCGGAGCGAGGACGAGGTCTGCTGGGATCCGGAGGGGCAGTACGTGGACGCGGCCGGACTCATCGGCTGCGACGCGGTGGTCAACCTGGCCGGGGCGGGGATCGGCGACCGCCGCTGGACGGAGGACTACAAGCGGCGGATCCGGGGGAGCCGGGTGCTGGGCACGGCGGCACTGGCGGAGGCCCTCGCCTCGCTCGACGAGCCGCCGCGCGTCCTGGTCAACGGCAGCGCGATCGGCATCTACGGCGACACCGGGGACCGTGTGGTCGACGAGGACACCCCGCCCGGGGACGGTTTCCTGCCGTCGCTGTGCGCGGAGTGGGAGGAGGCCACCGTGCCCGCTCAGGAGGCGGGCGTGCGGACGGTGTTCGCGCGGACCGGGCTGGTGGTGGCCCGCGGCGGCGGCGCGTGGGGGCGGCTGTTCCCGCTGTTCAAGGCCGGACTCGGCGGGAGGATGGGCGACGGGCGGCAGTACTGGTCGTACATCGCGCTGCACGACGAGGTGGCCGCGCTGCGTCATCTCATCGCCGGGGACGGGCTGTCGGGGCCGTTCAACCTGACCGCCCCGCAGCCGCTGACCAACCGGGAGATCACCGAGGCCATGGGGCGCGTGCTGCACCGGCCGACGGCGTTCGCGGTCCCGGCGCCGGTGCTCAGGGCCGCGCTGGGCGAGATGGCGGGGGATGTGCTGGGCAGCCAACGGGTGGTGCCCAAGCGACTGCTGGAATCGGGGTTCACCTTCGCGTTTCCGGGGATCGAAGACGCGATCCGGGCGGCCTGATGAACTCCTGTGACCATATGCGACCGCTGTGCGCCCGTGCCCTGTCCATGCGCGACTGTCTCTGACCGATCACGGCCCTAACCTCGATCCGAACTCGGGTATCCCTGGAGCCTGTTGGGGGCATGACGTCTCCACCGGCCGCACAACCTCGAGGAGGGGCCTCGTGCTTGAGCCCGTGTACCAGGTGGACGTCGTCATCGTGGGAGCCGGGACCGCCGGTCTCTCCGCGGCACATCGGCTGACCAGCGCAGGAGTGACGACCGCGGTCCTGGAGGCCGCCCCCTACGTGGGCGGACGCATGTCGACGGAGAAGGTCGACGGTTTCCGGCTCGACCGGATCGGCCAGTTCCTGTCCACGTCGTATCCGGAACTACGCCTGACACCAGGGCTCGACGCCCTCGTCCTGCGCCCCTTCGCGCCCGGCGTCCTGCTGCACAGCGACGGCCGCCGGCAGCGCGCGGGAGCATCGGTGGTCGGAGGGAGCGCAAGGGGCGCACTCCATGCTGTACGCGCCCTGGCAAGCGCCCCCCGGAGCACGGCGGTGTCGCCCGCGCGGAAGACCGGCGCACCGGTCGGCGGCGCCGGCGACCAGGCCCGCCTCGGTCTGCTCTCCCTGGGTGCTCCGCCTCCGGGGCGCCTCAGCCGACGTCGAGGGGGCGACCGTGCTCAGCCCTTCGGGCCTCCGCGCGCTCGCCCCCTCGACGTCGGCGCGCCCCTCCGGCTCCGCGCGGCTCTCGCCCGGATCGCCGGTACACCCGTCGAACGCATCCTGGCCCGCCCCGAACTCCCCGCCGCCCAGGCCCTCGCCGCCCGCGGGGTGCCCGCCCGCACCATCGACGGCTTCCTGCGCCCGCTGCTCGCCGCCCTGCTGTGCGACCCGGAGCTGACCACCTCCAGCCGGTGCGCCGACCTCGCACTGCGCTCCTTCGCGAGCGGCCGGCTGTGCGTGCCGGAGGGCGGTGCCGAGGTACTGCCGGAACTGCTGGCGCGGTCCCTGCCCCCCGGCACCGTGCACACCGGGGTCCGGGCCACCTCGGTCGCCACCACGGCCGTGACGACGGCCGAACACGGCGTGTTCCGCTGCCGCGCGGTCCTGCTGGCGACCGACGCGCGTGCCGCGGCCGAACTGCTGCCCGGTCTGCGCGTGCCGGACTTCCACCCCGTCACGGTGGTCCACCACACGACGGACGAGCCGCCGACGACGGGCGCCTCGCTCCTGCTGGAGGCCGACCGCGGCGGCCCCGTCGCGCACACCGCGGTGGTCAGCAACGTCGACCCGAGCCGCGCGCCCGCGGGCCGGGCACTGGTCTCCTCGACCGTCCTCGGCACTCCTCCCGAGGGCGTCGACACCGCCGTCCGCATGCACCTGTCCCGGCTGTACGGCACCTCGACGCGCCGCTGGGAGACCCTGGCCGTGCACCACACGGCCGAGGCCGTCCCCGCGATGCGCCCGCCGCACGACCTGCGGCGGCCGGTGCGGCTGATGGCGGGCCTGTACGTGTGCGGCGACCACCGCGACACCAGCACCGTCCAGGGCGCGCTGCACTCGGCCCACCGGGCCGCCGCCGCGGTCCTGGCGGACCTGGGGGCGGCGGGCTCGATGCACCGGGCGGACCCGCCGGCCACCCTGCGGAAGGCGGCCTGATCCCGGGGGAACCGGAAGGGGCCAGGGGCTCATCCGAGCGCCGCGATCTTGTCGCGGTAGCCCCTGACCGGTGCCGCGTCCTTGTAGGGCTCCAGCCGGCGTTCGAAGTCCCTGACGTACTCGATCGCCCGGACCGAGCGCATCTCCGCCGCCTGCCCGGCCGCCTCCGCGCCCAGCGCGCAGGCCTGGTCGAGTTCGCCGAGGCCGAGGCGGGCGGTGGCGAGGACGACCCGGCAGAACAGCCGGCTGCGGGCGTACGAGGGGGCGCGCAGTTGCAGGGAGCGCTCGGCGTGCTGGACGGCGGCGCGGAACTGCTGGAGGTCCCGGTGGCAGTGCCCGAACTCGTCGGCGAGCTGCGCCTCGTCGAAGAAGCGCGCCCAGTACGGCACCTCGTCCCCGGGCCTGGCCGCCTCCAGGGCGCGCTCGGCCCGCACCAGCGCGCCTGTGCACGCCCGTACCTCCCCCAGCACGCCGTGCGCCCGCGCTTCGGACGCGTGCAGCAGCGCCTGTACGACCGGCGGGGCGCCGCCCCCGACGCCCTGCTGCGCCACGCGGGCCAGCTGGACGGCTTCCCGGCCGTGCCCGAGGTAGACGGCCTGGCGGCTCATGGTGACCAGGACGTAGGAGCCGTAGGTCCGGTCCCCGGCCGCCTGGGCGAGCCGCAGCGCCTGTACGAAGTAGCGCTGGGCGAGTCCGTGCGCGGCGATGTCGTACGAGGTCCAGCCCGCGAGGCGGGTGAGGTCGGCGGCGGCGGCGAACAGGCGGCGGCCGGTCTGCTCGCCGTAGGTGCCGCGCAGCATCGGCTCGCACTCGTGCTCGAGGTAGCGGACCAGGGCCTGGCGGGCGTGGCCGCCGCCGTAGGCGTCGTCGAGGGTGCGGAAGAGCTCGCCGACGGAACGGAGCGCGGCGATGTCGCCGGCCGTGACCCTCTGGCCGGCGCCGCGCTCGGCCTGCCCGCGCTGGCGGGGCACCACCGGCCGGCCCTGTGCGGGCACCCGGGCGGGCGGCTCGCCACGGGCCACCTTGTCGTCGGGCCTGCCGATCAGCCAGTCCCGGCTGGGCACGACGAGGCCTGCCGGGGTGAAGGCGATCTTGCGCAGCTCGACGTGGCTGCCGGAGTCCTTGCGCCACAGCCCGCTGACGATGTCGACGGCCTCCTCGGGGCTCGACGCGAACTCCAGGCCCGCGTAGACCGGCGCGCAGGCGTCCAGGCCCAGGTCCTGGGCGGTCAGCCGGCGGCCGAGACGCCGGGTGAAGACCTCGGCGATGAGCGCGGGAGTGGTCCCCCGCGGTTGCTGGCCGCGCAGCCACCGGGTCACCGATGTCTTGTCGTATCTGAGATCCAGCCCGTGTTCGAGACCGAGCTGGTCCACGCGACGGGCCAGACCCGCGTTGGAGAACCCCGCTTCTGCGATGAGCGCGGCGAGCTGTCGGTTAGGGGTGCGCTGCGCGGGTCGGTCCGTCATCTGCGGTGCGGTCTCCTGCCTTTCGAACCCAAGCAGCGTGGCCGCCTGCGCCCGGGTTGCCTGTGAGCAGCCCTTATGGCCTCATGAACGGCGCGAATGTAGCGGAGAGTGAGCATGTGATCACATACTTCAGCGTGCATTCATCCGATCGTGTGAGGATTGCCCCCCGGGCTGACGCGCTGCGGCCGGACGTACAGTGGCGTGGGCGCGTTACGTGCCTTACGAGCTTCTAGGGAGGCGCTTGCCGTGAGTGAGTTGCGGTTCGTCCGCATGGGATTCGGTGCCGAGGCCGTGGACTACCAGGTGGCCTGGGACGAGCAGCGCCGGGTACACGCGGCACGGTTCGCCGACGAGGTCCCCGACACCGTCCTGCTCCTCGAACACCCCCCCGTCTACACGGCGGGCCGCCGCACCGAGGCCAGTGAGCGCCCCCTCGACGGCACTCCCGTCATCGACGTGGACCGCGGCGGCAAGATCACCTGGCACGGCCCGGGCCAGCTGGTGGGCTACCCGATCCAGAAGCTCCCCCGCCCGGTGGACGTGGTCGCGCACGTTCGGCGCCTGGAGGAGGCGCTGATCCGCACCTGCGCGGAGTTCGGCCTGGAGACCACCCGGGTCGAGGGCCGCAGCGGGGTGTGGGTGCTCGGCGACCCGGTCGAGAAGCGGCCGGCGCTCGGCGGGCTCGCGCTGGACTTCGACCCCCGGCTGACCGACGACCAGTTCGACCCGCGGCTGAACGGGCCCGAGTACGCGCCCTCCAACGCCGGCCAGCGGCGCGAGGACCGGAAGATCGCGCAGATCGGCATCCGGGTGGCCAAGGGCGTCACCATGCACGGCTTCTCGTTCAACGTGAACCCCGACAACCGCTGGTTCGACAAGATCATCCCGTGCGGTATCCGGGACGCCGGGGTGGCCTCCCTCGCCGGCGAGCTGGACCGCGACGTGACGATCGAGGAAGTACTGCCGGTGGTCGAGCGGCACCTCAGGGACGTACTCGAGAATGCCGAACTGAAGCCGCGCGTGATCGAGAAGACACCGGCGGCGTGACCTCTCAGCACCGGGGGGCATGAACCAGCCCGTCCGGCGCTCGAGGACGAGGCCCGTTCAGGACCGAAACCGGGGGCCTGGGGGCGGCAGCCCCCAGCAAGGCCCGCACCAGCGCCGGGCAACCATCAAAAGCACGGGCGTACCCTTGAGCACGCCGAAGAATCAATCGCTAGGGAGCCGGTCGTGTCCGCAGTCGCACCCGACGGACGCAAGATGCTGCGCCTGGAGGTCCGCAACAGCCAGACCCCCATCGAGCGCAAGCCCGAGTGGATCAAGACCCGGGCGAAAATGGGCCCCGAGTACACGAAGATGCAGAACCTCGTCAAAAGCGAGGGCCTGCACACGGTCTGCCAGGAAGCCGGCTGCCCGAACATCTACGAGTGCTGGGAGGACCGGGAGGCGACCTTCCTCATCGGCGGCGACCAGTGCACCCGGCGCTGTGACTTCTGCCAGATCGACACCGGCAAGCCCGAGGCGCTGGACCGCGACGAGCCGCGCCGTGTCGGCGAGTCCGTGGTCACCATGGACCTGAACTACGCCACCATCACCGGCGTCGCCCGCGACGACCTGGAGGACGGCGGAGCCTGGCTGTACGCCGAGACCGTGCGCCAGATCCACCAGCAGACGGCGGACCGCGAGGGCGGCCGGACGAAGGTGGAGCTGCTGGCCCCCGACTTCAACGCGGTCCCCGAGCAGCTGGCCGAGGTCTTCTCCTCCCGCCCCGAGGTCTTCGCGCACAACGTCGAGACGGTCCCCCGGATCTTCAAGCGGATCCGCCCCGGCTTCCGCTACGAGCGCTCGCTGAAGGTCATCACCGAGGCCCGCGACTACGGCCTGGTCACCAAGTCCAACCTGATCCTCGGCATGGGCGAGACCCGTGAGGAGGTCAGCGACGCGCTGAAGCAGCTGCACGAGGCCGGCTGCGAGCTGGTCACCATCACGCAGTACCTGCGCCCGAGCGTGCGGCACCACCCGGTGGAGCGCTGGGTCAAGCCGCACGAGTTCGTGGAGCTGAAGGAGGAGGCCGAGCAGATCGGCTTCTCCGGCGTGATGTCCGGCCCGCTGGTCCGCTCCTCGTACCGGGCCGGGCGGCTGTACCAGATGGCGATCGAGAAGCGCGGCGCCTACATCGCCTCGCAGGCCGTCTGACCCGCGGTCACCCCCGTTGCGCCGTCCGGGCGCCGGACAAGCGTGTGAATTCACGCACAAGAAACTACTGGCAAGTAGTGACCGATACGACGCGGTCCTGACAGTCCTCGCAGATGAGGACACCCGTCAGGACCGCGTCGTCGTTTCTGCCTGGTCCAACGAGGCTTCATTGCCGTTTGACCGGTCGGTCACACCCTGGTAACACCAATCAGTGACGCTGGACTCACGCCGCGTACACCCCGTATCCGCAGCCGTACCGAGGGGGGACCTCCACATGCAGGCCGCGCCCGTTCGCGCCACCGCCATCCCGTCGTTCACCGACGCACTCCGTGCCGTCGAGTCCCTGCTCATGAGCGGCGGCCAGCGCACCGCCCGCCGCAACGCCTGGACCTCGGTCCTGGAGGACCGCCGCCGCGCCAAGGACCGGGTCGAGGCCCTGCGCGTCCTCGAACAGACGCTCACCCCCCGCCCCTGAGCACCCCCCTGGATCGCTCCCTCCCGGACACTGCCGTCGTGGGCGCTCCTGGGGCCACGTAGACTTCGGGGCATGGCGAGGAAGGAAACCGCAGCGGACGCTGCGAATGCGGGGCGACTGAAGCAGATCGCCCTTACCTACAAGATGACCCGCAAGGCCGACAAGAAGATCGGTCTTGTACTCGCAGCCGTCGGCATCGGCATCCTCGGTGTCTTCCTCGCGATCGGCTTCTTGATCGGGCACCCCATCTATCTCGGCATCCTGGGCCTGCTGCTCGCCTTCCTCGGGACGGCGATCGTGTTCGGCCGCCGGGCCGAGCGGGCCGCCTTCGGCCAGATGGAGGGCCAGCCGGGCGCCGCCGCGGCCGTGCTCGACAACGTCGGCCGGGGCTGGACGACCACCCCCGCGGTGGCGATGAACCGCAGCCAGGACGTGGTGCACCGCGCGGTCGGCAAGGCCGGCATCGTGCTGGTCGCCGAGGGCAACCCGAACCGGGTGAAGAGCCTGCTGGCCGCCGAGAAGAAGAAGATGAACCGCGTCGTCGCGGACGTGCCGGTGCACGACGTGATCGTCGGCACGGGCGAGGGCCAGGTCGAGCTGAAGAAGCTGCGCACCACGATGCTCAAGCTCCCGCGGGTCCTGACCGGCCCACAGGTCACCGCCACCAACGACCGGCTGCGCGCGATGGGCGACCTGATGAGCAACATGCCGCTGCCGAAGGGCCCGATGCCGAAGGGCATGCGGATGCCGCGCGGCGGACCGAAGGGCCGCTGAGCCACCCCGTACGAGAGAAGACCGTACGAGAGAAGACCGTACGAGAAAGGGGGCGGACCGGAGTGATCCGGGCCGCCCCCTTCGTCGTACCCGCGCTAGATGCGGACCTCGACCGTCCTGGCCAGCCGGTCGTGCAGCCCGCGGCCGTCGCGGTCCCAGATCAGGGCCGGGATCGCCAGGCACAGCAGGATCGTGCGGACCAGGGAGCGCAGCGGCTGGACGCGGCCGCTGTCCGCGGCGACCACGCGGATGCCGAAGAGGCGCTTACCGGGCGTGAAGCCGACCGTGCCGACGGTCAGGACGCTCAGGACGAGGAAGACGAGCAGCGCCCAGTTGCTGGTGGCGGGGCTGTAGCCGTGCGTGATCAGGCCGTATGCGATCAAGACGCACAGGGCCCAGTCCACGGCCAGCGCTCCCAGCCGCCGTCCCGGGCGGGCGATCGAGCCCGGCCCGTCCTCCGGGAGACCGAGCTGCTCGCCCCGGTATCCGAAGTCGGCACCGGCGTCTTCCATGGCCGCACGTGGCCCGGAAAGCCACGATCCGATTGCTTGCCTGTTGTCCACCCGTCCACGGTACTGCGCCCGTATATGCCCGCCGGTCGGCGGGGTGTCTCAAGGGGTGGTCGGGGCTACGGTGGAACCAGGACCGGTTAACTTCTGCGAAACAAATGGGTCACGCCCGAGAAACCACCCGTCCCTAGGGTCGAGGTCAGCGTGTGCCACCGCACTGGCCGCACTTACGAACTACCACCCCGGCACGGGAACGGCCGGGAGTAGGAGGAGCTGGATGTTCCAGAACGCCGACGAGGCCAAGAAGTTCATCGCGGACGAGGACGTCAAGTTCGTCGACGTCCGGTTCTGCGACCTGCCGGGCGTCATGCAGCACTTCACGGTGCCCGTCGAGGCGTTCGACCCGGACGAGGAGCTCGCCTTCGACGGATCCTCGATTCGTGGCTTCCAGGCCATCCACGAGTCCGACATGGCGCTGCGCGCGGACCTGTCGACCGCCCGGGTCGACCCGTTCCGCCGTGACAAGACCCTCAACATCAACTTCTTCATCCACGACCCGATCACGGGCGAGCAGTACTCCCGTGACCCGCGCAACGTGGCGAAGAAGGCCGAGGCGTACCTGGCCTCCACCGGGATCGCGGACACCGCGTACTTCGGTCCCGAGGCCGAGTTCTACGTCTTCGACTCCGTCCGCTTCGCGACCACCGCGAACGAGTCCTTCTACCACATCGACTCCGAGGCGGGTGCCTGGAACACCGGTGCGCTCGAGGACAACCGTGGTTACAAGGTCCGCTACAAGGGCGGCTACTTCCCGGTCCCGCCGGTCGACCACTTCGCCGACCTGCGCGCCGAGATCTCCCTGGAGCTGGAGAAGAACGGCCTGAAGGTCGAGCGCCAGCACCACGAGGTCGGCACCGCCGGCCAGGCCGAGATCAACTACAAGTTCAACACGCTGCTCGCCGCCGCCGACGACCTCCAGCTCTTCAAGTACATCGTGAAGAACGTCGCCTGGCGCAACGGCAAGACCGCGACCTTCATGCCGAAGCCGATCTTCGGTGACAACGGCTCGGGCATGCACGTGCACCAGTCGCTGTGGAGCAACGGCGACCCGCTGTTCTACGACGAGCAGGGCTACGCCGGCCTGTCGGACACCGCCCGCTACTACATCGGCGGCATCCTCAAGCACGCCCCGTCGCTGCTGGCCTTCACCAACCCGACGGTGAACTCGTACCACCGTCTGGTGCCGGGCTTCGAGGCGCCGATCAACCTGGTGTACTCGCAGCGCAACCGCTCCGCCGCGATGCGTATCCCGATCACGGGCTCGAACCCGAAGGCCAAGCGCGTCGAGTTCCGCGCGCCCGACTCCTCCGGCAACCCGTACCTGGCCTTCTCGGCCCTGCTGCTCGCCGGCCTGGACGGCATCAAGAACAAGATCGAGCCGGCCGAGCCGATCGACAAGGACCTCTACGAGCTCGCCCCCGAGGAGCACGCGAACGTCGCGCAGGTCCCGACCTCGCTCCCGGCCGTCCTCGACTCCCTCGAGCGCGACCACGAGTTCCTGCTCGCCGGTGACGTCTTCACGTCCGACCTGATCGAGACGTGGATCGACTTCAAGCGCGCGAACGAGATCGCTCCGCTCCAGCTGCGTCCGCACCCGCACGAGTTCGAGCTCTACTTCGACGTGTGATCCTTCGACGTCTGATCCGGGCCTGATCCTGGACGAGCTGAGGGCCGCCACCCCCACGGGTGGCGGCCC
>NZ_JBSGZV010000028.1:0-122244 GCF_053611185.1 Streptomyces sp. NPDC054834 | reverse complement strand
ATCCGCGCACTCTACTGGTCCTGGTCAACGAGCGGGAGGCCCTCGCTGCATGGGCCACGACCTCTACGTCATCCACAGGTCTTGACTATTACTCGATCTTCACGTAGAAGGGGTCGCCGTCCAGCATGCGGTTGAGGGTGTACATCTCATTGAGCCGCTCCCCGCCCTTGCGGTTGTCCGGGCCGTCGATCAGCCGGACGGAGAAACGGTTGTCACCCTTGGTGGAACCCTCCTTGGTGGAGGCGAAAGGATACTCGTCGCACTCCAGGCGGCTGCCGGAGTAGTCACCCCAGACCTTTTTGCATTCGCTGATGGACTTCTTGCGGTTTGCGTCGATCTTTGTCGAGTCACGGTGCAGGGGTTCCTTCGCTCCCGGGACCGTCTTGCCGGGCCAGGAGGGGAAGGTGCGCTCGGGCCGGTTGAGGGCGTCATAGATGTGCAGGGCGCTCTCGTTCACGGCTGGGTCTTTCTGGCTCATGACGAGTTCTACCCGGGCGGAGGTGAAGACGGTGCCCTTGTACTTGCCCGCGGACTTTCCGGCGTAGTCATAGCGGACGTTGGAGTGGTAGTTGTCGACCCCTTCGGTGAAGGGTGCGGCGTTGGGAGAGCTCGCGGTCAGGTCCATGGTCACGGTGGAGTTCACGCGCTGCAGGTTGCCCTGGTCGAACAGAGGTCCCTTGTCCGGAGAGGTGTAGGTGAGCGTCCACTGCGGGTTGCGGTCCCACTCGCCGAGCAGTTCGTCACGTTCCTTGGTCTGCGGCTCGGTCACCTGGGGGTCCGGGTCGCTGGTGGAGGCGTTGATGCTGGAGCGGAAGTGCTGGCCGAGGCGCCATTTGGTGGCGTCTTCGGTGGGGGTGGGCTGGACGCGTATGTTCTCGATGCTGGCGATGTAGTCGACGCGACGGCTGCCGTCGTAGGAGAAGCCCAGGATCCACTGGTCGAACCAGAGACGGCCGATGGTGGTGGTGCCCCTGGTGTCGCGCAGGACCAGGTCGTACGGGCGCTTCTGGCAGCTCTCGAAGCGGGATTTGGTCCAGCCGGCGGTCGTCTTGGCCTGGGCGGCATGGCTGGCGCACTGCTGCCTGAGGTCATCGTCGGGTGGGCTCGGGTCGCCGGCCGTCGGCCGGGCCAGGGTGGTCGAGCCATGCGTGCGCAGGTAGTCGGCAAGCGGGATGGGCTGGTCGAAGCCGCGCAGCTGCTCTGCGGGAACGGAAGCGGCGTCGACGAACACGGCCGACCCTGGGTCCGCTGCATCTGCGGCCGGGGCTGGGTGGGCTGCAGTGGTGACCGCGGCGAGTAGGGCCAGAGCGGTGGCTGTGATGGCGCCGCGGGCCAGACGGGCCAGCGTGCTACGGGTGTTCACCTGGAAGCTCCTTGCGTGCGGGCGAGGGCGACGGGGCGTCCGCAAATGCGGGTGACGGCGCTCATGAGGCGTCGCACAGGTCGCCCCAGCAGGCGTCCAGCAGTTCGCCGGTGCGTGCGGAGTAGCGGGCGGTGAAGCCGTCGAAGCGCTGGTCGGTGTGCTGTAGCCCGGGGGTGGAGTGGGTGGAGGTCACCGTCCAGGCGGCCTCACCACTGCCGTCGGCAGCCGGACGGCTGATCTGCCTGCCGGTCGGCAAGGCCGGCGGGTCGACGGCAAGGGCGTCGGCGGGGACGTCGAAGGCGGCTGCGGCTTGGTCGCGGATGTCGACGGCGGATACGTCGGCGTCGGTAGTGCTGTCGTCGGTGTTGCCGTCGGCAGACAGAGCGGCGGCGTTGCAGATCCGTACGGTGGTGACGCACTCGGCCAGGCCGGGCACGGTGGTCAGACAGGCGTCAGGGTCGTCGTCCAGGCAGGTCTGCAGGGCCTGCTGGTCCACGCCGTTGAACGTGCCGGGCTGGCCTGTGCTCGCGATGGCCGGTGAGGGGAGGGCGGCGGCCTGTCGGCGGGGCTTGCTCACCGTCCACTGCGTGAAGTTCGTGCTGTCGGCCAGCTTGGTGGTGAAGCAGGTGGGCGGCTTGTGACTCGTGCTGCAGGCGGGGAGCGTGACGGACTTGGCCACATTGCGCGTGGCCACCTTCTCCCAGACCTTGTTGCCGGTCATGAACTGCATGCGGTCCGCGATCGACGGCACGTCGACGTACTTGGGACCGGTCACCTCGAGCCCGATGTCGATGCGGTTGGTGGCACCGCCGATCACCTTGAGCTGGCTGGTGGTGGAACCGACCTTGTTGAAGTCGTACAGGACGTCCCACTGATTGCCGTGGTCCTGGCGGACCGTCATGTAGGTGTGGTTGCGCTTGTCAGGCTTGTTCGGGTTGACCCCGGCCGTGATGGCCTTCGTACGGCCGCCTCTGGTGGTCAGCTCTGACCAGCGTGGCCCGTAGCTGTGGGTGGTCCTCCCCGTTTTCTTGGCGTACAGCCCGATCTCGATGTTGGGCCCCACTGGGCTGCTCGACGTGTTCGGCGTGACCCGCAGGTAGTTGGCCACCTGCACGGTCGCGGAGCCGGTGTCTGCCTGATCGAACGTGATCGGTATGTTCCGCCAGGTGGCGAAGCCGCCGAACATCGGCTCACCCGGCTCGCTGCAGGTCATCGCCGAGAACGTGATGCGGTCGCTGTACAGGATGCTGCAGGCATCACTGGGCGGGCCCGCAACGGCGGGCGGGGCGACACCAACAACGGTGAGTGCGGTCGCCCCGGCGCATGCCACGGCCAGCAGTCTCGCGCGTGAACGCGACAAAGGTTCCCCCTAGGAACGATCAAGAGTGGTCACAGGGGAACCTATATTCGAATAGCTCTAACTGGCCCACCGCTGGGACAAGTTGACGTGAACCCTACTCGTGATCCAGGTCACATCGATGCGCAGTCGGGCGCACCTGGCAGATGACTACCGGCCAAGCGGAAGAGAGCACCACCGCCGCTTGCCGCCCGCTTGACCAACTGAACTGACAAGAATCCCGTTCGAATCGCTCAGAACAAGGCGGGCTGGTTCGACGAGGCGTTCTCGTCGGAGTCGGCCTGGTTGGGTACGCGGCCGGTGCGTTCGTTCTGCAGGTCCCATAGTTCGCGGAACAGGCCGTCGCGCTGGGCGAGGAGTTCGTCGAAGGTGCCGTCCTGGATGACGCGTCCCTTGCTGAGGACGACGATGCGGTCCGCGATCGCCACATTGGTGAGCCGGTGGGTGACCAGGACGACGGCGCGGTCTGCGGCGAGGCGGCGGAGGCCGGTGAAGATGCGGTGCTCGGCACGCGGGTCAAGAGCGGCGGTCGGCTCGTCCAGCACCAGGAGGCCCGCTGGGCGGTGGAACGCTCGGGCGAGTGCGATGCGCTGCCACTGCCCTCCGGAGAGTTCCTGTCCGCCCCACCACTCCTTGGCGAGCAGGGTGTTCAGGCCGTTGCGCAAGCCGTCGACGACTTCGTCGGCGCCCGCCGCATGGGCTGCGGCGAGCACGGCGGCGTCCCCGTGGTCGGTGGGCTGGCCGAGGGTGATGTTCTCCCGCGCTGACAGGGGCCAGTTCGCGTAGGACTGCGGTACGACGGCGACGCGTTCCCATGCTGCGTGCGCGTCCAACTCCCGTGCGTCGACGCCGTCCCACGTGACCGCTCCGGAGTCGGGCAGGTAGCGAGGACAGGAGCTTGCTGAGCGTGGTCTTGCCGGAGCCGTTCTCGCCCACGAGGGCCAGGACCTCGCCTCTCCGCACTTCCAGGGACACGCCGCTGACCGCGGGGTAGTCGGCGCTCGGGTACTTGAACGTGACGTCCTCGGCGCACACGACCGTGGAACACAGGCCGGACGGTGCGTGTCACGTGCTGCCTCCTTCCGCCCCATGGCGGTCGAGGGCGTCTTCGAGATCGTTGATGTAGCCCAGCAGGCGACGGATGGTGGTCTGTCTCTCGCTCCAGTGCTGCTTCAGGTCTGCCTCGGCTTCCTGCGGAAGGTCATATTCGGCGGTTGTGGCACCGTAGAAGCTGAACAGCATGTACAGGAGCGCGACCCGGGCGCAGGACCGTACCTCTGCCATGGGAAGGCTGGGATTCTCCGCGCGGTAGGCGTCCACCATCACCAGCGCGCAGGCGATCCAGTCCGGACTGTTGGCGACGGTGCGCGGATCGAACGCCGCCCTGCCCAGCTCCCAGGCCGGCGTTCCGGTCGCGCAGCGGAAGTCGATGACGCCGGTGACCGCATCGGCGAGGACGATCAGGTTGGTTCGGCTGAGGTCCGCGTGCAGAGCCTGTTCCGCCAGGACGTTGGGCAACCGCTCCCGCAGCCAGTTGACGTGATGCAGGTCCTCCTGCCAGCGTTCGAGATCGACCTCAACAGGCGTAGGCAACGATGGGGCGATGTCAGTGACTTCAACACGAAGCCGTTCATCGGTCCGCGTCACAGCAACGTCGCACGGAGCGTCTGTGTGCAGGACAGCGTTGACGATCACCTCGCTGGCCAACAATTCGACGGCCTCCAGCGCTTCAATCGACATGGAAAGTCCCAAAGTCTGTGCTAGCCCAGCGACTTGGCGGCGGGCAGCAGGGACAGCATCGACAGCAGCCGCAACCGTGAATCCGTACGTCGGGCGTTCAGGACTGCGACGAGCCATGACGGCAACCTCACCTTGGTAGTGGCTTCAGCGAAAAGCCTTCCACTGCGACAAGAGGGGTGTGAGGACAGTCTGTCCGTAGGAACGTCCGGCAAGCCGCTCAGGTGATGCGGTGAGTTGTGGTAGCCACCTGTCACCTTTCCGATCTCGAGAGGGCGCTTTGGACGTAAGTCCCGCGCATCGAAGCCCTCCCCTGGCAACCGCTTCGAGCCTTCGCCGACACCTTCGCGTCGATACCAAGGGTGGCGTCCCGCCGGGTGGCGTATCTGATCAAGGCACCGGAATCCGCAGGTCGGGAGCGGTGGTTCGGCCGGACCGGGTGCGGAGCCAGATGACGAGGGCTGCAGCAAGTCCGTGGCCTGACGTGCACTCCGCACGCCATCATCCTGCGGGCCCGATGTCAGTGCGGATCCATACAGTTGCTCCGCTGGCCGCGCCCGTGCGGCCGGATCCGTTCTCGAAGGAGTTCCTGAGGTGCGTTTACGAAGACGTGCGGCGGGTGTCGCGCTGGTGCTGGCGGCCGCGTCGTTCAATCTGCTCGGTGCTTCCGGCACAGCAGCGGCACAGGCCCAGGGCGGCATCGTCCTGCCCGTGCGGTCGCATTGGCAGACCCTCGCCGACAGCCGTCATGTGTACGTCAGCGCGCCCGGCGACGACGCGGTGCTGGCCACCGATCACGACGGGCAGGTTGTGAAGAAGGTGGAGGGTCTCGACGGGGCGCGGGGCATGGCCGAGTCGGCTGATGAGTCCACCCTGTACGTGGCGCTCCCGGACGCTGACGCGATCTCCGTCATCGACACCGCGACCTTGACCGAGACGCGGCGCATCTCGACCGGGGCCGGCACCGAACCGGAGAGCCTCGCCCTCGTCGGCGGCCGGCTGTTCTTCGGTTACCAGGCCACCGTCTTCAACGCCGGCATCGGCTCGGTCGCCATCGGCGAGGCGACCCCGGCCGTCAGTTTGGACGACAATCCCGTCTGGTACGGCAAGCCGCGACTCGCCTCGTCGCCGGGCGCGCCCGACCGGCTCGTCGCCGCGGAGAGCCAGGGCGCGCTGGGCATGCGCGTGTACGACATGGGCTCCGGCACGCTTCAGGAGACCGCCTACAGCGACGCCGTCGGCGATGTTGAGGACGTGGCGGTGACGCCGGACGGCAGCAGCGTGATCACCGCGAACGGCTCCAACTACTACCACCAGCGGTGGCGCCTGTCGGACCTGACGGAGGAAGCCCAGTACGACACCGGCCCCTACCCGAACTCCGTCGCTGTCGACTCCCACGGCACGGTCGCCGCGGGGATCGTGGCAGGTGGGGAGTGGGACGTCTACGTCTACCGCGCGGGAGAGACCGCCCCGTACCGCACGATCGCGTTGTCGCCGGGATACGCGGATCTCCTCGACCGAGGCGTGGCCTGGGCGCCCGACGGCAACAGGCTGTTCACCACCCGCTTCCCCCACTCGGCCGAAATCGTTCTCGACATCGTCACCGACCTCGCCAAAGCATCCAGCACGATCACTCTGTCTGCCCCTCCGACGAACCCCGTCGGCACGCCGGTCACCGTGACAGGGAAACTGACCTCACTGGTCTCCTTCCCCGAGCACATGGCGGTCACGGTAACGCGCAACGGCGTCGAGCTGCCGGATGTAAAGGTCGGACAGGACGGCGCCTTCAGCTTCAGTGACACCCCGCCCGACTGGAACAAATATCCCCAGTACACGGTCACCTACGCGGGCGACGCCCAGCATGTGCCCGGCACGGCGACCGTCATGGTCGAGTTCGTCGGCTGACCAGGCCGGGCAGTTTGTCCGAGCCCGTCACAACGGTGTGGGGCCGGTGTCCTGGAGGACACCGGCCCGACGCCGCGCTATCGAAGAGCTACCGAAGGCCGGGGCACCTCGATTCGAGACGAACGCACGCCGTTGTTCTCCGACCCTCATCAGGACGGTGAAGGTGTCTGCGGCCCAGCATGCTATCGACCGCGAGGGATGTCGCTGTGGCCCCCACCCTTGAACACGTCCAGAACGGTCGACCTCACCCCCATCCAATGGTCGAGCGTGTCCTCCAGCAGGGCCCTGGCGTCATCTGCGCTCAGCTCGCCCACGGCACGCAACGCGGCCTCGGCGTCCGCGGTGAACGCCTTGTGATGCGCCGTCGCGACCCACGCTTGTGTGGCGGGCGAAACGTGCGGCGAGTGCTGGGCAATGGTCCCCGGCAGGGTCAGATAGCAGGCGCCGGCGAGTCCGGCCAAGGTGGCCCGGCTGGTGGCGACGACCTGCTTCGACAGCGATTCCCTGCAGGGACGGCAACCGCTCCAGGAAGCACCGACCAGCCGTGTCGCCAGATCAACGTCGCTCTCCCAGCCGTCCACGTACGGCATCATGCCGTCGATCAGATCCGTGTCGGTCACTGAATGGTCGTGCAGGGTGCCGGCGACCGCCGACGCGTGGGACGCTCCGGTGCGCGCCGTCTTCTTCCGTGCGCGTTGCTTCTTGCCGTGATTGCTGACCACGAGTTCTCCTCGATGCGTGCAGCGGTTACCCATGACCCGTGCGCGCGAGAACTTGATCAACGCGGCCGTTCTTGGTCAACGACGAGACACTGATGCGCTGGGACTTGAGGTCCTGGCACCTTCGCCTCAATGTGCTCCCAGTCATGGGCTGAGGCCAGCTTCGGCCGGTGCGCGGCCGTTCACCAGCACGATAGCGGACAGCGACAGCCGATAGCGGGACGTTGCTTAAGGGTGCTGTCAGAAGGCCTTGATCAGGCAGCCGGAAGAACGTGACGAGCCTGGACGATCATGCGGCGGGGGCGAGGTTGCGCATGCGGGCCACCGTCTGGACGACTTGGTGGAGACCGTCGCCATGCTGCCGGCGGTCACGCAGGATCTTGTAGTTCTTCGTCCGGGACAAGACATGCTCCACGGGCCTAGAGGCGTGCCATCCCAAGCGCAGGGTTTCGGCAGCTGTCGCAAACGCCCAGCCCAGAGGCCTCGCCCGCCCCTCCGCCTCGGGGACTTTTCAGGGACTTTCAGCGCTGTCCGAGGGACTTCAGAGGGACTTTCCACCGCCTGACTCGGCAAGCCCTCGAAAGACCGGAAAGGGCCTCCGACGCAGGTCAGAGGCCCTTTCCAAGGCAAATCAGCAGCTGGCGGCAGACGAGTCGGGCTGTACGCCGGGTTCTGTTCCGAGGGGTCCTCGCGGGCCCCCCGGCGACGGCCATCCATCTAGGGCCGGCGTTGCCGCCGGTCTCGTGCGGTCTACCCGCGGACTCGGGCGGGCAGCCCTCGAACGTCCGCGCAGAGCGCGCCTTTTACAGCGGCTCCTTTTGACCTTGCTCCGGGTGGGGTTTACCTAGCTGCCCAGGTCACCCTGGGCACTGGTGGTCTCTTACACCACCGTTTCACCCTTACCGAGGACCGAGGTCCCCGGCGGTTTGTTTTCTGTGGCACTGTCCCGCGGGTCACCCCGGGTGGCCGTTAGCCACCACCCTGCCCTGTGGAGCCCGGACGTTCCTCGGGAAGCCCCCTAAAGGGACTCCACGCGGCCGTCCGCCCGGCTCGTCTGCCGTAGCGACCATGTTACCGGGCGGGACGAGCGGTTCCGTCCGCCGCCTCAGAGGAAGTCCGCCGTCTCGAGGTCGAAGGCGAAAGGCTCCGGGACGGTGAGGGGCTTCCCGAACGGGCGGGTGCAGTGCTCGCGGTAGTCGTCGTTCTCCGGATCACTGAACAGCGTGACCGACGAGGCGTCCCTGTCGACGAGCAGGTAGAGCGGGATACCGCCGCGGGCGTAACACCGGCGTTTGGCCTCGCGGTCGGCCCTGGGCTTGGTGGACGTCACTTCGAGGACCATGGCAACGCCGTCGCAGGGCATCCACGAGTCGGCGCCCCGGTAGAGCCGGAGTGCGGCGGGGGCGAAGGTGCCGTCCGGGATCGCATGGTCCTTCGGGCAGCCTCCCCCACTCTTCAGCTTCAGGCCCTTGTTCCCGGAGAAGTCCATGTCGGTTCGGGATCGCCTGATCACCTGCTTCATGATCTGGCTGATGTAATCCTCATGGTCCCCGTCCGGCGGCGGTGTCACGACGATCTCCCCCTCGATCAGTTCGGCCCGGAAGCCCTCCGGGGTGTCGAGGGACAGGAAGATGTCCAGCAGGCCTTCGGCCGGCGTGGTGGGCTCATGCGCCACGGCAGTCATGTCACGCCCCTCCTTCGGTCGGTCGCCAGACTGGGACATCCCAAGATCACCTGTCTATGAGATCGGGAACCGTTCCCTCGATCGTGGCACACACGCGCGGCTCCCGTCAGGCGGACTCCACGGGGCCCTCCGCCCGGCTCGGCCGCGGCGTCGACCCTGTTGCCGAGCGTGTCACCGGGGTCGTGCGCCGCCTCGTGCCGGCTGCCGTGGCCAGTACCGATCCCGCCAGGATCAGGGCGAAGGCCAGGCCGATGCCGGGGGTGAGGGACTCATCGAGGAACACCGCTCCGGCCGCCACCGCGACCGCCGGGTTGACGTAGGTGATGACCGAGGCGCGGGTCGGGCCGATCTCCTTGATCAGTTCGAGGAAGGCGACGAAGGCGACCGCGGTGCAGATGACACCGAGGCCGGCGAGGGCGGCCAGGACGTGGCCGGAGGGCGGGGCTGAGGGCCAGGTGGCCGCGGCCGCGGGGGCGTAGAGGAGCGCCGTGAGGGCCAGGCAGGGGGTGATGAGATGGAGGGTGTGGACGTCCTTGAGGCGCCGGGCCGCGATCAGGGGGGCCGTCGCGTAGCCCAGGACCGTCAGCAGTACCTCGCCCAGTGAGCGGGCGTCGCCGCCGGTCAGGTGCGGGACCGTGAGCACGGCGACCCCGGCGAGGCCGGCCGTCAGTCCGGTCACCCGGCGGGCGCCGAGCCGCTCCGTGTGGCCGAAGTACCGGGCCAGGACCACCCCGACGATGGGCACGCCCGCGATCAGCAGGCCCGCCGTGGAGCTGGACAGGTGCCGTTCGGCGTCGGTCAGGGTGAGCCAGGGGCCGACGATCTCCAGGACTGCGAAGGCCAGCATGGGGCGCCAGTGGGTCCGTATCGTCCCGGGCAGGCCCGGTCGGCGCAGGGCGAAGGGGAGCAGGAGCGCGGCGCCCACGGCGCAGCGGGTGAACACCACCACGGGCGGGGACACCGCGTCCACCGCCACTTTGATCATCAGGTAGGGGATGCCCCAGATCACTCCCATGAGGGAGAACAGGAACCACCCGCGTGCAGTCATGTGGACGAGTGTCGGGCGGGTCAGCCCCTCAGGTCTTGAACGCTGTTGCGGTACGCCGCCGGGGTCACCCCCAGTACCCGGCGGAACCAGCGGGTGAGGTGCGCCTGGTCGGCGAAGCCGACGAGCGATGCCACTTCGGCGGGGCGCAGGCCCGTCTCCAGCAGACGGCGGGCCCGGGCGACCCGGTGCTGGGCGAGCCAGGCGTACGGAGGTATGCCCATCGCGGTGCGGAAGGCGCGCAGGAGCTGGTAGCGGGACAGGTCCAGTTCGGCGGCGAGGTCGGCCAGGGAGGGCGGAGCGAGGAGTTCGCCGGCGAGGCGGTCGCGTACGACGTGTGCGATGTGGCCGGCGCCGGGCAGGGTGTCGTTCACCGCGCGGGCCGTGGAGTGGCGGCGGGCCAGTGCGGTGAGCAGCCAGGGGAGACGGGACTCGGTCTCCAAGGGGTCGGGGCAGGCGCTGAGCTCGGTGTGCGTGACGTGCAGGGCGGTGGACAGTTCCGGGTCGTCGAGCACGGCTTCGCGGAAGTGCGGGAGGCCGCCGAGGGTGCCGTCGGTGAGGAGGGAGTTCTCTGCGTACAGGGCCCGGTAGGAGTAGCCGTCGGAGGCGTCGGCGGGGCCGCCGGTGTGCATCTCGCCGGGAGCGAGGACGACGATGGAGCCCGGGCCCGAGCGGATCAGGCCGCCCCGGTAGTCGATGGCCTCGCAGCCGCCGGTGGTGACGCCGATGGTGTACTCGTCGTGCGCGTGCGGGGCGTAGACGTGGGTGTCGAAGCAGGCGGTCAGCAGGTCGAGGGGCGGACCGCAGCGGCCGAGCCGTGCCCTGGTCCACGTGGCCTGCTCGCGTTCGTTCACCGCGCCCCCCTTGTCCGTGGTCCGTGCCCTAGGGGTGCAACGCCTTCAGGCCCCGTTTCCATGCCGCCGCCAGGTCCGCGTCGTCGGGAAACCGGCCGTGGATCTCGAGGATCACCATGCCGTGCGCGAAAGCCCAGATGGCGCGGGCCAGGTCCAGGTCGCCGCCGCAGGCCCGCAGCAGCGGCAGTGCGGCGCGGTCCTCCAGACCGGCGGGGAGTTCGGCGCGCGGGAGGGGGCGTTCGGTGGCCAGGCAGTAGAGGTGCGGGTGGGCGAGGGCGTAGTTCCGGTAGGCCTCGGCCAGTGCCTCCAGCGAGCCGGGGGCGCGGGACTCGGTGGCCTCCAGGGCCTCGGCCGACTCCGTGAGCATCTCCGCGACCAGCTCGACCTCTACGGCGTGCTTGTCGGGGAAGTGCTTGTAGAGGGAGGGGGCCTTGATGCCGAGCCGGTCGGCGAGGGTCCGCATGGTGAGCAGGGCGGGCCCGGACTCCTCCAGGAGTTCGCGGGCGGCCGCGACGATCTCCCGCGCCCTGGGGGTCAGACGCTCAGCCACGCTGGAAGCCCTCCTTCGTCCGCAGTCCGTATCCGAAGGCGCGATCGTACGAGATGTGCGCGAGCCAGCCGCACAGCGCGGCGAACGCGGGGGCCCAGGTGATGGGGACGGCCGCCGTGTACAGCGCCATGAGGGCCAGCGGGACCGGCGCGCGGTGCATCGCGTTGTAGTACGGCACCGCGCGCGGCGCGAGCTGCCCCTTCGCGATGCGGGGCGCCTCGTCGAGGGCGACCAGGAAGGTGAGGTCGGGCAGGACGAGGAAGACCAGGGCGAGGGCGCCCGCGAGCCAGCCGTGGTTCACCGCCTCGAGGACGGCGAAGGCGGACCAGAACAGGGCCCCGGCGAGCCAGGCGGTGCGGCGCAGGACGGTGCGGGCGGTGACGGCGGTGCGCGACGGTACGGACGTGGTGGTCGTACTGGTCATGGCTGCCTCCAGCGGATGGGCGGCGCGGGCTAACGCCGTTAGCCAATACGGTATGGCTAACGGTGTTAGCCGTCAAGCTCCGCACCACGCCACCATCCGCTCCAGCGCGTCGGCGGGGCGGCACCGCACACCTGGCCCCGCCCCGAAACTCCGGCGGGGGCGCCGCTACGGCACCCCGTACGCTGGCCCGGAGCTCAACAGAAGGAGTCCCCCGTGCTTGTCCTGCTTCCGCCCTCCGAAGGCAAGGCCGCCTCCGGGCGCGGTGCCCCGCTGAAGCCGGAGTCCTTGTCCCTGGCGGGGCTGAACGCCGCCCGCGAGGCCGCGCTCGGGGAACTGGTCGAGCTGTGCTCGGGCGATGAGGAGAAGGCACGCGAGGTGCTCGGGCTGAGCGAGGGGCTGCGGGGGGAGGTGGCCAAGAACGCCGCGCTGCGCACCGCCGGGGCCCGGCCGGCGGGCGAGATCTACACGGGGGTCCTGTACGACGCCCTCGGCCTGGCCTCGCTCGACGCCGCCGCCAAGAGGCGTGCCGCCCGATCGCTGCTGGTGTTCTCAGGGCTCTGGGGCGCGGTCCGGGTGACGGACCGGATCCCCTCCTACCGTTGCTCGATGGGCGTCAGGCTGCCTGGGCTGGGCGCGCTCGCCGCGTACTGGCGTACGCCGATGGCGTCGGTGCTGCCCGAGGCGGCCGGCAGCGGGCTGGTACTGGACCTGCGGTCCGCCGCATACGCCGCCGCCTGGAAGCCGACGGGCGAGGTCGCCGGGCGGACCGCGACCGTACGGGTGCTGCACGCGCCGACCCGGAAGGTGGTCAGCCACTTCAACAAGGCGACGAAGGGGCGGATCGTCCGCAGCCTGCTGTCGGCCGGGGCGGCGCCCGAGGGCCCTGCCGAGCTGGTGGAGGCCTTGCGGGACCTGGGGTACGAGGTGGAGGCCGAGGTGCCCGCGAAGGCGGGGCGGCCGTGGGCGCTGGATGTGCTGGTGGCGGAGATCCACTGACGGCACTGACGGCACCTCCCCTTCCGTTGCAGCATGCGCAATGACCTTTGCGCATGCTGCACGCCCCGGGCACGATGAGCGCATGACCTCGCCGCTGCCCTCCTCTCCGGCTGCCTCCGTGCTGGATCTCGCGCCCGCGCCCGTCGTGCCCGTGGTGGTCCTCCCGGATGCCGCCGACGCCGTACCGCTGGCGCGGGCGCTGGTGGCCGGCGGGCTGTCCGCGATCGAGGTGACACTGCGGACGCCTGCCGCGCTGGAGGCGATCCGGGCGATCTCCGGGGCGGTGCCGGACGCGGTGGTCGGGGCGGGCACGGTGCTGACGCCCGGTCAGGTGTCGGAGTGCGCGACCGCGGGGGCGCGGTTCCTGGTCAGCCCCGGCTGGACGGACGTACTGCTGGGGGCGATGCGGGAGTCCGGGGTGCCGTTCCTGCCGGGGGTGTCGACCGCCTCGGAGGTGGTGGCACTGCTCGAGCGCGGGGTGCGGGAGATGAAGTTCTTCCCGGCACAGGCGGCGGGCGGCACGGCGTATCTGCGGTCGCTGGCCGGTCCGTTGCCGCAGGCCCGCTTCTGCCCGACGGGCGGCATCGGGCCGGACAACGCCCACGCGTATCTGTCCCTGCCCAACGTCGCCTGCGTCGGCGGAAGCTGGATGGTCCCGGCGGACGCCGTCGCCGCCCGGGACTGGGCCCGGGTCGAGGCGCTGGCGCGGGCCGCCGCCGGGCTCAGGAACGCAGGTGGGACGTGTCGTTGAACAGCCGTACGCTCGCGTTGCCGTCCGCGTAGTACGCCACCGCCGACAGCGAGGCCGCCGACAGCTCCATGCGGAACAGGGACTCGGGCGGGGCGCCGAGGGCGAGGCGTACGAACGTCTTGATCGGGGTGACGTGCGTGACCAGCAGGACCGTGCGGCCCGCGTAGGCCGCGACCAGTTTGTCGCGGGTGACCGCGATCCGGGCGGCGGTGGCCGCGAAGCTCTCGCCGCCACCGGTGGGTTCGGCGGCCGGGTCGGCGAGCCAGGTGTTCAGGTCGTCCGGGTAGCGCTCCCGGACCTCGCCGAAGGTGAGTCCCTCCCAGGCGCCGAAGTCCGTCTCCCGCAGCCCGTCGTCGATCGTCACCTCGAGCCCGAGCCGGGCGGCGACGATGCCCGCGGTCTCGCGGGTGCGGGCGAGGGGGGAGGCCACGATGGCCTGGATGGTGCCGCGCCTGGCCAGCGCGGCGGCGACCCGCTGTGCCTGCTCGCGGCCGACGTCGGACAGGGAGGGGTCGGTACCGCCGCTGCCCGAGAAACGCTTCTGCGGGGTGAGCGGGGTCTCGCCGTGGCGCAGGAGCACGAAGGTGGCGGGGGCACCGAGATCGGGGCCCGCGCTCCAGCCGGGGGTGGAGGGGGCGGGGGTGGCCACGGTACGGGCAGCCCGGACGTCGACGGCGCGGGCTCCGGCCTCACGAGCCGCGTCTCCCGCGTCTTCCGCGTCTTCCGCGCCCGTACGCGGCTCATCGGCCTCGGCCGCACGGACCGCATCAGCCTCGACATCGTCCTCGGCCGGGGCCGCGAGCGGTTTCGCGGAGCCGGTGCCCCGGCCCGTCGCCAGAGCCGCGCGTGCCTTCGCCGCCCCCGCCGTCGCGTCCCCGGGCGGGCCCGAGGGTTCCGGGAGCGCGGAAGGGGCGTCCAGGGCCGCGCGGGAGGCGGACGGGGACCACTGCTCACCCTTGGCGCCCGCGTCCATCGCCTCGTTGGCCAGGCGGTCCGCGTGCTTGTTCCGCTCACGGGGGATCCACTCGTAGGTGACCTGGCCGGCCGGGAAGATGCGGGCCGCCTCGGCCGCCAGGGGTTTCATGTCGGGGTGCTTGATCTTCCAGCGGCCCGACATCTGCTCGACGACGAGCTTGGAGTCCATGCGGACGTGGACCCGGGCGGCCGGGTCGAGGGCGTGGGCGGCGCGCAGGCCGGCCAGGAGGCCCCGGTACTCGGCCACGTTGTTGGTGACGACGCCGAGGTACTCCGCCGCCTCGCCCAGGGTCTCCCCCGTCGCCGCGTCGCGGACCACGGCACCGTAACCGGCGGGGCCGGGGTTGCCCCGCGACCCGCCGTCGGCCTCGACGATGAACTCCCGCACCG
Source organism: Streptomyces sp. NPDC054834 (assembly GCF_053611185.1). Lineage (NCBI taxonomy): Bacteria > Bacillati > Actinomycetota > Actinomycetes > Kitasatosporales > Streptomycetaceae > Streptomyces > Streptomyces sp. NPDC054834. The sequence goes on along the minus strand of NZ_JBSGZV010000028.1, from coordinate 107,494 downwards.
CACAGGCTCCTAGAGGCCGGACTCGGCCGTGCGCACCAGGATGCGACGGCAGTTCTCGCAGCGCAGCACCGTGTCGGGCGCCGCCGAGCGGATCTCGCTCAGCTCGGTGATCGCCAGCTCCTGGCGGCAGCCCTGGCAGGTGCGCTGGTACAGCTTGGCCGCGCCGATCCCGCCCTGCTGCTCGCGCAGCTTCTCGTACAGCTTGAGCAGGTCCGCGGGGACCGTGCCCGCGATGACCTCGCGCTCCTTGGTGACCGTGGCCGCCTCGCCGTCGATCCCCTCGAAGGCGGCGCCCCGGCGTCCGGTCGCGTCGTCGATCTTCGTCTGGACGGAGGCCACCCGCTCGGTCAGCTCACGCACCCGCTCCTGCGCCGCCTCGCGGCGCTCCATGACCTCAAGGACGACGTCCTCGAGGTCGCCCTGGCGCTTGGCGAGGGAGACGATCTCCCGCTGGAGGTTCTCCAGGTCCTTGGGGCTGGTGACCGCGCCGGAGTCCAGGCGCTGCTGGTCCCGGGCGGCACGCTGGCGCACCTGGTCCACGTCCTGTTCGGCCTTGGTCTGCTCGCGGGCGGTGTCGCTCTCCTCGGTCTGCGCGGCCACGAGCAGGTCGCGCAGCTGTGTGAGGTCCTTGGTCAGCGACTCGATCTCGGCGTGCTCGGGCAGGGACTTCCGCTTGTGCGCCAGCTGCTGCAGGCGGACGTCGAGGTCCTGGACGTCGAGGAGACGGATCTGGTCGGCGGGCGCGGCGTTCAGTTGGGGGCTCCCATGGTGCTAGAGGTCGTGATGGACGCCGCGTGGGCGGTCCAGGGGTCGGTGACCGTCTTCGAGACGTGGACGCGCAGGTCCCAGCCGTGGCGGTCGGAGATTTCGTCGAGCTGGGCGGCGGCCAGCTCGCACCAGGGCCATTCGGTGGCCCAGTGCGCCGCGTCGAGCAGCGCGAGCGGAGCGTGCGCGATCGCCTCGGAGGCCGGGTGGTGGCGCAGGTCCGCGGTGAGGAAGGCGTCCACGCCGGCCGCCCGGACCTGGTCGAAGAGGCTGTCGCCGGAGCCACCGCTGACGGCGATCGTGTGCAGGACCGCCTCGGGGTCGCCGGCCACCCGGATGCCCTGCGCGGTGGCGGGCAGCCGTTCGGCGGCGCGGGCGGCGAACTCGCGCACGGTCACCGGGTGGTCCAGCTCGCAGACCCGCCCCAGGCCCCGGCAGCCCTCCGGGTCGGTCGGGTCCGGCACGAGGGGCCGGACGACCCGCAGGTCCAGCGCTCCGGCCAGCGCGTCGCTGACGCCCGGGTCGGCCGTGTCGGCGTTGGTGTGGGCGACGTGCAGCGCGATGTCGTTCTTGATGAGGGTGTGCACGACCCGCCCCTTGAAGGTGGAGGCCGCGACCGTGGTCGTACCGCGCAGATAGAGCGGGTGGTGGGTGACCAGCAGGTCGGCCCCGAGCTTCACCGCCTCGTCGACGATCTGCTGGACCGGGTCGACGGCGAACAGGACCCGGGTGACCTCCTGGTCGGGGTCGCCCACGACCGTGCCGACCGCGTCCCAGGACTCGGCCCGCTCGGCGGGCCACAGGTTCTCCAGCGCGGCGATGACTTCAGACAGACGGGGCACGGGGAAAAGGCTACCTGCCTGTTCCGCACGGGTGTACCGACTCCGCCCCACCGGCCCCGGAAAGCACAGCAGTCCCCGTTTCCTCAGAGGAACCACCACGCGGCCACCCGTACGTGTGAAGCGGCCGCCTGGCGCTCCCCCGTCTGTGCGTACCAAATCTAGCTTCGTCACTGGAGGTGACCGAACGATGACAGCCTGTGCGATCGAATCGTCGGCGACCGGAGAGGACGACGGGGCGCCCCGGGCGGACTGCGCCATCACCGTGGACGGCGGCTACGCCGCCCGCCTCGCGTCGGCCGGGGCCTGCTGGTTCCCGGAGCGCTGGACACTGGGCGGACCCGAGCCGTACGCCGTGCCGCTGCCCGGCAACCAGCCGGAGGAGCCCGGTACCGAGGTACAGCCTATGGGCGACGGGCGGGTCCTCATCCACCGGCTGGTGGAGCGGCGGCACGCCTTCTCGCTGCTGTACCCGACCGGTCCGGGCACCGGCGAACTGCTGCTGGGCGCGGTGCAGTGCCCGGAGGAGGACACCCGGCTGCGGCTGCTGCCCCCGGCGCCGGGCGGCGAGCGGGCCTACGCCCTCGCGGTGGGCCGGTACACGACGGCGGTGTGGCTGGTGGCGGGCGGCGCCTTCGGACCCGAGCAGCTCGCCGAGGTCCCGGGGCGCTGCTCGGGCGGTGTCTGGCTGGACCGCTCGGGGCGTCTGCTCGCCGTGGACCGGGAGATCGGCGGCCGGACCAAGGCGGTCGTGGTGGATCTGGAGCGGGGCGGCGAAGTGTCGCCGCTGCTTCAGATCGCCGCCGACAGCGACGACCGGCTGCGGCTCGCCGACCCCGACAGCGGGCTGCTGCTGATCTCCTCGGACGCGCCGTCGCCCGGGCAGGAACGGTTGGGCTGGGGCGTCCTGGGCAGCTCCCTGCCGGTGCGCTTCCCGGAGTGCCTGCGCGTGCCCGGCTGTGCGGTGACGCCGTTCTCGATCCAGCCGGGGCAGGTGCTGACGCCGGAGACCTGCGCGGTGGCACTGCGGATCGACGGGCCGCTGGGCAGCTGGGTCGGCGTGTGGCGGCCCGCGGAACGGCAGGTGCACCATCTCCCGGCGCCCCAGGGCTGGCTGGCGGGGGCCGGGCTGTGGACGGCGGAGGGGGTGCTGCGACTGCCGTACGTCACCCGGGACGTGCCGTGCGGGGTGGCGGGGCTGGCGGCACCGCCGCGAGCCTTCGCGGTCACGGTTCCGGAGGCGACTCCGATTCCGGGACCGACGCCGGGACCGGTTCCGGGACCGGTTCCGGGACCGGCTCCGGAGCAGGCGGAAGCGGAGCCCGAGAAGCCGGTTGTGGCCCGTCCGGTGCCGCTCCAGCAAGCGCCGTTGGGACGTGTTGTAACGAACTAGTGCCGGTTGGCGTGCCCGCCTGGATTCGGCCCGAGGTGTGCCGGTTAGACTCGCTCGGCTGTACGAAAGATCATGTTGACGGGGTGAATTCTTCCGATGAGCGACGCCAGCACCATCCAGACGCTGTCCGCCGGCTCCCAAGAGACCACGGGCCACGGCAAGCACCGGGGGCCGGCTTCGGGCCAGGACAGTGAGACGGCCCCTCGCGGCCGTCACCGCAAGCCGGCCGAGGAGTCCGAGGCGGCTGCCTGACAGTACGCCGGAAGGGGGTCGTCCGTCACCGACGGGCGGCCCCCTTCCGCTTGCTCAGCCCCGCTTGAGTGCCAGCACCTCCGCCGCCGCGAACGTCTCCCCCGCCGGGCGCCGCGCGTAGTGCGGGGTGAGCAGCGCGTCGAGTTCGTCGTATGTGAAGGCCTCCTGCTTGCTGTCGAACTGTGCCTGAACGCGCGGCCGTTCGACGATCGCCACCATGCCGCCGTGCACCACGAGCAGCTGCCCGTTGACCCGGGCGGCGGCGGGCGACGCCAGGTAGCCGACGAGCGGTGCGACATGCTCGGGGGCGAGCGGGTCGAGGCCCTCCTCGGGGGCGGCGAGCCCGGCGAAGACGTCCTCGGTCATCCGGGTCCGGGCGCGCGGGCAGATGGCGTTGGCCGTCACGCCGTACTTGGCGAGGGCGAGGGCGGTGGACGTGGTGAGGCCCACGATGCCGCCCTTCGCCGCCGCGTAGTTGGGCTGCCCCGCGGAACCGGCCAGGAACGCCTCCGAGGAGGTGTTCACGATCCGCCCGTACACCGGTCCCCCGGCCGCCTTGGACCGCTCCCGCCAGTGCGCGGCGGCGAGGTGGGTGGTGTTGAAGTGGCCTTTGAGATGGACCCGGATGACCGAGTCCCACTCGTCCTCCGTCATGGAGAAGACCATGCGGTCGCGCAGGATGCCCGCGTTGTTGACCAGGATGTCGAGCTTGCCGAACTCCTCGACGGCCAGGCGGACGAGGGCCCGGGCCTGCTGGAGGTCGGCGACGTCACCGGTGTGGGCCAGGGCATGGCCCCCCGCGGCGCGGATCTCGGCGGCGACCTCCTCGGCGGGGCCGGCCGATGCCTCGCCGGAGCCGTCCCGGCCGGGCCGGCCGTAGTCGTTGACGACGACGGCCGCGCCGAGCCGCGCGAGTTCCAGCGCCTCGGTCCGGCCGAGTCCCCGGCCGGCGCCCGTGACGATCGCCGACAGTCCCTCGAGTGGCAGTGCCATGCGGATCCCCGACCTCCCCGGTATCCCCGTATCTCCGGTATCCCTGATGTCCCGTCAGATCTCGATGCACGTGCGCAGGGCGGCCCCGGTGCGCATCTGGTCCAGCGCCTCGTTGATGTCGGCCAGCGGCACCCGGTGGGTGATCAGCCCCGCCAGGTCGATACGGCCCGCCCGCCACAGGGCGATGGTCCGCTCGTAGGAGCTCAGCACGTCCCCGCCGCCGTACATCGACGGCAGGATCCGCTTCTCGTCGAAGAACAGCTCGAACATGTTGAGCTGGAGGAAGTCGTCCATGGCGCCCGCGCCGACGATGACGAGGGTGCCGCCGCGCCGGGCGTTCTCGTAGGCGGTGCGGGCGGTGGCGGACCTGCCGACGACCTCGAAGACGTAGTCGAAGCCCTCGCCGCCGGTCACCTGCTGCTTGGCGTCGGGCAGTTCCTCCGGGGAGACGGCCCGTGTCGCGCCGAATTTCAGTGCCGACTCGCGGCGCGAGGCCACCGGGTCGACGGCGACGATCTCGGCGGCGCCCTTCAGCCTGGCCCCCTGGATCGCGGAGATGCCGACGCCTCCGCAACCGATGACGGCGACCGACGAACCGGCCTCCACATCGGCGGTGTTGAGCGCGGCACCCAGTCCGGTCGTCACGCCGCAGCCGATGAGGGCGGCGATGTCGAAGGGGACGTCGTCCGGGATGGGCACGGCGCAGCCCGCGTCGACGACGACCTCCTCGGCGAAGGTGCCGGTGCCCGCGAAGCCGAAGACGTCCCCGCCGGACCGCTTGAAGTTGGGGGTACCCGCGTTCATGAACCCGGCCAGGCACAGCTCGGTCTGTCCGCGCTTGCAGGCGGGACACGCGCCGCAGGCGGGCAGCCAGCAGACCACCACCCGGTCCCCGGGCTTCAGGCCGCTCACGCCCTCCCCGACTTCGAGGATCTCGCCCGCGCCCTCGTGGCCGGGCACGAAGGGCGCCGGCTGCGGCAGTACCCCGTTCATCGCGGACAGGTCCGAGTGGCACAGCCCGGTGGCGCGCACCCGTATCCTCACCCTGCCGGGGCCAAAGCCCACCGCCTCGACGTTGTCGAGGACCTCGAGCTTGTCCTGGCCGATCTCGTGCAGTACGGCTGCGCGCATGGTGCGGCTCCCCTCGGAGAACTTCTGTGGCTCAGGTGGCTCAGGTGTCTCGATGGCTCAGGAGTGTTCGACGACGGTGTCCGCGAGGACGGATGCGTCGTCCCGCTCGACGGCGCTCACGGCGACCCGCACGGCCCCCTCCTGCCGCCACATGCGGATGCGCAGGGTCTCGCCCGGGTATACGACCCCGGCGAAGCGCGTGGTGTAGGAGCGGACGCGGGTGACGTCGCCGCCGAGCAGCGTGTCGACGACGGCCTTCAGCGTCATGCCGTACGTGCACAGCCCGTGCAGGATGGGCCGGTCGAACCCGGCGAGTTTGGCGAACTCGGGGTCGGCGTGCAGCGGGTTCCAGTCGCCGGAGAGGCGGTAGAGCAGGGCCTGGTCCTCGCGGATGGGCTTCTCGACGGTCCTCGCGGGCTCACCGGCCGGCGGCTCCAGACGGGCGGAGGGCCCGCGGTCGCCGCCCCAGCCGCCTTCCCCACGCACGAAGATCTGGGCGTCGTTGGTCCACAGCGGGCCGTCGCCGTCCGCGACCTCGGTGCGCATGACGAGGACGGCCGCCTTGCCCTTGTCGTGGATGGCGGCGATGCGGCCGGTGGCCGTGGCGCTGCCCTCGACCGGGATGGGGCGGTGCAGGGTGAGCGACTGGCCGCCGTGCAGGACGCGGGCGAGGTCGACGTCGACGCCGGGCATGGACAGGCCGCTGATCACGCCGGGTGATCCGTTGCCCGCGACGGTGGCGAAGCTCGGCAGGACGTGCAGCCGGGACTCCAGGGTGTAGCGCAGTTCGTCGGGGTCGGTGGCGGGGACTCCGGCGCCGAGGCCCAGGTGGTAGAGCTGGACGTCCCTGCGGTCCCACGTGATCTCACCGGACCGGGGCTCGGCGGCGAGGGCCTTGGCTGCGTCGATGGGCATACGGCTCCTGACACTGGCGGCTTCAAGACCCCGGCACGGCCGTCCGCACCGTCGGCCGCACCGAGGTCGTCACGGGCCGATCTAGAACGCGTTCCAGTCCGGCGCCCTCTGTATAGCCCAGGGCTCCGGAGTTGTGAAGGCTCCTGACACATCGTCAGCTGAGGGTGTGCGGTGACATTTGTACTGCCCGGGTGCGTACATGTGCATCTGCCGACACACCCCGACCGGCTCGTAGTCTGTGCTGTCGTACGGACCGCGAGGAACATCTGATCGGGGGATCTCAGATGAGCAGCAGGATCGGGGCGTGGTGGCGGAAGGCCTTCAGCCAGGCGGAGGGCTGGCAGGTCGCGCGGGCGCAGTGGAAGAAGGACATGGAGTGCTTCAAGGCCCAGCAGAGGGCCGCCCGTAAGAACGGGCAGGTCCCCGAGCACCCGGGCCCGCCGCCCACCGGATTCGCCCTGATGCCCTGGCTGCTGATGGGCATGGGCTCCTTCTCCAACCTCCTCCAGGGCAAGACCCCCAACCCGTGGATCGGCGGCCTGGGCCTGCTGGCCTTCAACTCGCTGTACGTCTACGTGGCCTTCCGCGCCTTCCACAAGGAGAAGCGCGAGACGACCTCCACCCGCGTGGCGCTGCTGCTGATGGGACTGGTGACCACCGGTCTGGCCGTCGGCTATGGCGGCAACTGGCTGCTGTTCTTCCCGCTGCTGGGCCTGGCGACGGGCGCGACCGTGCGCGGCCCGTGGCTCGGCAGGGCGGGGATCCTGCTGGCCGCCTTCGCGGGTACCGTCTCCGGGTTCCGCGACGGGGAGGACGCGGTGAACATCGCCTACGGCACGTTCCTGTCCATGATGGTGACCGCCGCGATCCTCTCCCTCTCCGAGGCCGTACGGGATCTGCGCGCCGCCCGCGAGGAACTGGCCCGGCAGGCGGTGGAGAAGGAGCGGCTGCGCTTCTCCCGCGACCTGCACGACCTGCTCGGCCACACCCTGTCGGTGATCGTGGTGAAGTCGGAGGCGGCCCGCCGGCTGGCCTCGCGCGACATGACCGCCGCGCTGGCGCAGATCGGCGACATCGAGTCCGTGGGCCGGCAGGCGCTGACCGAGATACGCGAGGCGGTGACCGGCTACCGCGAGGGCAGTCTCGCCACCGAGCTGACCCGGGCCCGCTCGGCACTGTCCGCCGCGAGCATCGAGCCGGTCGTCCGCCAGTCGGGCACCCCGCTCGCCCCGCAGACCGAGGCACTGCTCGGCTGGGTGGTGCGTGAGGCGGTCACCAACGTCGTCCGGCACAGTGACGCCACCCGCTGCGAGATCACCGTCGAGAGCGGCACCGAGCAAGCCAGGCTCACCGTCACCGACAGCGGCACCGGCAAGACCGTCACGCGCCCCGTGGAGGGCATCGGCGGCACCGGCCTGAAGGGTCTGACCGAGCGCCTCGCGGCGGCGGGCGGCTCCCTCAGGGCCGGTCCGTCGCCGCGAGGCGGCTTCACGGTCACCGCCGAACTCCCGGTGGAGCCGGCGGAACTGGCTGCCGTCGGGGTGGCTACGGCACCCAGGGCGAGCTGACCGCCCAGCTCACGTCGTCGCTCCAGGACGTGCTGCTGTCCCAGGCGTTGGAGCCACCGTTGCTCGCTATGTAGACGTTGAGGTTGTAGTGCCGCAGATACCTGGTCGGGTAGTTGTACGAGGCGAACGAGGTGCCCGTGCCGCTCTTCCCCGTCTGCGGACAGAAAGTGGCGTCGGCTCTGAACTGGGCGGTGCCGTCCATGGGCTGCCGGGTCAGCTTGTAGTTGTAGTGCCTCAGGAAGTCACCCGGGTAGTTGCGCGACTCGAAGGAAACACAGGAACTGCCGGCGAGCCCGCGGCGCACGATCCAGGTCGCGTCGTTCTTGTCGAGGGCGGAACTGCTCGACGTCACCGAGGAGATGACCGCCGCGTTGTTCTGGTGGCGGATGTAGTCGGTCGTGCAGCAGGCGGTCGTCGCGCGCAGCGATATCTCCGAGCCGGGCGTCAGGGAACCGGTGCTGCCGGTCGCGCCGCCGTAGCCGACGGAGACGATGTTGGACTGCACGGCGTCGTCGGCGGCGTCCGTCGGGATGCCGGAGGTCATCACGCCCTCGAAGAAGGAGCCGATGGAGCCGTTGCTGTTGTCACCGCCGGTGCCCAGGACGATCGCGCCCTCCTGGTGCATGGGCGAGTAGCCGCTCGTGGTCGGCTCGCCCCCGGAATACGTGGTGGTGAGTCCGCCTGATTGCGCATTGCCGTATTTCAGCGCGAAATGGTTCTGCCCGTTGTTCTTCAGCAGCGCGGTCACGAACGGCAGCGGTCCGGTGCCGGTGTTGGACGTGTTCTTGCTGTACCCGGCGTCCGACTGGAAGAGCCCGTTCTCCAGGTCGGCCTGCACCCACGGCCCCTGGCCGTAACACGGCGAGAACCAGCACTCGGTGCCGAAGTTGATCGCGTCCATGTGGCCGTTTCCGGTGTCCTTGTTGTTCGTCTCGGCGTTGCCGTAGTCGAAGCAGCAGGCCCCGTTGACATGGGTACCGGAGGTCACCATGTACATCCCCTCGGCCTGCCCGTTCACGGCGACGCCCGAGGTGGAGTTGTCCCGGTAGCCCATGCCGGCCGATATCTCCAGGCCGTAGACCTGGTGGCCGCCGACGGTCACCGGCAGCGCGTCCGCGGGCGCCCCGACATCGGCCGCGCCCGCCCCGCCCGCGCCCTCGATGGTGAGGTCGTTGTGGCGCGAGGACTGGTCGTAGATCTTGGTGATGATGCAGGTCGTGCCGGAGCAGAAGCTGTCCTGCGCGGCCGCGTTGGCGTACCCGCCGGCCGTCAGCAGGCCGATGTTCGACGTCGCTCCGTCCGAGGCGCGCTGCACCTGGTAGAGCGAGCCGCTGTACGACGAGTACAGCGCCCGCACAAGGCTGTGCGCGGCGACACACGGGGTGCCGGCGGCGGCGTAGACGTCACAGGGCAGCGAACTCGCGGCGGCGGCCTGCGGGGCGCCGACGCCCAGCAGCAGCGCGGCGACGGTGGCGAACGCCGCGAGCACGGAGAGCACGGCGCTTCTGAGCCGCCGGGGACTGCGGCGCGGGAGTCTTGGATCCACGGTGCACCTCTTCGGTTCCTCGTAGGGCAGTGCGGGGGGATTGGTCGAAATACCGGACGCTGTTCGATCGAAATACCGAACCTATTCAGCGCCGTAATGCCGAACAATTGCCGGAAATGCAGAGGCGATTGTTTGCGCGTCACGGGTGGTCGTCAACCCTGCGGACCGAACAAGGAAGAGTCTTTGATTGGCCACGTGTTGGCTACGCTTGGGTCGTGAAGAACATCAGGGTCCTGCTCGCCGAGGACCAGGGCATGATGCGCGGGGCCCTCGCCTTACTGCTCGGCATGGAGGCGGACATGGAGGTCGTCGCGCAGGTCGCGACGGGCGACGCGATCGTGGACGCGGCACTGCGACACCGGCCGGACGTGGCCCTGCTGGACATCGAACTGCCGGTGCGCAGCGGCCTGGACGCGGCGGCGGAGCTGCGCGAGCAGGTGCCCGACTGCCGGGTGCTGATACTGACGACCTTCGGCCGGCCCGGCTATCTGCGCCGGGCCATGGAGGCGGGGGCGTCCGGTTTCCTGGTCAAGGACGGGCCGGTGGAGGAACTCGCCGCGGCGATCCGTCGCGTCCTCACCGGGGAGACCGTGGTCGACCCGGTGCTGGCAGCGGCGGCGCTCAGTGCCGGTCCGAATCCGCTCACGGCCCGCGAGTGCGACGTGCTGAAGGCGTCGGTGGACGGGGCGACCGTCGCCGACATCGCCGCGAAACTGCACCTGTCCGAGTCCACGGTGCGCAACTACCTGTCCTCCGCGATCGGCAAGACGGGCACCCGCAACCGGGCGGAGGCGGTGCGGGAGGCCCGGCAGCAGGGCTGGTTGTGACCTCCCGGCGCCCTTACGGCAGCACCTTCACGTCCTTGTAGGCCGTCCCCTCCGGCGCGACGCACACGAACCAGTTCACCGGGGTTCCGGCGGCTTCCCGGGTCACCTCCACGGTGCTCGTGCCGTCGTCCCAGGTGCACTTGACCTGTGCGGTGGTCTTGGCGACCCGGCCGGCCACGAGCCGGCTGGGGCCGCCGACGGCGTACTTCTGTACCAGGGGGACGGCCCCGGCCCCCAGGTCCGTACCCGACATGTGGTCCCACTTCTCGAAGGTGTCGAACAGCACCACCCTGGGGTGCTCGTCGCCGTAGTACAGGCTCACGAAGTAGGACGTCCTGCCGGCCAGACCGGAGGCCTCGGGCAGGCCGAGGGACTCGATTCCGTCCTCGGCCATCGCATGCCGCTGCCTGCTCGCCTCCGCCTCGTCGCGCGGCACTCCCCAGACGGAGAGAACGACGCGCCAGTGTGTGCCGCGGTCGGTGCCCCGGGACAGTTCGGTCCGCTGGGGGGTGTACACGTGGCGCTGCTGGGGCGTCGTCGCCACCGTCCGGTCGCCGTGCCCCCCGGGCAGCCCCGTCACCGCCAGCGTCGCCCCCGTGGACCCCGCCAGTACCAGCGCCGTGGCCGCCGCCACCGCCCAGCGCCGCGCCCTGCGCCGCCGTCCGCCGCGGATGACCGCCTGCACGGGGGCTATACCGATCTCGACCTCCTCCGCGGCGTCCGCGAGGAGGAGGTCGATGTCCGTCTGCGTCATGTCGTGCCTCGTGTCCCTGTCCGCGCTCATCAGCTACGCCCTCCCTGCGTCACCATTCCGGCCAGTCCCGGTATGGCGCGGAGTTTCGCGATCCCCTTGGCCACGTTGCTCTTGACAGTGCCCACCGAGCAGCCCATCGCCTCCGCCGCCTGGGTCTCCGTCAGGTCCTCCCAGTACCGCAGGACCACCGCCTCCCGCTGTCGCGCGGGCAGTTCGGCGAGCGCCTTGAGCAGGGCGCTGCGGTCGTCGGCCTGGGAGATGCGGTCGCCGGTGTCGGCCACCTCGTGCACCAGGCCCGAGTCGTCCCTGGGCGCGAGGAACTCCTTGAGTTTTCGGCGGTGCCTGCGCGCGTGCGCGTTGATCATCACGCGCCGTACGTACGCCTCCGGGTCGTCCGCCGCGCCGACCCTGCGCCAGGCCGTGTACACCTGCTCCAGCGTCGACTGGACCAGGTCCTCGGCCGCGGCTGCTCCCCCGTGAGGAGAAATGCCGTACGCATCAGCCGCGGCCAGCGGCCGACGACGAAGCTGTGGAACTCCTCGTCCCGAGCCCTCTTCCGATCCCCCATGGGCACCTCCTAGATGTCAAAAGGAGTCCATGAGCCGCCCGGACCGTTGCCTCACTTCGCGGAGGAATCCGAGGAGGAATCCGAGGAGGAATCCGCGGCGGCATCCACGGAAGACCTCGCGGCAGCCGGAGAAATCCCTCGCGGCAGCCACACCAGCATCAGCGTCGCCCCGCCCAGCAGCAGTACCGCACTCGTGCGGAAGGCCAGCGCGTACCCCTGCGTCAGGGCCCCGGCCCCGCCGCCGCCCGTACGCGCCGCCGCGATGGTCGACATCACCGCCAGCCCCAGCGAGCCGCCCATCGTGCGCGAGGTGTTGACCAGCCCCGAAACCAGGCCGGCCTCCTCCTGTGCCGCCCCGGACGTGGCCAGCGCGGCCAGCGGGGTCGCCGCCAGACCCGCCCCCAGCATCATCAGGATCCCCGGGATCATGATCGCCGTGACGTAGGTCTCGTCCGCGCTCATCGTCGACTGCCACCCGAACCCGGCCGCCGCCACCAGCGTCCCCAGCACCGCCACCGTGCGCGCCCCGGCCGTCCGCATCAGGCGCGGTGCCAGCTTCGAGCCCGCCACCACGGCCAGGGAGCTGGGCACCAGCGCGAGTCCGGCCCCCAGCGGCGAGTAACCGAGCACGTTCTGCGCGTACAGCGTCATGAAGTACCACATGCAGAACATCGCCGAACCGCTCACGAACATGGCCGCGTTCGCCGACGCCACCGACCGCAGCCGCAGCAGCCCGAGCGGCATCAGCGGAGCCGCCGTACGCGCCTGCACCAGCAGGAACAGCCCGATCAGCGCGAGTCCGGCGGCGAGCGGCACCAGCGTCGCCGCGGCCGTCCACCCCTCCGCCTCGGTCTGCACGATCCCGTACGCCAGCGTCGCGAGGCCGGCCGTGACCAGCAGCGCGCCCGGCAGGTCGAGCCGCCGCCCGTCCCCCGCCCGGCTCTCCGCCAGCCACAGCACGGACCCGGCGAGCACCACCGCGCCCACCGGCACGTTGATCAGCAGCACCCACCGCCACGACAGCCCGTCCACCAGCACCCCGCCGACGAGCCCGCCCGCGGCGCCGCCGCCCGCGCCCACCGCCGTCCAGGTCGCGATGGCCCGCGCCCGGGCCCCGCCCTCCGGCACCGCCGCCGTCAGCAGCGTCAGCGTCGACGGCGCCAGCACCGCCGCGCCCAGCCCCTGCACGGCCCGGGCCAGCAGCAGTTGCCACCCCTGCTGGGCCAGCCCGCCGCCCAGCGAGGCCAGCGTGAACAGCCCGAGCCCCACCAGGAACATCCGCTTGCGCCCGTAGAGATCACCGGCCCGCCCGCCCAGCAGCATGAACCCGGCGAAGGCGATGGCGTAGGCGTTCACCACCCACTGCAACCCGCCCGCGCTCAGCCCGAGGTCGGTGCGCATCGAAGGCAGCGCCACGTTCACCACGGACACGTCGAGCACGACCAGGAACTGCCCGGCACACGCGAGCGCCACCACCAGCCAGGTGGGGGGCGCGGTCCGGCGGCGGTATATGGGGGAGGCGTCGGCTTCGAGCATGGGTGTCATGCTCTCAACGTGGTTACGGTCCTTGCATCGGCTTTTCGCCGTATCCGCGCCCCGGCCGTACGACCTACGCCCGGCTGTACGAGCCACGCCACCGCTACCCGACAGTGCGTCAGATACCCATGACAAGGTCAAGAAATCATTAGAGGCCCGAAGCAACGGAATAGTTGCCTGTGCATACGGGGTTGCCCCAGTACTCATCTCACTGGAGGCCTCACTCAATGACGCACACGACGACCGACCGGCCCACCCGGAGAGCGAGCGGCGCAGTGGTCCCGGTGCTCGCCTTCGCGGGCATCGTGGTCGCGGTGATGCAGACCCTGCTCGTCCCGGTCATCAAGGACCTGCCGCAGCTGCTGGACACCGCGCCCAGCAACGCCACCTGGGTCCTGACCTCGACTCTCCTCTCGGGCGCCGTGGCCACCCCGATCATGGGCCGGCTCGGCGACCTGTACGGCAAGCGGCGCATGCTGATCCTCAGCCTCGCCGTCATGGTGGTCGGCGCCCTGGTCAGCGCGCTCACCAGCCAGCTGCTCACCATGATCGTCGGCCGTACGCTCCAGGGCTTCGCGATGGGCGCGATCCCGCTCGGCATCGGCCTGATGCGCGACATGCTGCCGCGCGAGAAGCTCGGCTCGGCGATGGCGCTGATGAGCTCCTCGATCGGCGTCGGCGGCGGCCTCGCGCTGCCCGCCGCGGCCCTCGTCGCCCAGCACACGAACTGGCACGCCCTGTTCTACGGCGCCGCCGGCCTCGGCGTGCTCTCCATCGCCCTCACCCTCCTCGCCGTACCGGAGTCCCCGATGCGCGCCGAGGGCTCCTTCGACCTGCTGGGCGCACTCGGCCTGTCCACCGGTCTCGTCCTCTTCCTGCTGCCGATCACCAAGGGCAGCGACTGGGGCTGGACCTCGGGCACCACGCTCGGCCTGTTCGCGGCCGCCGCGGTCGTGCTCGTCCTGTGGGGCGTGATGGAGCTGCGGATCCAGGCCCCGCTGGTGGACCTGCGCACCACGGCCCGGCCCGCCGTGCTCTTCACCAACCTCGCCTCGATCATGGTCGGCGTCTCGTTCTACGTCGTCTCCCTGGTCCTGCCCCAGCTGCTCCAGCTGCCCAAGGCCACCGGCTACGGCCTCGGCCAGTCGATGGTCGTGGCGGGCCTGCTCGTCGCGCCGCTCGGCCTGACGATGATGTTCACCGCGCCCGTCTACGCCCGGCTGTCCGCGAAGTACGGCCCCAAGGTCACCCTGATCCTCGGCATGCTGATCATCGCGATCGGCTACGGCGCCGGCCTCGGCCTGATGAGCGCCCCCTGGCAGAGCCTGGTCATCGCGGTGATCCTGGGCGCCGGCATCGGCCTGGCCTACTCCTCCCTGCCCGCGCTGATCGTCGGCGCGGTCCCCGCCTCGGAGACCGGCGCGGCCAACGGCCTCAACACGCTGATGCGCTCCATCGGCACGTCCGTCTCCAGCGCCGTCATCGGCATGGTGCTGGCCAACACCGCGAACCACGTCGGTGGCGTCGCGGTCCCGACCATGCACGGCTTCCGGGTCTCCTTCCTGATCGCGACCGGCGCGGTGGCCATCGGCCTGCTGATGGCCCTGTTCCTGCCCAAGCCGAACCGCGCCCCGCAACTGCGTGCCAGCAGCGAGGAGGAGGCCAACCTGGAGCGTGCCGAGGCGGTCCTGCGGGGCTTCCACGGCCGGGTCCTGGACGCCGGCGGCGCCCCGGTCGCCCGTGCCAAGGTCACCCTGATCGACCAGCGGGGCCGCCAGGCGGGCGCCACCCTCTCCCTGGAGGACGGCCGCTACGCCCTCGCGGTCCCCGCCCAGGGCGCCTACGTCCTGGCCGCGAAGGCCACCGGCCACGGCCCGCACGCCTCGTCCGCGACCCACGCGGGCGACGAGCGGCCGGTCGAACTGGACCTGGCGCTGCCCGGAGAGACGGTCAGCGCGTAACCGAGTCCCCGCGTCCGATCCGCCGAGCCAGTCCTTCCGCACCCCCTGTCGCTGCGCCGGCAGGGGGTGCGGCAACATGGGCGCCCAAACGCACGTACGACCGAGAGGGACCCCATGCCCGCGGCACCCAAGCCCGAGATCCTGGCCGCGTTCGAGGCGGCGAAGGGGTTCATGCCCGTGGACGAGGGGTTGGCGCTGTACGCGGCAGCCGCCGACGCGGGCCGGCTGGGGCTGCCGCTCCTGGAGGTCGGGACGTACTGCGGACGCTCGACGATCCTGCTCGCGGACGCGGCCCGGCAGGCCGGGGTCACCGCGCTCACCGTCGACCACCACCGGGGCAGCGAGGAGCAGCAGCCGGGCTGGGAGTACCACGACCCGGAGACGGTCGACCCCGAGGTCGGCCTGATGGACACGCTGCCCACGTTCCGCAGGACGCTGCACAAGGCGGGCCTGGAGGAGCACGTGGTGGCGTTGGTGGGCCGCTCCCCGCAGATCGCCGGGTTCTGGAACTCCCCGCTCGGCCTGGTCTTCGTCGACGGCGGTCACACCGACGAGCACGCGGGCGCCGACTACGAGGGCTGGGCCCCCCATGTGGCCGAAGGCGGCCTCCTCGTCATCCACGACGTGTTCCCGGACCCGGCGGACGAGTTCACCGGGCAGGCCCCCTATCGCGTCTACCTCCGGGCCCTGGAGTCGAACGAGTTCACGGAGGTCTCGGTGACGGGTTCGCTGCGCGTGCTGCGGCGGACGCGGGCGGGGGCCGCACGGTGAGGTACCTGATCGGCCTCGCCCTGATCGTCTTCGGGGCACCGCTCGTCGGCATCCTCGGCCGGGTGCTCGAGGGCACGGGACGAAAGCGGCTCGGCAAGGTCGTCGGCATCGGCGTGTACCTGGCGGTGCTGGCTGTCGCCGGCTGGCTGGTCGTCAGCGACCTCTGACCGGCTTTCCGCCGCCAGAGCGCCCCTTGGCGCCCCGCGGCGCCACCCGCCCGGCCCACTTGCGGCATGTGGGCACCGGGAACGGCCGCTAGGGTGGCAGACGTGTCGTACGTAGGCCCGGACTTCGATCCCCCGCAGCCGCGCCGGTCCCGGCGCGGCCCGCTGACCGTCGCGCTCGCCGCGCTGGTGCCCGGCGCCCTGCTGGGCTGGCTGGTGTACGAGGCGGTGGGCGCCCCGGGCGGCTCCGGCCAGGCGGGCCCCGCCTCGAGCTCGGCGTCCGTCTCGCGCCCGCTCTCCGCGTCGCCGTCTGGCTCCCCCACGGACGACGGAAAAACGAGCCCGACGCCCTCGGCCGCGAAGTCCGGAACGGCCTCGGCCTCCGCCTCCGCGCCCGCCGCCTCCGGCCCGCTCAAGGGCAAGGTCGTCGTCATCGACCCGGGGCACAACCCGGGCAACTTCCGGCACACGGCCGAGATCAACCGCCAGGTGGACATCGGCACGAACTCCAAGGAGTGCGACACCACGGGCACGTCCACCAACTCCGGTTACACGGAGGCCCGGTTCACGCTCGACGTCGCCCACCGGCTGCGCGCGATCCTGGAGCAGCAGGGCGCCACGGTGAAGTTCACCCACGACGGCGACTCCCCGCCCTGGGGGCCGTGCGTGGACGAACGCGCCCGGATCGGCAACAACGCGCACGCCGACGCGGCCATTTCCATCCACGCCGACGGCTCGGCCGAGGGCAACCGCGGCTTCCACGTCATCCTTCCGGCGTCCGTCCACTCAGGCGCCGCCGACACCCGCCCGATCGCCGCCCCCTCCAAGTCCCTGGGCGAGCGGATCGCGGGCAACTTCCTGCGGGTCACGGGTGAGCCGCCCTCCAACTACATCGGCGACGGCACCGGTCTCGTCACGCGTAAGGACCTGGGCGGTCTCAATCTGTCAACGGTTCCCAAGGTGTTCATCGAGTGCGGCAACATGCGCGATAGCAAGGACGCGGCACTGCTCACCAGCGGCGCTTGGCGGCAGAAGGCGGCGCAGGGAATCTCTGAGGGAATCGTGAGTTTCCTGCGCGGGTAGGGATCGTCGGTCGGTCCCGGCGCACGGCCTGATCATTCGAACGATAGTGTTCGTCCGATCAGGGGCCATCCCCGCTACGCCTCTGCCGACGACGAGACGACCTGCAAAGGACCTGTAGTGAATATCCGCTCCCTCACTCGAGGCGACGGCGTGGTGATCGGAGCAGCGGTGTTGCTCTTCATCGCGTCGTTCCTCGACTTCTACTCCTACTCCATGGCGGGCTACTCGAACAGCCAGAGCGGGTGGGAGGACCTCGGAACGGGCCTCGGCACGTACATGGGGGCCGTCATCGGTGCCGCCCTGATCGTCCTCAACCGCTGCCTGCCTCAGCAGCGCAAGGTGGCCGGTCTGGACCTCGGCATGGTCGGCACGGGCTTCGCGATCCTGTCCGCCTGGACCCTCTTCTGGACGCTGGTGGACGTGCCCGACCACGTCGACGCCGGCGCCGGTCTCATCCTCGGCCTCATCGCCGCCCTCGTCATCGCCGGCGCCGCCATCGCCACCCCCCTCGTCCCCGCCCTCCAGGCCGCTCTGATCCCGGCCCCCAAGCCCACCGCCCCGCAGCCCTACGGCGCCCAGCCCCCCGGTGGTTACGGCTACCCGGGCGCGCCGCAGCAGCCGTACGGTGCTCAGCCGCAGCCGGGTCAGCCCTTCGGGCAGCAGCCGGGCGCGCAGCCGCAGCCAGGCCCGCAGCCGGGCGCGCAGCCGTCGGCCCAGCCGCAGCCGGCCGGGGACTTCTCGCCGTTCTGGTTCGCCGTGCCGGTGCCGCGCCCGCTGTTCGCGGAGGACGGCTCGCAGGCCCCGATAGCCGAACTGGCCCCGGGCACCTGGTACCTGGCGGTCGAGCAGCGTGGTGCTCACCTGGTCGCGCAGACCCAGGACGGCCGCCGCGGTGTGCTCCAGGACACCTCCGGGATCCAGCGCGGCTGAGTCCGCCGCCACCGTCGTGTACGGCCCCTCGCTCTTCCGGGCGGGGGGCCGTTGCCGTACAGTCGCAGGTCGCTACGTTGCTGACGTTCCGTCAGATCCTCAGATCGGAGGGTGACATGCGGCTCGGTCTCGCGCTCGGTTACTGGGGCCGCGGCCCCTCCCCCGACCATGTGGCGCTGGCGCGGGAGGCCGAGCGGCTCGGCTACCACTCCGTGTGGACGGCGGAGTCCTGGGGCTCGGACGCCTTCACCCCGCTGACCTGGATCGCCGCGCAGACCTCAAGGATCGCTCTGGGCACGGCAGTTGCCCAGATGGCGGCCCGCTCGCCGACCACGACCGCGATGCACGCGCTGACGCTCGACCACCTTTCCGGTGGGCGCGTCATGCTGGGGCTCGGGCTGTCGGGGCCGCAGGTGGTGGAGGGCTGGTACGGCCGTCCGTTCCCGGCCTCGCCGCTGACCGCGACCCGGGAGTACGTGGACGTCGTACGGCAGGTGCTGCGGCGGGAGGCGCCGGTGGAGGTGGCCGGGAGGTTCCACTCCCACCCCTACCGGGGCGCGGACGGCACGGGCCTCGGCAAGGCCCTCAAGCCCATCACCCACCCCCTGCGCCCCGATCTGCCCATCCTGCTGGGCGCGGAGGGCCCGAAGAACGTCGCCCAGACGACGCGTATCGCGGACGGCTGGCTGCCGCTGTACTGGGCGCCGACCCGCCCCGAGGTCTACGGGCCCGCGCTGACCGACCTGCCGGAGGACTTCCTCGTCGCCCCCATGGCCCAGGTGCGGGTCTGCGACGACGTGGCCGAGGGCCTGCTCCCGGTGAAGGTCATGCTCGGCTTCTACATCGGCGGCATGGGCCACGCGGCCCGCAACTTCCACGCCGATCTGATGGCGCGCATGGGGTACGAGGAGGAGGCCCGCCGCATCCAGGACCTCTTCCTCTCCGGCCGCCGCGAGGAGGCCGTGCAGGCCGTCCCGGACGCCTTCGCCGACGAGATCTCCCTGGTCGGCCCGCGCGAACGCATCGCCGAACGGCTGGAGTCGTGGCGCAAGGGCCCGGTGACGGACCTGCTGGCGCTGTCACCGGACGCGCATTCGCTGCGGGTGCTGGCGGAGCTCAACTCGTAGGCGCCGGAGCGCATCCCCCTACGGCCTGACCAGGTACATTGTTGAAAATAGGCCTATCGGCCTGCGGGGTTCTTGTCGGGTACGGGGGGCGGGTTGGTCCGGGGGCTGCGGGGGCGTCTTCTTCTGGTGCCCACGGTGATATTGCTCGTGCTGTTGGGCCCCTTGGGCGGTGGGGCCGCCCGGGCTGCCGACGACGCATGCTCCTCCGGGCAGTTGAAGGCGGCGCTGGTCACCGCGTCGGTGCGCCTCACATACAAGGGCGAGAACTACACCAAGGCCGAGGGCCGCTTCACCGTCGTCGCGCCCAAGTCCTGGAAACGGGCGACGGACCTGCTGCTCAACGGGGACACGGAACGCTACCGGTCGGCCATGCGGTGTCTGCTGCGCTCTCCCGACGATCCGTTTCCGTACCGGGACACGGAGGGTCGCCCACGCCCGCCCCGGGTGACGGTCCAGAAGAAGTCGGTGACGGTCGAACAGCGGGTCACCACCTGGGTGAACAACCTCCAGCCGCGCGACTTCGGCGTGTGGGGCATCACCGAGGGCAAACGTCTGTGGACCCTGGAACTCAAGCCTCCGCCCGCCCTGGACCGGGCCTGGTGGCAGAAGGTGACCGTCGATCTCGGCGGCCGGGCCGCCCGGAAGGTCTCCTCGGCGCCGACCACGGGTTCCGACACAAAGCTGACCTGGGTCAGGAAGAAGGCCGGTGCCACACCGCCCGAGGTACGGATCACCCTTCAGCCGCCGGCCACCAAGGCCGTGGCCGCCTGGTGGAACGAAGACCCCGGGTACGTGCTCTACGAACTCGGCTGGCTGCCGTGGGACGTGGTGGTCCTCGTCCTGCTGTTGTCCGTGGTGCGCGGGCTGCGGCGCGAGCCCGCCTCCTCACCTCCGGGAGAGGCGGAGCAGCACACGGTCCGCAATCTGCGGAACTTCGGCTGGCTGATGTTCGCCATCACCGTCGTGAGCTACTTCGACGACCCGCTGCTGGCCCATTACGCGAACGACGACACGGCCCTGTTCTGGACGGACCGGCACCGGATCGCCGTCCACCTCGTGCTCACCCTCCTCACCGGGCTGGCACTGTGCGTGTTCGGCAGGCCCGGGCGCCTCGCCGTCGCGGCCGTCACCGGCGCCGCCGGCTGGGTCACGGCGGTGGTGTGCCGTCCCGAGTGGTTCGGGCTGCCCGGCCAGATGTGGCTGAACTCGGAGGACTACGGGGAGGTCGACTGGTTCCGGCAGGCGGGCGGCATGTACGCGTTCGCCGCCGCCTGCGCGTGCCTCGTCCTGGTCTGGCTGGTGGGCGCCACCGCCTCCCTGCTGCGGCTGTGGCGGTCCTGCGGCGCCCCGGCCCCGGGATCGTCGCGGGGCCGCTTTCCGCTGTCCGTTCTCGGCGTGCTCGTCCTGGTGTCGGCGGCGATCCCGGCGGTGAGCGCATGGGCGGCGGAAAACCTCTGGGAGCAGCAGAGCTGGCTGAGCCGGCGGAGCGAGGAGCTCTACGGCGTGTGGCACGTGGCGTCCCTCTTCGACGACTTCCGCTGGTTCCCCATGAACTGGCTGGACTGGTTCTTCGGAACGTACTTCTGGTGGTGGGGCCCGGCCGTGGCGATCGTGGCCGTACTGCGCACCCGGGCCGCGTCGGCCGGCCAGTCGGTCAAGTTCCCCGCGCCGTCCGAGGAACGGACCCTGAAGCTGTTCCTCGTCGTCGTGGTCGCGCCGGTCGTCGGCTGGTACGCGGGTGTTCCGCTCCCTCTGGTGCCCCTGCTGGCGCTCTGGCTCGCCATGATGGGACTGCTGGCCTTCGGCAGGAGACGATCGGTTCTCCACCGGCCGCTGCTGCCCGGTCACCCCGTGCACCTGGAGATCGACGAGTCCCGTCGGCGAAAGCTGCTCAAGAGCGCGCGCCGGCACCGCGAACTGCACGCACAGCTCCGCCGGCTCGAACAGGGCCAGCACGACGGCGAGCGGAAGCAGTTGGAGTGGGAGCTCGACGAACTGCACCGTTTGCGGCATCCGCACCAGCCGAACGCCTGGGTGCGCCTGCCGTCCTCCGTCGGCCCGGTGGAACTGGCGCTGGCCTGGGGTCCGCGTGCCACGTGGTGGCAGAACGCCTGCCGAGCCGCGTACTTCGCCGCGTTGATCGCCCTGCCCGCCGATGCGGTCCTGCTCTGGGCCGAGCAGCTCAGGGGCTCCCTGTGGAGCGACGCGTTCTCCCTGCCCTTCGGGTTCGCCGAAATGGCGGGATCCGTGGTCGCCGGCGAGCTCATCTGGGCGAGCGCCGGCTTCACGCTGGGCGCCCTGTGGCGCGTGCTCCCGGGCCGGCGGGGACCCGCCCGTGCGCTGGGGCTGTGGCTGGTGTACGCGGCTCCGGTCCTCGTGCTGTGGATCGGTACCAGGATCGTCGACCAGTCCTTCGGCACCTGGGCCCTCAACGTCAGCCTCACGCTGCTGGTCCTCACCCTGACGGGCGCCGCCATGGACATCGACACGTTCCGGAGGGAGGGTCACTACTGGCCCACCAAGGCGGGGCTGCTGCTCTCCGTGTACCAGTGGCGTACGGCCTCGGTTCAGGTGGCCTTCCTGCTGGCCCAGTTCGTGGCGCTGGTGTCCATCTGGCAGCAGTTGAAGGGCGGTGACCCGATGGTCCTGATCCAGAAGGACCCGAGCGACGTCGCCGGGGGCGGGGGGTCCGGCGATCCCTGACCGACGGGGAACGGCCGGGTTTCGCCGTCGAGTCAGGGGCAACCCGAAGGATATGTCCCCCTATTATCGCAACGGCGCCAATCAGGCCGGCACGGTCATCGCGATCGTCGCCGACGTCATGGCCTTCATCCTGGGCCTGTGGATCCTGATGTACCTGCTGGACGCGAACCGCGCGAACGACCTCGTCCAGTTCGTGCACAACGCGGCCTCCTGGCTCGCAGGCTGGTCGCACGACCTCTTCACCTTCGACGAGGCCTGGGCCCGTGTCGTCGCCGGCTACGGTCTGGCCGCCGTGGTCTACCTCTTCGTCGGCCACGCCCTGGCCAACCGCATTCACCGCCACTGACCCCTCCGGGGGTACGCGGATGACACCATCCCGGGGCGGCCGGAAGGGCACCCCGCAGCCACCGCGCCCCGGACACGACACGGGCCCGCGCCCCTCAGACGGCCGGTCACGATGCCCGGCGGCCGGGGCGGGGCCCCTGCACCCATCGCCTCCGTCGCGACACGGACCGCCGCCCTGACCGGCTAC
Source organism: Streptomyces sp. NPDC054834 (assembly GCF_053611185.1). Classification (NCBI taxonomy): domain Bacteria; kingdom Bacillati; phylum Actinomycetota; class Actinomycetes; order Kitasatosporales; family Streptomycetaceae; genus Streptomyces; species Streptomyces sp. NPDC054834. The sequence continues at coordinate 85,136 of NZ_JBSGZV010000028.1, read as the reverse complement.
GGCCTGGCCACACGCCCCCAGATTCCCTGGTCGCGTGACCCGGGGACTTGGGGCGCCCCTGGGCCCGTGTCCCCGTCGAACCGCCGGACGGCTACGCGCAGCAGTCCGGGTCCAGCCCCGGTGGCAGTTGTTCGCCGCCGAAGACCGTGCACGTGGCCTCGTGGCCGCCGAGGGCGGCGACCGCCAGGAGCAGGGAGCCTGCCGTCCAGGTGGTGAGTTCGCGGGGCCAGACGGCGTCGTCATCGAAGACGTAGCCGGTCCAGTACAGGCCGGTGTCGGGGTCGCGCAGGTGCTGGATGGACTGAAGGATCTCCAGCGCGCGGTCGGACTCGCCCATCGCCCAGAGCGCCAGGGCGAGTTCGGCGGACTCGCCGCCCGTCACCCAGGGGTTGGGGACGACGCAGCGGACGCCGAGGCCGGGGACGACGAAGCGGTCCCAGTCGGCCTCGACGCGTTCCTTCGCCTCCGTGCCGGTCAGTGCGCCGCCCAGGACCGGGTAGTACCAGTCCATCGAGTAGCGGTCCTTGTTCAGGAAGCGTTCCGGGTGCCGGCGGATCGCGTGGCGCAGCGCGCCGACGGCCAACTCCCAGTCCGGTTGGGGCTCTTCGCGCTGCTCGGCGATGGCGAGGGCGCACCGCAGCGCGTGATGGATGGAGGAGCTGCCGGTCAGCAGCGCATCCGCCGTGCCAGTGCCGTCGTCGTCGCGCCGCCAGCCGATCTGTCCGCCGGGCTGCTGCGAGCGCAGCACCCACTCCATCGCCGCGTACACGCAGGGCCACATGCGGTCCAGGAACGTGTCGTCGCCGGTGGAGAGGTAGTGGTGCCAGACGCCTACGGCTATGTACGCGACGAAGTTCGTCTCCCGGGCGCGGTCCGTGACGTCGTCGTGCGCCCCGTCCGCGTACGCCGCGTACCAGGAGCCGTCCTCGTTCTGGTGCCGGGCCAGCCAGGTGTACGCCCGCTCGGCGGCCTCGTGTTCGCCGGCCGCGTCCAGGGCCATGGCCGCCTCGGTGTGGTCCCAGGGGTCGAGGTGGTGTCCCCGGAACCACGGGATCGCGCCGTCCTCCCGCTGCACGGCGAGGATGCCGCGTACGGTCTCGGCGGCCTGCTCGGCGGTGAGGACCCCGGGCAGGACGAGGTGTTCTGTCCGGGGGGTCGTCACTTGGCGTCCACCCGGGGGAGGTGCGGCTTGGTCGCGTACGCCACGAAGCTCTTGCCGATGAGCGGGTTCAGCGCCTGCTCGGCGACCCGGGTCGCGAGGGGCTTCTTCATGATGTCCCAGACCAGCAGCTTGTGGTACGCCCGCACGGGCAGCGCCTTGTCGTTGTCGACGCCGAACGCGCACTTCAGCCACCAGTAGGGGGAGTGCAGGGCGTGGGCGTGGTGGGTGCCGTAGGGCCGAAGACCGGCTTCCCGCATCTTCGCCAGCAGCTCGTCCGCCTTGTAGATGCGGATGTGGCCGCCCTCGACCTCGTGGTAGGCGTCGGACAGCGCCCAGCAGACCTTCTCGGGGCCGTAGCGCGGGACGGTGACGGCGATCCGGCCGCCGGGCTTCAACACCCGGACCATTTCCGCCAGTACGCCCTTGTCGTCGGGGATGTGCTCCATCACCTCGGAGATGATGACGACGTCGAAGGACTCGTCGGGGAAGGGCAGCGCGAGGGCGTCGCCCTCCATCGCGGTGGCGGTCGCGCCCGCGGGGGCCTCGCCCGCCTCCTCCATCGCCGCGAACCACTTGGCGACCTCGCGGATCTCCTCGGCGTTCTGGTCGAGGGCCACGACCTGCGCGCCGCGCCGGTAGCACTCGAAGGCGTGCCGGCCGGCCCCGCAGCCGAGGTCCAGGACACGGTCGCCCGGGGCGAGCGGGAACCGGGAGAAGTCGACGGTCAGCACGTGGCCCTGCTTTCGGAGTAGACGCCTGTTGCGGCCGCGGGGCGGCCTGGATTCCCGGCCGAGGCACGGCCGATGGCCTCGCGGTACCGGGCCACCGTGCCCTCGGCGGCCCGCGCCCAGGTGAACCGCTGGAGCACCCGCTCGCGCCCGGCCGCGCCGAGTCGCGCACGCAGTCCGGGGTCACCGAGCAGCCGGCCGAGCCCGGCGGCCAGCGCCCCCGCGTCGCCGGGCGGCACCGCCAGGCAGGTCTCCCCGTCGGGCCCGGCGACCTCGGGGATCGCGCCGCCGGTCGTGGCGACCAGCGGGGTGCCGGTGGCCATGGCCTCGGCGGCCGGCAGGGAGAAGCCCTCGTACAGCGACGGCACACAGGCGACCTCGGCCGAGCGGACCAGGTCGACCAGTTCGGCGTCGGAGATGCCCTTCACGAACTCGACGGCGCCCTCCAGGCCGTACCGCTCGATGGCCTGGGCGACGGGTCCGTCCTCGGCGCGCTTGCCGACGACGACGAGGTGGGCGTCCGGGTGCTCGGTGCGCACCTTGGCGAGCGCCTCGACGAGGAAGACCAGGCCCTTGAGCGGCACGTCGGCGCTGGAGGTGGTGACGATCCGGCCGGGCACGACGGGCACCGCCGGATTCGGCGAGAAGAGATCGGTGTCGGCGCCGATGTGGACGACGTGGATGCGGTCGTCGCGGACGCCGAGGTGGTCGACGATCTCCTGGCGGGAGGTGCCGGAGACGGTGAGCACGGAGGGCAGACGGCGGGCGACGCGCTTCTGCATGCGGGTGAAGGCGTACCAGCGGCGGACCGAGTAGCGGCGCTGCCAGCCGTCGGCGGCGTCCAGCTCCAGCTGCCGGTCCACCGTGATGGGGTGGTGGATGGTGGTGACCAGGGGGGCGCCGATGTCGCCCAGCAGGCCGTAGCCGAGGGTCTGGTTGTCGTGTACGACGTCGAACCGGCCGCGGCGGGCGCGCAGATGGCGGCGGGCGCGCAGGGAGAAGGTGAGGGGTTCCGGGAACCCGCCGGTCCACATGGTGGCGACCTCGAGCGCGTCGATCCAGTCGCGGTACTCGCCGCGGCCCGGGGTGCGGAAGGGGTCGGGCTGGCGGTAGAGGTCGAGGCTGGGCAGCTCGGTCAGGCTCAGCCGGCCGTCGTAGCCCTCGTCCTCGTCCAGGACGGGGTAGGGCTGGGAGCCGATGACCTCCACCCGGTGGCCGAGGCGGGCCAGCTCGCGGGAGAGGTGCCGGACGTAGACGCCCTGGCCGCCGCAGAACGGGTTCCCTTTGTAAGTGAGGAGCGCTATGTGGAGCGGTCGCTCGCCGTCGGCGGCGGGGTCTTCTTTGGCGCCCGCCTCCCTGGCCTCAGCGGTCACTCTGAGCCCCCTTCTCCCTGCTCTGTCCGCGAGACTACGTCGGGACGCTAATCTAGAACAAGTTTCAGACTTGATCGTTCAAGAGGCTCTGAATCTACCGGCAGGTAGGGGCACTGGGAGCTGTGGATCAGGTGATTCGCGCCACGGCCGGGCCCCTGCCATGCTGGGTGATCACTCGCCCTCGACGGCTGCCTCACCGATTGTCACGGAACGGGACCGATGCCTGCGCACGCCAAGGTGGAATCCAGTACCGCGCACCCCGCCTCCGCCCCTCTGACGGAGCGGCAGGAGGCCCGGCGCCGCCGGATCCTGCACGCCAGCGCGCAGCTGGCCAGCCGGGGCGGCTTCGACGCGGTGCAGATGCGAGAGGTCGCCGAGTCCTCCCAGGTGGCGCTCGGCACGCTGTACCGCTACTTCCCCTCCAAGGTGCACCTGCTGGTCGCCACGATGCAGGACCAGCTGGAGCACATGCACGGCACCCTGCGGAAGAAGCCCCCGGCGGGTGACACGGCGGCCCAGCGGGTGGCGGAGACCCTGATGCGGGCCTTCCGCGCGCTCCAGCGCGAGCCGCACCTCGCCGACGCCATGGTCCGCGCGCTCACCTTCGCCGACCGCAGTGTCTCGCCGGAGGTCGACCAGGTCTCCCGGCAGACCACGGCGATCATCCTGGACGCGATGGGCCTGGAGGACCCGACCCCCGAGCAGCTGTCCGCCGTCCGCGTGATCGAGCACACCTGGCACTCGGCCCTGATCACCTGGCTGTCGGGCCGCGCGTCCATCGCCCAGGTCAAGATCGACATCGAAACGGTGTGCCGCCTGATCGACCTGACGGACCCGACGGGGGGGGAGCCGCCCCACGGCTGAGGCCCCGACGCCGAGACCGCCTGACGGTGGCTCCTGGAGCGCGGACGAGGCACCCTGGGCCACCACTCCGGCGAGACGCTGTTCGCGCTCGTCGCGGCCGCGCACGCCGAGCCCCGGCTGCGCACCCTCTACCCCGTCCCGAGCCACGCACGCTGAAGTTGCCGCGCAGCGGGCCTGCGTTCGACGGAACGGACCCCGACGACCTGCGCTACGTCATCTGCGCCGCACCGCCGTACAAGGTGCGCGCGCTTCACCGTGGTCTGCTCGGGGCAGGCGCAACCCTCGAGGAGGCGGTGGCGCTCGTGGTGGCCCGCCTGCCCGCGGACGCGTGAGCGCATGCGAAAACCTACGAGACGGGTTCCCTTCGCCGGCATTGCCCGGATCAGGTATTGGGGGTCGCCTTCCGGCCTGACTGCTGCCTTCCGGCCTCTCAGACCGACCGATCGACGTCGGCCACGGCGGATGCCGAATGCTGTTTCGGCGTCGCGCCAGAGTCGGCTACTCCGGTCGGACTCCCTCACTCGCCTCGTAGGCTCTTTCAGGATAAGTCGTCCAGTACTGTTTGGAACCCCCCAAAAGGGACTTTTTTTCGTCTCCGTCTCCTCCCGGTTCACCCCTACTCCTCCGGCGGGAACACGGCCTCCCCGCTGCCGACCAGCGTGATCGCGATGGCCTCCACGGGGCAGTTCTCCGCCGCCGCCAGCGCCTTCTCGTTCGCGTCGGTGTCCGCCTCGACCGGATGGGACTGGCGGGCGGTGTCGAGGCGGAAGCCGTCGGGGGCGTGGTGGAGGCACTGGGCGGAGCCGATGCAGACGGAGCGGTCGACCTCGATGTGCCAGCGGTCCCCCGCCCCCGCGCTCGAATCCGCTCGCGCGGGAGGTGCCCCCATCCCCTCACCCCTCCCAGCCGGCCGGCAGGTGGATCATCTTGTGTTCCAGGTACTCGCCGTATCCCTCGGGGCCGAACTCCCGCCCCAGGCCGGAGTTCTTGTAGCCGCCGAACGGGCCGAGCATGTCGAGGCTGAAGGTGTTGACCGAGTAGGTGCCGGTACGGACCTGCCGGGCGACCTCGATGCCGTGCCCGACGTCCGAGGTCCACACGCTGCCGGAGAGGCCGTAGTCCGAGTCGTTCGCGATCTTCAGGGCCTCGGACTCGTCGCCGTACGGCAGGAGGCAGATCACCGGGCCGAAGATCTCCTCGCGGGCGATGCGCATGGAGTTGTCGACGTCGCCGAAGAGGGTCGGCTCGACGTACCAGCCGCGCTCCAGCCCGGCCGGCCGCCCGCCGCCGGTGAGGATCTTGGCGCCCTCCTCCTGGCCGATGCGGATGTAGTCGAGGTTCCTGCGCTGCTGCCGTTCGGCGACCAGCGGGCCCACCTGGGTCGCCGGGTCCAGCGGGTCGCCGACGGTGAGCGCGCCCGCCGCCTGGGCGAAGGCGTCGGCGAACTCGTCGTAACGGGAGCGGGGTACGAGGATGCGGGTCTGGGCGACGCAGGCCTGGCCGTTGTTCATCCAGGCCGCCGGGACGATGCCCGCGACCGAGGCGGCCACGTCCGCGTCGGGCAGGACGACCGCCGCCGACTTGCCGCCCAGCTCCAGCGTCACGCGCGTGAGGTTGCGCGCGGCGACCTCCATCACGCGCTTGCCGGCCGCGACCGAGCCGGTGAAGGAGACCTTGTCGACGCCGGGGTGCCCGACCAGGTACTCGCTGACCTCGCGGTCGGCCGGGAGGATGGACAGCACACCGTCCGGCAGCCCGGCCTCCTTGGCGATCTCGCCGAGGATGTAGGCGTCCAGGGGCGACTCGGGCGACGGCTTGAGCACCACCGTGCAGCCGGTGAGCAGGGCGGGCGCGAGCTTGGCGGCGGCGACGAACTGGGGGACGTTCCAGGGGACGACGGCCGCGACGACGCCGACCGGCTCGCGGCGGACGAGGATCCTCCCGAGCACTCCGTCGCGGGTCTCCTCGTACGTGAAGTCCCGCGCGACCCTGATCGCCGCGTCCCACACCATCATCGCGCCGAGGGCCTGGGCAAGGACGCTCCAGGAGTACGGGGAACCGTTCTCGGAGGAGATCACTCGGGCGATCTCCTCGTGGCGGGCGGCGATCGCGTCCTTGATGCGGGTGACGACCTCGATCCGCTCCTGAAGGGTCGTACGCGGCCAGGGCCCCTCGTCGAAGGCGCGGCGCGCCACGGCGACGGCCCGGTCCACATCCGCGCGCGAGGCGTGCGGCACGCGCCCGATGACCTCCTCGGTGTGCGGCGAGACGACCTCGATGACGTCCTTGCCCAGGGGGTCGGTCAACTCCCCGCCGATGAACAGCTGTCCGTGTTCCACGAGCTCGGTCATGGCCGACTGCCTCCCGCCGCACCGAATCTGACGCTGTTTCAGAACTGATATCAGTTCTAGTTATAGTGGGCAATGGTCATGGGCCGGAGGGACGGGGGCGGAGGACGGATGACGAAGACGTTCGAGCATGGCGGCGGCGTACGGTCCATAGCGGTTCCGATCCCTGACAATCCCCTCGGTCACACGCTGGTGTACGTGGTCGACACCGACCGGGGCCCGGTGCTGATCGACACCGGCTGGGACGACCCGGCGTCCTGGGACACCCTGGTGGCCGGGCTGACGGCCCTCGGCACCTCGGTCACGGAGGTCCACGGGGTCGTCATCACCCACCACCACCCCGACCACCACGGGCTGTCGGGGCAGGTACGGGAGGCCTCCGGCGCGTGGATCGCGATGCACGCGGCCGACGCGGCGATCGTCCGCCGGGCGCGGGAGACGGCCCCCGAGCGCTGGTACACCTACATGGCCGCCAAGCTCACGGCCGCCGGAGCGCCGGACGAGCACGTGGCCCCGCTGCGCGCCGGCCGTAGCCGCCGTACCGTGCCCGGTCTCTCCCCCGCGCTGCCCGACCGCGAGATCGTCCCCGGCGAACTCCTCGACCTCCCCGGCCGCCGTCTGCGCGCCCTGTGGACGCCGGGCCACACGCCGGGGCACGTCTGCCTGCACCTGGAGGAGGCCCACCCGGCCCGGCTCCCCGGCCACGGCCGCCTCTTCTCCGGCGACCACCTGCTCCCCGAGATCACCCCGCACATCGGGCTGTACGAGGATCCCGACGACGCCACCGTCACCGACCCCCTCGGCGACTACCTGGCCTCCCTGGAGCGGGTCGGTGAGCTCTCCCCCGCCGAGGTCCTCCCGGCCCACCAGCACGCCTTCACCGACGCGCCGTCCCGGGTCCGGGAGTTGCTCGCCCACCACGAGGCCCGCCTCACCGGCCTGCTCTCCCTCCTCGCCGAGCCCCTCACCCCCTGGCAGCTGGCCGAGCGGATGGAGTGGAACCGGCCCTGGGAGCAGATCCCGTACGGGTCGAGGACCATCGCGGTGTCGGAGGCGGAGGCCCATCTGCGGAGGCTGGTGAAGCTGGGGCGCGCGGAGGCGGTGGCGGGGGGCGAGCCGGTGGCGTACGTGGCTGTTTAACGGGTCGAGCGGCCGGGGCCCCGGCTGGTAGACACTCTCATGGAACCCTTGGAGAACCTCCTCGCCGAGCGCGCCTGCGAGCGCGTCATCCACGAGTTCGTCCACCGTCTCGACCTCGGTGAACCGGCTTCCGTGGCCGAGCTGTTCACCGAGGACGGCACCTGGTCCTGGCCGGCGGACGGGCGGCTGGTCAAGGGACGTGCGGAGCTGCGGGACTATTTCGGCTCGCGTCCCGCCGACCGGCTCTCCCGTCGTCTGATGTCCAACATCCTCGTCACCCTGATCACGCCGGACACGGCCATCGCCACCTCGTACTTCTCGACGTACCGGGTGGACGGCTACGAGGGCGGCATCGTTCCGCCCGGCGCACCCGTCCAGGTCGGCACCTACGAGGACGCGTTCTGCCGGGTCGACGGTCAGTGGCTGCTGGACAGCCGGGTGCTGTCCCTGCCCTTCGGCGGCCCGACCCCGCGAGCACTCGGCTGAGGGCCGCCGCCCCCTGACCCGTCCCGCCTCAGAGGGCTCCGCTGGCACGCCCCGGCGGGGCCACGCCCTCTCGGTCCGGCGAAGGCTCGGCCCCCACGCCCCGGGCTTCTCGGCGTATCAGGACCGCGGGCAGCCGGTAGGCGTCGGCGCGCCGGCGCGCGTCCAGATCGCCGCCCCTTCGGCCCGCCCCCGGAACTCAGCTGAGGCCCGCCGCCCCGCGTTCGGTCTCCGTCAGTGGGGGACCGGGGAGGGGGCCCTTGCGGGGGCCGAAGCAGATGTTCCAGAGCATGTCGGGGGCGAAGAGGCGGGTGGGTGGGGTCTTCAGGCTCATGACGTCCAGGAGGCCGCGCAGGGCGCGGGGGTTTTCCGAGCCGGCGGCCACCGCCTTGTCGACGTAGGCCGTGAGGAGGCGCTCGACGGCGGTGGGGGGCTGGGGGGCGGCCCCCGGGTAGTACGCGTCCTGGCCGACCGCCAGGTTCCACGCGTTGCCGACCGGGCGGGCCACCGCGCGCTGGATGCGGCGGGCGGTGCCGGGGTTGGTGGGGCCATGGCGGTCGAGGACCCGGCGCAGGGCGATGACGCTCTGCGCGGCGACCGAGAGGCCGTGGCCGTAGACGGGGTTGTACCCGGCGACGGCGTCCCCGAGGACGGCGAAGCCGTCGGGCCAGGCCTCGGCGTTCTCGTAGTAGCGGCGGCGGTTGGCCGTGCTGCGGGTGGTCACGGGATCCGTGAGGGGCTCGGCCCGGGAGATCAGGCGGCCGATGACGGGGTCCCCGAGGCCGGTGAGGGCGAACTCCTCGAAGGCGTCGGGGTCGGCGCTCGGTTCGCCGCCCCTCGTGCCGGACAGCGTCACCAGCCAGCGGTCGTCCTCGACCGGGACGACGACCCCGCCCCGGCCGGGCGCCCGGCGCGGGTCCGCCTGGACGTTGACGACCGGGTAGCGCAGGGTCGCGGTGGAGCCGGGGGCCCGGTAGACGCGGCTGGCGTAGGCGACGCCCGCGTCCACCACGCGCTCCACGACCGGGGCGAGGCCCAGTGCCGCCAGCCACTTGTGGGCCTGCGAGGCTCGCCCGCTCGCGTCGATCACCAGGTCCGCGTGCAGGACGGTCTCCTCGGCCCCCGGCCCGCCGGGCACCCGTACGCCCGTCACGCGGGACCGGTCGCCGACCAGCCCCCGCACCCTCGTCCCGTCGAGCAGGGTGATCCGGCTCCGGGCCAGGACGTCCGCGCGGATCACCGCGTCCAGCAGGTCCCGGCTGCACACGATCATGTGGTGCCGTGAGTCGGTGAACCGCCGGAACCACTGCCCCGAGGGCGCCTTGCTGACCAGGTCGGTCATCACGTCGATCAGCCCGGCGCCCTTGCCGGCCAGCTCCCCGGTGATCCCCGGCAGCAGCGCCTCCAGCGCGGCCACTCCCCCGGACCACAGCAGATGGGCGTGGCGGGCCTGAGGCAGGCCCTTGCGCGGCTCGGGCCCCTCGGGCAGCCGGTCGCTCTCGATCACCGTGACCTCGTTGAACCGGCTGGAGAGCACGGAGGCGGCGAGCATCCCGGCCGTACTGCCCCCGATCACGATCGCGGTGCGACGGCGAGCAGTCGTTCTCTCAGGCATATGGGGTGAGACCTTCTGTGGCGGCCGCCTGCCGGCGGATCGTGTCGATGACCGACGGGTGTGCCCGCAACGCCTGCCCGATCGACTCCAGCACGCTGTCCGGGACACCGGCAGACTCCCCGGCCCCACAGGACATCGCCCCGGCGGGCACACGACTCTCAGACATACTGAGTGAGACCTCCCGAGGCCGCCGCCTGCCGGCGGATCGTGTCGATGACCGACGGGTGTGCCCGCAACGCCTGCCCGATCGACTCCAGCTCGCTGTCCGGGACATCGGAGGGGCGCTCGTAGCCGTCGTGCGCGGGGCCCGGGACCACGCCCTCGCCCTCCCCCGCGGAGCGCGCCGCGTCGACGGCGACCAGGATGTCCACCGCGCCCGCGATGCCGCGCGCCGCGGAGTCGGGGTGACCGGCCGTCAGGGCCGCGCGGCGGGCCCGCTCGCGGCGGGCTCCGCTCAGGTGCGGGGCGAGTTTGAGCAGGGCGTCGTTGATGGCGGCCCGGCGCAGTTCGAGCTGGAGTTCGGCGCCGCTGACCCGGCCGGTCGCCGGGGCGGACGGGGCGGTGACCGTCAGCACGGCCTGCCACAGCGGTTCCAGGCGGCGGTGGGCGCGCCACATCCGCCGGCGTTCCTCGGCGAGCGGCCCGGCCTGCCCGGCGATGAAGCCGACCCCGACGAGGATCGCCTCGGCGATGGCGAACGGCGGCGCGACGTACGTCGACAGCCAGTCCCAGTCCCGGCCGCTCCAGCGGGCGCCGATCGCGGCGACCTTGGCGACGTCGAAGATGAGCCCGAGGGCGTAGGCGACCTGGAGGAACACCACCGCGCGGCGCAGCCAGGTGTCGCGGACCTCCCGGAACCAGGCCCACAGCATGCTCGCGGCGGCCACGGCGGACATCATGTGGGCGACGAGGTAGAGCATGGCGAACTCGCGCATCCACGGCGTCGTCGCGTAGTAGGTGTCCAGATCGCGCAGCCGCTCGACGTGGTGGTCGCCGAGGAAGAAGGTCACCCACAGCCCGACGATGATCAGGGAGTACGTGATCCAGATCGTCCGGGTGCGCCGGCGCCGCGTCGGGGAGGGCGGCTCGCGCCAGGTGACGATCAGCCACAGGCAGGCGCCGCAGTAGACGCTGAGCAGCGAGTAGACCCAGAGGCCGGCGAAGTTGGGCACCCCGGTGAGCTCGTTGATGCGGTGCAGGTTGCCCGGCGGCAGGGAGGCGAAGGTGACGGCGCCGATGCCGAGCAGCAGGGCCGTCGCCCGCAGGATCGGGTCCTGCCACGCCCGCCTGAGCAGTGGCACTTTGATCACGAAGGCCACGGCGAGCAGCACGGCCGGCACGGCGTAGGCGAGGAACGAGCCGGCTATGTCCCAGCGCATCACAGGCCGCCGGCGTTGCCCAGCGACGACGACAGGCGGTCGGTCAGGGTGTCCTGGGTCGTCCGGCCGGGCGCGGCCGACGGGCCGACGACCTTGGCGAACTTGGCGGCCAGGCGCAGTCCGCACTCCTCGGCCTCCCACTCGGCCTCGGCGGTCGCGGCGGCCGGGGACCGCGTGGCCATGGCGACCACCCGCTCCCAGGGGATGTCCTCCTCGGCCTGGGACAGCAGCCGGCGCGCGGCGGTGGGCAGGCCGACCGGGTAGTGCACGTCCAGGGTCTGGTAGTAGATGTGGCCGATCTCGTGCCCGGCTATCACGAACTTGTGCGCGCCGGGCGCGCGGTCCTCGACCACGACGATGTACTCGTCGTCCTTGGCGAAGGTGACCCCCGAGACGTCCAGCTCCGGCGGGAAGGCGACGAACTTGAGCCGGACGGGGCGGTCCAGCCGCGCGCTGAGCGTGTCGCACACGGCGTGCAGGAACGCCTCGGGCTCGGTCGGCGGGGTCAGGGTGCGGGCGGTGTCGCGGACGAGCTGGGCGAGGAAGCGCTTCGGCGAACTTTTCCGGCTCACTGACCGTCCTTCCTGTGCGATGTACGGGAGCCGGCCGATCCGCGCCCCGTCGACGCGCTCGCGCCCACGTTCCCTTCCGTGTCCTCGGACGTGATGATCATCTCCGCCAGGTCGGCGAGCGTGGCGAGCTGACGGGGATTCATCTGCGGTGCGCGCATGGCCAGTCGTACCAGTCCGCTCTCGCGCAGTCGCAGCAGCGGGTCGGCCTGCGCCTCAAGGCTCTGGAGCACCGGCTGGAGTGCCTCGTACAGGGCCTCCGGCTCGTCCGCGGTGAAGTATCCGGCCGGGAGGCCGAAGAACCTGCGCAGCCGGTCGGTGTGTTCCAGGCTCGGCATACCGCTCTTGCGCCACTCGCTCAGCCACTGCCGGCTGGTGCCCGCGATCCTGGCCAGCTCGTCCAGCGCGTAGCGCTTGCCGTCCGGCCGGCGCCGGGTCTCGCGGATGAAGTCGAGCCGCTGCCGCACCCGTTCGGCCAGCCCGGTCTCGGGTGCGGGGCCGCCCCCGAGCAGTCGGGCGACCACCTCGGCGGGGATGCCGGTGCGGTACGAGAGGTCGGCCACGTCCAGGACCTCCGGCAGCCGGCCCGGGCGTTCGGTCAGCTCCCCGAGCCGCTCGAGTACACCGGCAAGCGGGGCGTAGGCGTCACTCACCGAGGTCCCCCCTGGGCGTGTCGTCGGTTCCGTGGCTGAGTTGACGCGAGGCTACCGGGTTGCCCGGCGGTCGAGAAGTGATGTCAATGACAGCTGCTGAATTGGGCAGCAATCGTTGACAGTTGAGGCTCACGCGGGACAGGATCATGACGCCACCCGGCCCCGGCCCCGGGTGCCGCCTATGGGGGAGCGGCATCGGGGGTCGGGACATCTTGAGGCATCTCCAGACATCCCGGGTCGTCAGCGGCTGAGCGTCCGTACCAACTCCACCGCGTACCCGAGGAGTTCGACCTCCCGCGCACTCATCGTCGGATTGGCCGCGCGCCGCCGCCGAGCCTCCGTCAGCCCCGTCCCCATCAGCCCCGTCCCCATCAGCCCCGTATCCGTCAGGCCGGGCGGACCGTCCTCGGCGTTGCTCCAGTCGATGCCCCGGGGACCGCCCGCGGTGAGGATCACGTTGTCGGGGTGCAGGTCCAGGTGCGGGACACGGGCGCCGGGGCCGGCGGAGTCCCGGGCGGGGACGGCGTGCAACAGCCGTCGCAGGCACGCGGGTTCGGCGCCCGCCTCGGCCGCGCCCAGCGAGCCGTCCAGGAGGGCGGCCGGCATCGTCGGCCCGGACAACCGCTCCATCACCAGGTCGGTGCGCGAGCCGGACGGCCCACCCGGGGCACCGGTAACCGTGCTCGCGCACATACGTCATCACCGCCCCTTCGGCGGCGGCGTTCCCCCGGCCCTCCCGGTCGCGGCGCGGCACCCACGCCTCGTCGATCTCGTACACGTCGGCCGTCCGGCCGGAACCCAGCAGCCTCCCCGTCGGCATGGCGCGACCCTGACCACCGCGCCCGCACGCCTGGCTCACAGCCGCCTCCCAGCCGCTGCCTACCGCCGGGTACAGTGTCCGGGTCGTCATCACACCCGTACGGGGGGAAGCCGGTGCAATTCCGGCGCTGACCCGCAACCGTGAACCGTCCCCGACGGTGAGCCGGACTGCCCCGCACGGACGTTGACCGGCTCGCGTGCGCGGCAACCCGCCGCGCGCGGCACCGTCGAGGTCTACGGAGCCGAGCCGCCCGGGGTGTCCCCCGTGCTGCCCGCGCTCCCTCGCAGGGAGAGGCAGAAGCCGACCATGAACGTCCGCCGCAGCGCCGCGGTGCTCGCCGCCGTCGGCGTCATAGCCGCAGCCGCGCCCGCCACGGCCGCGCCGCCGTCGCCCTCCCCGTCGACGGCGCTCCCGTCCGGGCTGTACGGCAGCGCGGACCCGAAGTACGACGGCGTGTGGCGGCAGTCGCTCGCGCTGCTCGCCCAGCACACGGTCGGTGTCCGGCCCGCCGCCAAGGCCGTCGACTGGCTGGTCGGGCAGCAGTGCGCGGGCGGCGGCTTCGCCGCCTACCGCCCGGACCCCGCCAAGACGTGCGAGGTGACCAGCGCCCAGGCCGACACCAACAGCACGGCCGCCGCCGTACAGGCCCTGAAGGCACTCGGCGGGCACGACGGCGAGATCCACAAGGCCGCCGTCTGGCTGAGGACGACGCAGAACAAGGACGGCGGCTGGGGATACATGCCGGGCTCGCCCAGCGACACCAACTCCACCTCCGTCGTCATCGGCGCGCTCGCGGCGGCCGGCGAGAATCCCCTCCAGCTCCGTAACAAGGGCAAGACCCCGGCCGAGCTGCTCGCCAAGTGGTCCCTCCCCTGCGACGAGGACGGCGGCGGCGCCCTCGCCTACCAGCCGGACAAGAAGGGCAAGCTGGCGGCCAACGCGGACGCGACGGCGGCCGGGGTGCTGGGCGTGCTCGGCAAGGGCTTCGTGACGGAGCCCCGGAAGGAGTCGGAGGCGGGCCACCTCTGCGCCGATTCGGACAAGCCGCTCACCCCGTACGAGATCGCCCGCAACGGCGCCGAGTACCTGTCGGGTGAGATGCACGGCACCGGCCACCTCAAGTCCGTCCTCCCCGGCGCCAAGGACCAGCCCGACTACGGCAACACCGCGGACGCGGTCGTCGCCCTCGCCGCACAGGGCTGGACGAATCAGGCGCGAACGCCGTACGCCTGGCTGGAGAAGAACTCCGCGCAGTGGGCGGAGCAGAGCGGCCCCGCCGCCTACGCCGAGCTGATCCTCGCCGCGCACGCGATGGGCGCCGACCCGCACGACTTCGGCGGTACGGACCTGGTGCGGGCGCTCGACGCGACCGGACCGGCGCCGCGGACGGCTCGGGCGACCGGCGGTGAGACCAAGCGTGCCGAGCACGACTCGGGAACGAAGGTGTGGTGGATCGTCGGCACCGGCCTCGTCGCGGGCATCGGCATCGGCTTCCTGCTCAGCGGCCGCCGCAGGAAGCAGCAGCCGTGACCGCCGTCCGCCGTGCCGGGGCGACACTCCTGGCCGCGTTCCTGTGCGTGGTGTCGGCCGGGCAGGCCCAGGCCACCGGCTACCGCTACTGGTCGTTCTGGGAGCGCACCGGCGGCCACTGGACGTACGCCACGCAGGGCCCGTCGACCGCGCGTCCCGCCGACGGCGACGTCCAGGGCTTCCGCTTCGCGGTGAGCGCGGACTCCGCCGGTGCGACGCGACCGCGCGGCACCGCGGACTTCGACGCGATCTGCGCCAAGACGCCCGCGCGGGAGGGTGTGAAGCGCATCGCCCTGGTCCTCGACTTCGGCACGGCCGCGGACGCCCCCTCCGGCGAGACACCGCCCGGCCGCCGGACGGCCTGCGCGGCGGTCTCCGGCGACGGGACGACGGCGGACGCGCTGGCCGACGTGGCCGGGCCGCTCCGCTACGACGCCAACGCGCTGCTGTGTGCGATCGACGGGTATCCGCGGAAGGGATGCGGGGAGCAGGTGGTGGCCGGGAAGCCGGGCGGGAAGCCGGGCGGGAAGCCGGGCGGGAGCAAGCCGTCACACGGCCCGTCGGTGGGCTTGCCGGTGGGAGTGGGTGTGGTCGTGCTGCTGGGCGCGGCGGCGATATGGCGGGCCAGGCGCCGTGGCCGCGCGTAGCGTCCCCGCCCTGCACCCCGGTGCCTGGTGGCTGTGGTCCATAGGCCTGGGCACCGCGGCCACCCGCACCACCAACCCCCTCCTCCTCGCCCTCCTCGTCACGGCTTCCGCCTACGTGGTGGCCACCCACCGCAGCACCGCCCCCTGGGCGCGTTCCTACGGTGCCTTCGCCAAGCTCGCCCTCGCCGTCCTCATCGTCCGCCTCACCTTCGCGGTGGCGCTCGGCTCCCCCATCCCCGGCACGCACGTGCTCGTCACCCTCCCCGAAGTCCCGCTCCCCCACTGGGCGCAGGGCATCCGCCTCGGCGGCGAAGTCACCGCCGAGGCAGTGCTGTTCGCGGTGTACGACGGCCTGAAGCTGGCCACGCTGCTGATCTGCGTCGGCGCGGCGAACGCCCTCGCCAACCCGGCCCGGCTGCTCAAGTCCCTGCCCGGCGCGCTCTACGAGACGGGCGTGGCCGTGGTCGTCGCCCTCACCTTCGCGCCGAACCTGATCGCCGACGTCCAGCGGCTGCGCGCCGCCCGCCGGCTGCGCGGCCGCCCGGACCGGGGCGTACGGGGCCTGCTTCAGGTCGGACTCCCGGTGCTGGAGGGCGCGTTGGAGCGGTCCGTCGCGCTCGCCGCGGCGATGGACGCCCGCGGTTACGGCCGTACCGCCGATGTCCCCGCCCGGATCCGCCGTACGACCGCGGCCCTCACCCTGGGCGGTCTGCTCGGCGTCTGCGCGGGCACGTACGGCCTGCTCACCGCGGAAGGCGGCACCTACGGGCTGCCGGTCCTGCTGGCCTCGGTCGCCGCCGCCCTCGCAGGTCTGCGCCTCGGGGGCCGCCGTACCCTGCGCACCCGCTACCGCCCGGACGCCTGGGACGCGCGCGCCTGGCTGGTCGCCGCGTCCGGCGCGGCCGTCGCCGCCCTGATGACCCTCGCCTCCGTGAGCGACCCCGACGCCCTGCACCCCGGGGTGGTACCGCTGACCGCGCCCCAGCTTCCCCTCTGGCCCGCGGCCGCGGTACTCCTCGCCCTGCTGCCCGCATTCGTCGCCCCCGCCGTCCCCGCCGCACCTGCCGTCCCCGTCGCATCTGTCGCCCCCGCCGCCCCCGCCGCCCCCAAGGAGTCGTCGTGATCCGCTTCGAGGATGTCTCCGTGACGTACGACGGGGCGCCCGAACCAACCGTTCGGGGTGTGGACTTCGAGGTGCCGGAGGGCGAACTCGTGCTGCTCGCCGGCCCGTCGGGCGTGGGCAAGTCCACCGTGCTGGGCGCGGTCAGCGGGCTGGTGCCGCACTTCACCGGCGGCACCCTGCGCGGCCGGGTGACGGTCGCCGGCCGGGACACCCGTACCCACAAACCGCGTGAACTCGCCGACGTGGTGGGCGCGGTGGGCCAGGATCCCCTCGCGCACTTCGTCACGGACACCGTGGAGGACGAACTCGCCTACGGAATGGAGTCCTTGGGACTCGCCCCGGAGGTGATGCGGCGGCGCGTCGAGGAGACCCTCGACCTGCTCGGCCTGGCCGGCCTGCGCGACCGGCCCATCGTCGGCCTCTCCGGCGGCCAGCGGCAGCGGGTCGCCATCGGCTCGGTCCTCACCCCGCACCCCAGGGTCCTCGTCCTCGACGAGCCGACCTCGGCGCTCGACCCGGCCGCCGCGGAGGAGGTCCTGGCCGTCCTCCAGCGGCTCGTCCATGACCTCGGTACGACGGTCCTGATGGCCGAGCACCGGCTGGAACGCGTCGTCCAGTACGCCGACAGGATCGCGCTGCTGCCCGCCCCCGGCGCCGCCCCGATCCTCGGCACCCCGGCCGAGGTGATGGCCGTGTCCCCGGTGTACCCGCCGGTGGTGGACCTGGGCCGGCTGGCGGGCTGGTCCCCGCTGCCGCTGACGGTGCGGGACGCGCGCCGCCGGGCGGGCGGGCTCCGGGACCGGCTCACCGGGCGGGACGTGTCCCCCGACGCGCCGCCGACCACCACGGCACCTGGTGCCTGGGCATCGACTCCCCCGCCGCCCGCTCCCCGCCGGCGCCTGTTCCGGCGCACCCCCGAGCAGGCCGCGCCTCCCGGGGCCGCCGAGGTCCGCTCCCTGGCCGTCCGCCGGGCCCGCGTCGACGCGCTCCGGCACGTGGACCTCACCGTCGCCCCCGGCGAGACGGTCGCCCTCATGGGCCGCAACGGCGCCGGAAAGTCCACCCTCCTCTCCGCGCTGGTGGGTCTCGTCACCCCGTCCGCCGGATCGGTGCACGTCGGCGGAGCCGTGCCGCACCGCACCACGCCGCGCGAGCTGGTGCGCCGGGTCGGCCTGGTTCCGCAGGAGCCACGGGACCTGCTGTACGCCGACACGGTGGGCGCGGAGTGCGCGGCGGCCGACCGGGACGCGGGGGCCGCGCCGGGCACCTGCCGTGCGCTGGTGACGGAGCTGCTGCCGGGCATCGGCGACGACACCCACCCGCGGGACCTCTCCGAGGGCCAGCGGCTGGCGCTCGCCCTGGCCGTCGTACTGACCGCCCGCCCTCCCCTGCTCCTGCTGGACGAACCGACCCGGGGTCTGGACTACGCGGCGAAGGCCCGCCTGGTCACGGTGTTGCGCGGCCTCGCGGCCGAGGGGCACGCCCTCGTGCTGGCCACGCACGACGTGGAGCTGGCGGCCGAGATCGCCCACCGGGTCGTGCTGCTCGCCGACGGCGAGGTGATCGCCGACGGCCCGACGGCCGACATCGTCGTCTCGTCCCCGTCCTTCGCACCCCAGGTGACCAAGATCCTGGCCCCGCAGCGCTGGCTCACGGTCACCCAGGTCCGGGAGGCGCTCGCATGACCCGCCGGCCCCGTCCCGTCCCGCTCGGCCCCCGCTCCACGACCGCGCTGGTCCTGGTCGGCGCGGTCGGTGTGGTCGCCTTCGGCTGGCCCTTCCTCGCCCCGCCCACCTCCCAGCTCGGCGCCCACGCGCAGGACGCGCCCTGGCTCTTCGCCGGGCTGCTCGTGCTCCTCGTCGCCGTCGTCGCCGCGACGATCTCCGAATCGGGTCTGGGACCGAAGGCCGTGGCCATGCTGGGGGTGCTGGCCGCGACCGGTGCCGCGCTGCGGCCGATCGGCGCGGGCACCGCCGGTGTCGAGCCGATGTTCTTCCTCATGGTGCTCAGCGGGCGCGTCCTCGGCCCGGGCTTCGGCTTCGTCCTCGGCTCGGTCACGATGTTCGCGTCCGCGCTGCTCACCGGCGGGGTGGGGCCCTGGATGCCGTTCCAGATGCTCGCCATGGGGTGGTTCACGATGGGCGCCGGCCTGCTGCCGGGTCCGGACCGGCTGCGCGGCCGGGCCGAACTCGCACTGCTGTCCGCCTACGGCTGCCTGGCCGCCTTCGCCTACGGCACGGTGATGAACCTGGCGGGCTGGCCCTTCATGAGCGCGCTGGCCTCGGACATCGCCTTCGACCCGCACTCCGCCGTCCCCGCGAACCTGGCCCGCTTCCTCGCGTACTGCCTGGCCACCTCCCTCGGCTGGGACCTGGGCCGGGCGGTGTGCACGGTCGTCCTGACCATGACGCTCGGCCCGGCGGTCCTCAGGGCGCTGCGCCGGGCCACGCGCCGGGCGGCGTTCGAGACCGCGGTCACATTCGACGCGTCCGCGGGGTGACGAGGAGCAACCGCTCGCACACGGAGCGCCAGACCGCCGGTGAAGCGTCCCACATGACGCACGTCACCTACGATGCGACGCCGTAGTGCGATTTATCCGATATGTCCATACACGCACCCCTCCTGACCTGCGCGTTGAGAGCCAGTTCACACAGCACACTTTCCACCTGGATCCGGCCACAACTAGTAAAGGGGGGCATTGCGGACACCTTCCGAGCCTGTTTCTCTGGAGCAGTCGCCAGGCGCCGACGAACCCCACGGGTCGCGGCGCCCACGTACGCCCCGCACCGCACCGCGTGGTTCCGGCAAGCGTCCGACGCTTCCTGTCCCCGTACGAAGAGGTTCTCTGTGTCCGTCGCCATCATCCGTCGCATCGCCACCCCGAAGAAGGCCCTCACCTCCGCCGCCGTGGCCGCCGCCACCGCCGGCATGGTCCTGACCTCGGCCCCGGCCCACGCGGCGACCACCACCGCGCCCGCCCAGGCCCAGTCGATCGCGCACAAGATGATCCCGGACGCCGCGCAGTTCAACGCGTTCAACAACATCGTCGAGCGGGAGAGCGGCTGGAACATCGCCGCCACCAACTCCTCCTCCGGCGCCTACGGCCTGGTCCAGGCCCTGCCGGGCTCGAAGATGGCCTCGGCCGGCTCCGACTGGAAGACCAACGCCGCCACCCAGATCAAGTGGGGCCTGGACTACATGAAGTCCCGCTACGGCAGCCCCGCCGCCGCCTGGAAGTTCTGGCAGGCCAACGGCTGGTACTGAGCCGGTTCCGCACTCAGCCGACTCCGCTGACCGGACCACTCCCCGGTCCAGCACGCGCACGCACCCTCGCCATACCGGCGGGGGTGCTGCCCGTTACCCCATTCGAGTGACCGCCGCGCCGAGACTCTTGTCGCCCAAGTGGCCGTATGGGTCACTTAACGTATCGAACCGGTGGGCCGCCCATCCCATGCCGGGGGAGCACGTAGAGGCGGTACTGCCGGTTTTTCCCTGTCAGCGCGCAATGGCTGCGGGCTGCTGCGGCGGTATCCGTGTGCCTGCCGCTGGGACGGATCTGCTCGCTCTCCCGGGTCGTCACCTGTCACCCGTCCTGTTGCCCGTGGGGGGCGGAGGTCGACATGCAATTCGCCCGGTTCGGCGCATCCAGTCGTCTTCTGGCAAGGAGTCTCCCATGCCCATCTCCCCGAATCAGGGTTCCACCGGCGGTGGCACCACCGTCACCATCACCGGAACCAACCTGTCCGGCACCACCCGGGTGACGTTCGGGAACAAGGCCGCCACAAGCTTCACCAACGTCTCGCCGACCCAGGTCACCGCCGTGGCCCCATCCGGTACCGGGTCCGTCGGCGTCACCGTCACCACCCCTGGCGGGACCAGCAGCCCGGTGCCGTTCTTCTATGTCGGCAGCCCCTTCAAGTCCTCCCTCAGCCCCAGCTCCGGGGGGCTGACCGGCGGCAACACCGTCACCATCCAGGGCACCGGACTGTCCACCGCCACCAGCGTCTCCTTCGGCGGCGTGACCGCAACACCGACCGTCGTCTCCGACGCCCAGATCAGCGTCACCGTGCCTGCGGGCGCAGTGGCCGGGTCGGTCGGAGTCAGCGTCACCACGGCCGGTGGCAGCAACAACGGCCTCTCGTACACCTACATCGACGTCCCGACCATCGCCACCCTGGCTCCCAGCTCCGGGCCCGCCTCGGGCGGCACCGCGGTGACCATCACCGGCACCAACCTGGACACCACCGACGCCGTCACCTTCGGCGCCGTCCCGGCACCGTTCTCGGTGGTCAACGCCACGACGCTGTCCGTCGTCACCCCGCCCACGCCGGACGGGGCGCCCGGCCCGTCGGACGTCCGCGTCACCAATCCCGCAGGGACCGCCCTCCTGGCGAACGGCTTCACCTACCTTGCCAGCCCCGGCATCTGACTCACCACGCGTGATCGACGGCCCCTGATCGAGCACGCGCACCCTCGTCCCGTGCCCGGCGAGGGCGCGCGCGCATGTGGGGCGTTGCCGATCGGCACGTCATGACGCTCGGCAGCGAGGCTTACTTGCAGACGAGGACACTGTCGCAGACAGCGATGCCCTGCGGGGCAGTGGAGGGGTGGGCGAGGTTTTCCCAGCTGTCCAGGATGTAGAACCCGTGAAGCTCGACGGCGACCGACGTCTCTTCGACCTGCTCCAGGCCTGGGAGCCGGAGGAGTAGGACATGACGACGCGCCACCTCGTGCGCCGAGGGCATGCCTGCCCGGGGTGTGATCGTTCCGCAGCAGACTGACCTTATGTGGAACGACGTCGAAGCGGCCCGCGAGGGACACCGTTGAATTGGCCTGATCCACCCCGGTGCTTCCCGTACCACAACTACCCACGCCCGAGGTATGTCGTCACACGTCCTGGGTGCCGCACTCGAACCACACCGTCTTCCCGCCCGCGGCACTGGGCTCCACCCCCCACTTCCCCACCACGGCGTCGAGCAGCAGCAGCCCGCGGCCGTGCTCCGCCTCCGGTGTCAACTGGTCGGGTACGCGCGGAAGTCGGGGGCATCCGTCGGTCACCTCCACCCGGACCCCCGCCGCCTGCCGCAGCAGCACCAGCGCGCAGCGGCGGTCCGGGACGTGCCGTACGACGTTGGCGACCAGCTCGGTCACGGCGAGCTGCACGGCGTCCGTCAGCTCGGCCAGCTCCCACTCGTCCAGGCACGACCGGACGATCCGGCGGATGTGCCGGGCCGAGTGCTCGCCGACGGTGAGGCGCATGCGGTACTGGGCCGGGCGGGGACCCAGGCCCACCAGAGTGGGGGGAAAGTAGTCGTTCACGGGACGAGGATGACCTCGCACAACTACTTTGAGCTACGGAACGGATACAACGGGTTCCGCCGTGGACCCAGTTGCGCGAGAGGGGACCGTGCGTGACCCACATCAACATTCTCGACCCGGGTGCGTCGCCGCTCGATTACTACGGCTTCGAGCTGCGGCGACTTCGGGAGGCGGCAGGGCTTACGCAGCGGCAGCTCGGGGACATCCTCAACTACACGGGGTCGCTCGTCGGGCAGATCGAGACGGCGAGGAAGGTTCCGACACTGGAGTTCAGCGAGCGTGCGGACGCGGCGCTGGGCTCGGACGGACTGCTGTCCCGGCTGGTCGAACTGGTCCTGCGAAACCAACTCCCAGCCTGGTTCAGGCAGGTGGCGGAGTTGCAGTCCCGGGCCGTGGAAATCTGCTCCTTCGAGACACACATGGTGCACGGCCTCCTCCAGACCGAGGCGTACGCGCGTGCTGTGCTCGGCGCCCTGGACGACACCGACCTCGACGACCGCACGGCCGTACGACTGGCTCGTCAGCGCATCTTCGAGAAGGAGGAGCCGCCGGTGTTCTGGGCGATCCTCAGCGAGGCGGCGCTGTACCAGCAGATGGGCGGCCCCCAGGTCATGCGGGCCCAACTGGGCCATCTGTTGGGATTCGAGGAGAACCCCCGGATCAATGTCCAGGTGCTGCCGTACTCGGCCGGGGCGCACGCGGGGCTGCAAGGCTCATTCGACCTCTACCGCTTCGAGAGTGACCCGGTCGTCGTGTACACGGAGGGCTACAACAGCGCGCATCCGACCGCAAACCGGGCCACCGTCAAGGACTGTTCGCTCCGTTACGATCATCTCCAAGCCGCCGCGCTGTCCCTGCGGGACTCGGCGGAGTTGATCCGGCGTGTGATGGAGGAACGCTATGGAGAACAACGCGATGTGGCGTAAGTCCAGCTACAGCGGTGACCAGGGCGGCAACTGCGTAGAAGTCGCCGAACTGCCGGAGGCCGCCGTAGTCGTACGCGACTCCAAGAACACCACGGGCCCGATCCTCTCCTTCCAGCCCGCTTCCTTCTCCACGTTCCTGTCCTGGGCGTCCGACGGTCGCGACGTGCTGTAAGCATCCGGTCGGAGGACCTCACCTCCGCTGTTCGCTCCTCCCCTGGTGGCGTGCTCGGGGGTGGTTCATGACCTGGGTGATGGCCTGCCAGGTCTCCTCCGGGCAGTCGCCCTGCGGGGTGGACTTCAGGAAGCCGCCGTAGGGGACACGGCGGGGCGGCAGGGCGACCTCCAGCCAGTGTTCGCGCTCCGTGTAGTCCCAGTCGTCGTTGGGGATCGGGATGAAGTCCCGCCGACCGGTCTTGTCCTTGCTGGTGATCTGCATGACCTCGGCGTGCGAGGCGTGGTTCCGCACGACGACGCAGTAGTGCTGGAGTGTCTGGCTGTCGTCCTCACGCAGGGGGACGTCGGCCAGCCAGATCTCCCCCGCCCTCGGGAGCCGCACCTCCTGGTTCGTGCCGGGGCGCGGGCCGGGAATCACCACCCGCAGCGGCGGCTCGTCGCGTCGGCACCAGCGGCGGACGGCGTGGAAGGTGATCGCCACGGCGACCGCCGCGGCCACGGTCTCCAGCGTGGCGGTGAACGACCACGGCAGCTCGGTGGGTGAGGCGGCACCCGTGGCGGGGTGGGCCCGCAGGTACACGGCGATCGACCGGTTGACCCGCGTGGCGCCCCAGACCGCCAGGGCAGCGGCGCCGGAGAGCAACGCGGTGTGCGGCAGCAGCAACAGCGGCTTCGGACGGCGGCGGCCCTGGGCGGCCCAGGCGAGGGCGAGCACCACCAGCGCGGACACGGTCCACAGGCCGGCGTCCTGGACGGGTGTCGTGGTGCGCGGTCCGTGCTTCTGGACGGCGAGCAGTGCGGGCAGGGTGACCGGCAGCAGCAGGACGTAGCCGACGACTTGCCAGCCGAGGAGGAGTCCGAGGCAGCCACCGCATCCGCAGCCGGGTGTGTCCGATCGCCGTGCCATGCCTGTTCCCCCGACTGCCGTGCTTTTCCGGTGACGATAGCGGCGGGTTGGCGGGGATGTCCGGGAAACAGGTCGAGTGGGCCAGACGTTCGACACGAGGCCCTATGAACCGTTTTGGATGCCGGGGCGAGCGAGCGAGCGGCGCCCGCCCCGGCCGGGTGATCGACTCAGAGCCGCTGAATGATCGTCCCCGTGGCCAGTCCGCCCCCGGCACACATGGTCACCAGCGCGAACTCCTTGTCCGCGCGCTCCAGTTCATGCAGGGCCGTCGTGATGAGGCGGGCCCCGGTCGCGCCGACCGGGTGTCCGAGGGCGATCGCACCGCCGTTGACGTTGACCTTCTCCAGGTCCTGCTCGAAGACCCGGGCCCAGCTCAACACCACCGAGGCGAACGCCTCGTTGATCTCGACGAGGTCGATGTCCTTCAGGGACATCCCGGCCTTGCCCAGCACCGTGCGCGTGGCGTCGATGGGTCCGTCGAGGTGGAAGTGCGGGTCGGCGCCGACGAGGGCCTGGGCGACGATCCGCGCGCGGGGCTTGAGCTTCAGGGCGCGGGCCATCCGCTTCGAGGCCCACATGATGGCGGCGGCCCCGTCCGAGATCTGCGAGGAGTTGCCCGCCGTGTGCACGGCCGTCGGCATGACGGGCTTCAGCCGGGCCAGCGCCTCCACCGACGTGTCGCGGAGCCCCTCGTCCTTGTCCACCAGGCGCCACATGCCCTGCCCGGCACGCTGCTCCTCCTCCGTGGTCGGGACCTGGACCGCGAACGTCTCCCGTTTGAAGCGCTCCTCGGACCAGGCGACGGCGGCGCGTTCCTGTGAGCGCAGGCCGAGGAGGTCGACGTCCTGCCGGCGGAGTCCACGGTGGCGGGCGATGCGTTCGGCGGCCTCGAACTGGTTCGGCAGGTCGACGTTCCACTCGTCGGGGAAGGGCTTGCCGGGCCCGTGCTTGGATCCGGACCCGAGCGGCACGCGGGACATGGCCTCGACACCGCAGCTGATCCCCACGTCGATGACCCCGGCCGCGACCATGTTGGCGACCATGTGACTCGCCTGCTGCGACGACCCGCACTGGCAGTCGACGGTCGTCGCGGCGGTCTCGTACGGCAGCCCCACGGTCAGCCAGGCCGTGCGCGCGGGGTTCATGGACTGTTCGCCGGCGTGGGTGACCGTGCCGCCGACGATCTGCTCGACGGCGTCGGCGGGGATGCCGGTGCGGCCGAGGAGCTCGCGGTAGGTCTCGCCCAGGAGATAGGCGGGGTGGAGGTTGGCGAGCGCGCCGCCGCGCTTGCCGATGGGGGTGCGTACGGCTTCGACGATCACGGGCTCCGAGGCCATGGGGGTGCGTCCTCTCCCTAGGGCCTGTCCGGCGGGCAGGCCCGGTCAACCCGCGCGGCGCGGGCGTCCCGGCCACCCGCCACGCATAACTAGTACGCGTTCTAGTTCTGTGTGCAGTCTGCGGACAGGGGGTCCGCAATCGCAAGGGGGCTGCACGCAATTGGGGTCGCCATGCCCCTTGCGACTTGTAGAACCCGTTACTACCTTCACCGAAACCCGAATACCTGATGGACCGTCAGAACGCTGGGAGTGAGTCGCCCATGCCCTGTCCCGCGCTGCCCGACGGGTTCGACTTCACCGACCCCGATCTGCTGCACCACCGCGTCCCGCTCCCGGAGTTCGCCGAACTGCGGCAGGCCGAACCGGTCCGCTGGATCCCGCAGCCGCACGGCCTGGCCGGGTTCGCGGACGACGGCTACTGGGCCGTGACCCGGCACGCGGACGTCAAGTACGTCTCCACGCACCCGGAGATCTTCTCCTCCTACCTCAACACGGCGATCATCCGGTTCACCGAGGACATGGAACGGGACGCGATCGACGCGCAGCGCCTGATCCTGCTGAACATGGACCCGCCCGAGCACACCCGGGTCCGCCAGATCGTCCAGCGCGGCTTCACCCCGCGTTCCATCCGCGCCCTGGAGGACCGCCTGCACGCCCGGGCCCGGGCGATCACCGAGTCGGCCCGAGACCGGTCCGGGCCCTTCGACTTCGTCACCCAGGTGGCCTGCGAACTGCCATTGCAGGCCATCGCCGAACTGATCGGCATCCCGCAGGACGACCGGGCGAAGATCTTCGACTGGTCGAACAAGATGATCTCGTACGACGACCCGGAGTACGCGATCACCAAGGAGACGGGCCAGGAATCGGCCACCGAGCTGATCGCGTACGCGATGAACATGGCCGCCGACCGCAAGCAGTGCCCGGCCCACGACATCGTGACCACGCTGGTGGCGGCGGAGGACGAGGGCAACCTCAACTCGGACGAGTTCGGCTTCTTCGTGCTGATGCTGGCGGTGGCGGGCAACGAGACCACCCGCAACGCCATCACCCACGGCATGCACGCGTTCCTCACCCACCCGGAGCAGTGGGACCTCTACAAACGCGAGCGCCCGTCGACCGCCGCCGAGGAGATCGTCCGCTGGGCCACCCCGGTCAACTCCTTCCAGCGCACGGCCACGCAGGACACCGAGCTCGGCGGCAAGCGAATCAAGAAGGGCGACCGCGTCGGCCTGTTCTA
This sequence comes from Streptomyces sp. NPDC054834, assembly GCF_053611185.1. Classification (NCBI taxonomy): domain Bacteria; kingdom Bacillati; phylum Actinomycetota; class Actinomycetes; order Kitasatosporales; family Streptomycetaceae; genus Streptomyces; species Streptomyces sp. NPDC054834. The sequence goes on along the minus strand of NZ_JBSGZV010000028.1, from coordinate 58,802 downwards.
CGCCTCCGCCAACCACGACCCCGAGGTGTTCGCCGACCCAGACGCCTTCGACATCACCCGCGACCCCAACCCCCACCTCGGCTTCGGCGGCGGTGGCCCCCACTACTGCCTGGGCAAGTCGCTGGCGGTCCTGGAGATAGACCTGATCTTCAACGCGGTGGCGGACGCGATGCCGGGCCTCCGCCTGGTCGCCGACCCCCGCCGCCTGCGCTCCGCCTGGATCAACGGCGTGAAGGAGCTGCGCGTCACCACGGCCTGAACCCACAGATCTCCCCAGACTCGGGCCGACGGCTCCCGGCGCCGCCGGCCCGACCCGGGGAGGCAGGACCACCCCCACGCCCGGTTCCTGCCTCCCCGAGAGCCCCGGCCTCCGGCGGTCCGGTATCCGATCGGGGCGCGAGAAGGGTCACAGTGCGATGGCCGGAAACGGGCGCGCGGTCCGGCAGACGTACCTGTACACAGCCCATTTAGTTGCGCCCTGCATCGAAACACGTGCGCCCCGTAAGCGGCACAAGTCACCCTATGGTCGTTTTCGGCCCGCCCGCCGCCGTGCGGACCGCGTATCTGTCCCCGTCGAAAGGCAGGCGAGCAAAGTCTTGGCGAGTGCCACAGCCGTCCCCGTGTCCCCTTCCCCGAAGTCCCCCGCCTCCGCGAAGTCCCCCGCCGCCCGGGTCACCGTCACCGATCCGGCGATGGTCAAGCGTGCCGTGAAGGCCGCCGCGCTGGGCAACGCCATGGAGTGGTTCGACTTCGGCGTCTACAGCTACATCGCGGTCACCCTCGGCAAGGTCTTCTTCCCCTCCGGGAACCCGACCGCCCAGCTCCTGTCCACCTTCGGCGCCTTCGCCGCGGCCTTCCTGGTCCGTCCGCTCGGTGGCCTGGTCTTCGGCCCGCTCGGCGACCGTGTCGGCCGTCAGAAGGTCCTCGCGCTCACCATGATCATGATGGCGGTGGGCACCTTCGCGATCGGCCTGATCCCGTCGTACGCGTCGATCGGCGTCGGCGCGCCGCTGCTGTTGCTGGCCGCCCGGCTGGTGCAGGGCTTCTCCACCGGCGGCGAGTACGCGGGCGCGTCCACCTTCATCGCCGAGTACGCGCCGGACAAGAAGCGCGGCTTCTTCGGCAGCTGGCTGGAGTTCGGCACGCTGGCGGGCTACATCGGCGGCGCGGGTCTGGTCACCCTGATGACGGCGCTCCTGTCCTCGCACGACCTGCTGACCTGGGGCTGGCGGGTCCCGTTCCTGATCGCGGGCCCGATGGGCATCATCGGCCTGTACCTGCGGATGCGGCTGGAGGAGACCCCGGCGTTCGCCGCGGAGGTCGAAAAGGCCGAAACGAACCGCCCGAAGGTTCCGCTGCGCGAGATGCTGGCGGGCCAGTGGAAGGCCCTGCTCCTCTGTATGGGCCTGGTCCTGGTCTTCAACGTCACGGACTACATGCTGCTGTCGTACATGCCCAGCTACCTCACCAGTGAGCTGAAGTACGACGAGACGCACGGCCTGCTCGTCGTCCTCGGCGTGATGGCCCTGATGATGATCGTCCAGCCCTTCGCGGGCGCCCTGTCCGACCGCGTGGGCCGCCGCCCGATCATCGCGGTGGGCTGCGCGGGCTTCCTCGCCCTCTCCATCCCCGCCCTGCTCCTGATCCGCCAGGGCAGCCTCCTCGCGGTCGCCCTGGGCATGGGCGCGCTGGGTCTCCTCCTGGTCTGCTTCACGGCGGCCATGCCCGCCGCGCTCCCCGCCCTCTTCCCGACCCGCGTCCGCTACGGCTCCCTGTCGATCGGCTTCAACGTGTCCGTCTCCCTCTTCGGCGGCACGACTCCGCTGGTGGTCACGGCGCTGATCGGGGCGACCGGGAACATGATGATGCCCGCGTACTACATGATGGCCGCGGCCGTCGTCGGCGGCTTCGCGGTATGGCGCATGACGGAGTCCGCGGGGCGGCCGCTGCCGGGGTCGGCGCCGTCGGTCGAGCGCCGCTGACGTCTCCCGGTCGCCGGGGGGCGGGGCGGTGCGGGGGCCCACGGCCGTTCCTCGCCCCCGCCGCCCCTACCCATTCCCGTCCCCAGGGGCTCCGCCCCTTCGACCCCACCAGGGGGCTCCGCCCCCTGAACCCCCGTGGGGCTCCGCCCCTGCACCCCGCCGTGGGCTGCCGCCCCCAGGACCCCTGCGGGGCTGCCGCCCCAGAACCCCCACGGGGCTCCGCCCCCTGATCCCTGCCGGGGGCTGCCGCCCCCAGGACCCCTGCGGGGCTGCCGCCCCTGGGCCCCGCCGGGGACTGCCGCCCCTGAACCCCCGTGGGGGCTCCGCCCCCTGAACCCCGCCGGGGGCTGCCGCCCCCTGAACACCCACGGGGCTGCCGCCCCAGAACCCCCTGCGGGGCTCCGCCCCTGCACCCCGCCGGGGCTCCGCCCCGGACCCCGCTTCGGCCGGGACGGCCTCGTCCTCGAACGCCGGACGGCCTGAGAGGGTGGCCGGGGCTGGGTGACGTGTCGTTGTGGACACGCCGCGCCGTATAAGCAGGTGATCCACGTCGGCCGGATGCGTAAGGTGGCCGAGGGCGTGGCTGCCCGAGGTGTCGCCGGGGTATTCGACGAGTACCGGACGTGGAAAGGCAGTGGACACATGAGCGGGTCGCAGCTCTGGGACGATGTCGACTTCTACTTCATCAGCCACCTCTCGCCCGACGACGAGGCGCTCCAGGCGGCGCTGCGCGACAGCGAGGCGGCCCAGCTCCCGCACGTCAGCGTCACCGCGAACCAGGGCAAACTGCTCCAGCTCCTCGCCCAGATCCAGGATGCCCGCACCATCCTCGAGATCGGCACGCTCGGCGGCTACAGCACCATCTGGCTGGGCCGCGCCCTACCGGCCGACGGCCGCCTGGTCTCGCTCGAGTACAGCGCCAAGCACGCCGAGGTCGCCACCCGCAACATCGCCCGCGCGGGCCTGGACAAGATCGTCGAGGTGCGGGTGGGTCCGGCCCTGGAGTCGCTGCCCAAGCTGGCCGACGAGAACCCCGCCCCCTTCGACCTGGTCTTCATCGACGCCGACAAGTCCAACAACGCCCACTACGTCGAGTGGGCGCTGCGGCTCACCCGCGCGGGCAGTCTGGTCATCATCGACAACGTCGTACGCGGCGGCCGGGTAGTGGACGCCGAGAGCATCGAACCGGACGTACGCGGCACCCGCGCCGCCATCGAACTGATCGCCGCTCACCCACGGCTGAGCGGCACGGCGATCCAGACGGTGGGCAGCAAGGGCTACGACGGTTTCGCGCTGGCCCGGGTGCTGGCCTAGGGAGTGGCCCGGACGCCCGTCGCGGCGGCGTGCGCGCGGCTGCGGCCCACGGCACGCTGGGAGGGAACGCTCGCGGCGGGCGATGGGAGGACTCCCGTGGAACAGCAGGCGGCGACGCAAGCTCCGGCCAGGAAATCCGTCAGCGCCAGCAACGTGCTCTTCTCCTTCGCCCCGTGGATCGTCTTCGGAGTCGTCGCCGGCCCCAGCACCTGGGAGTACGCGGCGCCGGCGGCGCTCATCACCTCGGTCGTCCTGTCGGGGCGGGACATCCTCCGGGGCAGGCTCTACCTCCTCGACATGGCCGGCATCGTGTTCTTCGCCGTGCTCTGCGTCCTCGCGCTCGCCCTGGACCGCGGGCAGCTGCTCTGGCTGGAGACGTACGCTCAGGTCCTCGCCAGCGGTGTGCTGGCCGTCGTCGCGCTGGGATCGTTGTTCTCCGACCCCTTCACCGCCCAGTACGCCCGGGAGCAGACCCCGCCCAGCGTGTGGGACTCCCCCGCCTTCCGGCACGTCAACAGGGTGCTGACCGCGGTGTGGGGCACGGCCTTCGTCCTCATGGCCGTCTCGACCTGGCTGGCGATCCGTGTGCCGTCACTGGACGACTGGCTCGACTGGGTCGTCCCTGTGGTGCTGCTGGTCGGGGCCGTGAAGTTCACCGAGCGCTATCCGGAGTCCTACCGGGCCCGGGTGATCCAGGGCGGGCCCTAACCCTCGTGGTAGAAGCCCACGTTCACGCTGCGCGGCTCGGTACGGTCCTGGACGATGATCTCACCGGAGCCGCCCCGGGGCAGCCGTACGGTGCCTCCGTAGGAGATGGTCTGCGCGTACTCGCCGACGGTCAGCCGCACCTCGGCCGACGGGTCGGTCTGCGAGCCGCGCAACCAGGACACCTGCCAGCCGCCGTCCGGCCCGCACAGGAACTCCAGGTGGACCCGGGAGACGAACAGCCAGTCCTCGGGCGTCACCAGACGGCACACGGCCGCGTCCCGGCCCACCCTCAGCACGGCACCCGGTTCGCTGGGCGCGTCGGCCATCGTCATGCCGGCCGTGGCGCCCGCGTCCGCCGCGGAGACGGTGGCCATCGTGAGTTCGAGCACGTGCGTTCCCCCTGGAATGTGCTGGTACGGCGGCCGGTTGGCGCTCCGCCGCCGCATGATAAAACGCCCGGCCGGGCCACGTCCGGCACAATGGCCTCATGACCGAGCGAAAGCCACCCGGGGTGCCGTTCGAGTCCTGGGTCGACAAGCAGATCCGTGACGCCGAGGGGCGCGGCGAGTTCGACCATCTGCCCGGCGCGGGCAAGCCGCTGCCGAGGGACCTCGAGACCTCTTACGACGAACTGTGGTGGGTGAAGCGCAAAATGGCCCGCGAGGGCCTGGCGATCCTGCCGCCGGCCCTGGCCCTGCGCAAGGAGGCCGAGGACGCCCTCGCGGCGGCGTACGCGGCGCCCTCGGAGCGGATCGCGCGGAAGATCATCGATGACGTGAACGTCAAGCTCCGCGACATGATGTTCAAGCCACCGCCCGGCCCCCCGCTGGGTATGAAGCCGTACGACGTCGAGAAGGTCGTACGCGAGTGGCGGGAGCGCCGGGCGGCGGCAGGTGGTGCGCGTACTGCGCCGGGGGTCACTGACGGGTCACAGGTGTAGCAGCCGGTCCGCCAGTTCCCGGTAGTCCCGCAGGGCCAGCCGGAGTTGCTCGGTGTCGGCCGTCGAGCCGGGCTTGTCGTCGGTGGACTGCCAGGACCTGCGCAGGGTGCGCCGGCGCTGGGTGACCGCCTCCGTGAAACGGGCGGCGATCTCCTCCACCACCCGGTCGGCCTCCTCCACGGCGTCCCGGGGTTCGTCGACGAACCCGGAGACCGCCTGTTGCAGCCGCAGTCCGAGCTTGTCGGTCTCCTCGTGGGGGACGAGCGACGAAGCGGAGGCGGCGGTCGCGGGCGTCGCGGCTCCCCGGGCTCCGGTGGTCCCGGTGGTCCCGGTCGTCTCGGAGCTCCCGGTCGTCGCAGGGGTCACGGGAGTCACGGGGGTCACGGGAGTCACGGGCCTTCGTGCCTCCGTCCCGGGCGCCTCGGTGCCGCGCGCCTCGGTCGGCGGCGTCTCCGTCGCGGGTGTCCGGCTCGCGGGCGTCTCGGTCGGCTGCGGTGTCGCGCCGCGTCGGGTCATGTCGGTCATGTGTGTCACCTCCCCGCGACCTGGTGCCGGTGGAACAGGTGCGGCCGGTGGGAGCGCTGTGCCTTGTGGGAGACCGGAGCCCGCTGGTCGGAACGCGTCAGGTCCGCGAACAGGTCGCGCGCCTCCAGCATCGCGGCGCGCAGCTCCTCGGTGTCGGTGTCGGTGCCGGACCCGTCCCCGGCGCCCATGGCGCCCCCGGCGGTGCCGGTCGTGGCGGCGGCGCGGTGCACGCGCCGGTAGCCCTGCACGTTCCCGGCATGGTGCACGGACAGCGCGGCGAGCTGCTCCTCGTACTGCCCGCCGTCCGGGAAGCCGCGCGCGCCGGCCACGTCGGCGATCAGCCGGTCGACCTCCGCCACCGCCTCGCGCGGCGAGTCGACGAAGTGCTCCTGGGCCGCCGCCCAGCGGGCCTCGAACCGTTCACGTTCCGCGGGCTCCAGCGGCCGCTCGCGCAGCCCGCCATGCCGTTCCAGCCGCTCGGTCAGCTCGCGGTCGGCGGCCTTGGTGTCGCCGTCGTGCCGAGCGAGCACGTGGTCGTACTCGGGCCCGAAGCGCCGCCTCAGGTTCCCGCCGGTCCCGCCGCGGGCGCGCCGGGCCAAGGCGGCCGCGACAACGACCACGGCCGCCACGATCACGACCAGAGCAATGATCAAGCCTGTGGACATGTCTGCCTTCCGGTGTGTCGGCCCCGTAGGCCGGTTGTGTCGGCCCCGTAGGCCGGTTCTCTGCCCGGGTTGCCCGGAAGGCGGCCCACAAACGACGCTCAGTCAGCGAAGCGGCGCGCTCCGGTCACCGACCAGACGGTGACGATGCGCCCCGCCACGACCTCGATCAGGTCGATGCCGCTCTTCTGGACGCCGTCGGGAAACGTGACGTACCAGCGGCAGGCGGCCCGGCCGAGCCCGGGGTCGGCGAGCGGTGTGCCGTCGACGGTGAAACGCAGCCCGGGGTTCGCGTCGCGGAAGGCGGCGACGAGGTCGACGATGCCTTGCGGGCCCGCCACCGCGTCGGTCTCGGCCCCACGTTCCGGGTCGTTGCCGAAGCGGATGCGGAAGCCGGGGGCGAGGAAGCGCTCCGGGTCGGTGAAGTCGCCGTTCCACAGGGCGGTCCAGCGGTCGAAGAGGGCGATGCCGGTGCCCGGGGTGAGGGTGTCGGTGGCGGTGGGAGTGCCGGTGGCGGTCATGACGGCCTTTCGTCGTACGTGTTCGGAACGGGCACCAGCGTCCGCCCCGCCGACGACACCGTCCTGTCGGTGATTGCCGTCACATTCCGAGTTCGCCCAGGGGCCGCAGGTCCGAGCCCAGGGTGTCGAGTCGGGCGAGGTCGAACGGGCGGGGCGGCACCGGCTCGTCGAGGGCCGCCACGGCCTGGATGCGGTCCAGGCGGAAGCCGCGGGCCGCGCCGCGCAGCCGGCACCAGGCCGCCAGGTACCAGTGCTCGTCACCGCCGAGGAAGCCGAGCGGTTCGACGTCCCGCGCGGTGACGGCGCCCTGGGCGTCGGCGTACTCCAGGCGCAGCACCCGGCCCGCGGACAGCGCCTCCCGCAGCGGCGCGGGCACCACCGGGCCGGCTGCCCGCGCCGGCCGCGCGACCGGTACGAGCAGCTGCACCCGCCCCGCCATCTCGGCCGCCGCGGCCCGCTCCCGTCCGGGCATCACGGCGAGCACCTTGTGCAGCGCACTGCGCGCGTCGGCCGCGAACGGCGTTCCGGCGAGCGCGTGCATCCCCACCGCGAGGGCCGTCGCCTCGGCCGGGGTGAGGGTCAGCGGCGGCAGCGTGCGCTCCTTGTCGAGGACGTACCCCCCGGTGCGGCCCGGCTGCGCGTGGATCGGCACCCCGGACTGCTGAAGCGCCGCGAGATCCCGCTCGACCGTCCGGACGCTGACCTCGAACCGCCGGGCGAGCTCCCGGGCGCTGCGCGGGCGCGGGGCGGCGGCGCGGAGTTCTTCGACGAGGGCGTAGAGGCGGTCGGTGCGGTTCACGGCTCCAGTCTCGACGACACTCGTGCGTCGCGCGGCTGGCCATGTCGTTGGACGGGTACGTCGCCGGCCCCGGGTCGGGGCGCGAGTCCCTGGGCGGTCGCCCCCGGAGTCAGCTACGGCTGGGGCACTCAGGGTTCGATGACGAGGCGTTCGATGAGGCTGTCCCGCAGTGTGAACCGGTAGCGCAGATCGATCGTCCCGCCGGGGAAGTTGCCCTCGAGGTGGTGGGTGGCGATGTAGCGGGTCGCGTCGGCCTGCTGAGCGTTCGTGAGGTGGATGGTGTAGGTGAACTCGGTGGCGGATCGGCCGAGCCACTCCTCGATCGCCTCGGTGCCCGCGTAGGTGTTGCCGTCGTCGATCACCGTGGCTTCGCTGGTGAACGCGCTGATCGCGGTGGCGGTGTCATGGGCGCGGTGTGCTGTCAGGTAGCGGGTGATCACCTCGGGCAGGATGTCCGGAGCGCTGGTTCGGGGCTGGTTGTCGTGCATGACGTTCCTTGGGGTGGTGGCGGGTTCAGACGGTGGGGGTGGTGCCGCCGTCGATGACGTGTTCGGCGCCGACGATGGCCGAGGCGCGGTCGGAGACGAGGAAGGCGACGAGCTCGGCGACTTCCTCGGGCCGATTCGGACGGCCCAGCGGAATGCCGCCCAGCGAATCCATGAGCCGGCCCAGGGCCGCTTCCTGGGTGATGTCCGCGCCGTGGGCGATCCGGGCGACGAGGTTGTCGGCGGCCGAGGTCTGAACGAAACCGGGCGAGACGGTGTTGACACGGACGCCGTGCGGGGCGACCTCGTTGGCCAGGCCCTTGCTGTAGGTGGTCAGGGCGGCCTTGGCGGCGGCGTAGGCCAGGGTGCCGTTCCACAGTGGCATGCGGCGCTGGATCGAGGTGACGTGCACGACGGCCCCCTTACCTTTGGTGATCATGTGCGGCAGGAGTGCTCGGTCCAGGCGGACGGCGGCCAGCAGGTTGGTGTTCAGCTCCCTGGCCCAGTCGTCCTCGGCGAGCGCCGCGAACCCTCCGGCCGGTGCTTCGGAGCCGCCGAGGGTGTTGACCAGGATGTCGACGCCTCCTGCACGGGCGTCCACCTCGGCGGCTACGTGGGATGCGCCCTGGGCGGTGGACAGGTCGGCGGTGATGAACGTCTTCTCCTCGATGTCGTCGGGGCGGCTGCGGGCGGTCACCAGTACGGTTGCGCCGGCCTGGGCGAGACGTCGCGCGATGGCGGCTCCGGTGCCCTTGGTGCCGCCGGTGACCAGAGCGCGCCGGCCTTCGAGGGATTCACTGAGGGGTGTGGTCACGGTGTGCTCCGTTCCCGGGTGCGATCGCGGAAGGCACCGCTCCCGTCGTTACTGCTAAAATGGAAGTTACTAACTTCGACTTTAGCAGCAACTGAGGGGATGGTCGCCGTGGCAAGCCGGATCAGGCTGGAAGACCGGGAGTGCCCGCTGTCCACAACGGTGGAACACGTCGGCGAGTGGTGGACGCTGCTGATCCTCCACGACGCCTTCGACGGCTACACCCGCTTCGACCAGTTCCAGGAGAGCCTGGGCATCTCCTCCAGCATGCTCACCGCCCGGCTGAAGGCCCTGGTCGCGGACGGGCTGCTGGAGCGCCGGCCCTACCAGACCAACCCCGTACGCCACGAATACGTCCTCACCGAACGGGGGCGCTCTCTGCGACCGGTGATCGTCGCCCTGGCCGCGTGGGGCAACTCCCGCCTCGCACCGGCCGAGCGCAGCATGATCCTCATCGACGCGCACAGCGGCGAGGAAGTCGAGCCCGTCGTCGTCGACGCCAAGACCGGCCGCCGACTCGACGACAGCGGCACCTACGTCTTCACCGCAGGTCCCGCGGCCAGCGACGCCATGCGCCACCGTTACGCGACACGACCGGCCACGCCCGCGGAGGCGTAAGGCTGCCCCGGACGAGCACCGAACGGCCTTGAACAGAGCCGGAACGCACAGGTTGCACCGGATCGACCAGGCGCACAGGCTCGCCGCCGGCACCTCCCAGGCCCATCGGGCCCAGTCATTGAGAACTGGATCAAGTGAGGCGAGGAGCAACACCGGTCGTTTCCAGGAATCGCCGTCAGCGCCAGTGCGAGCCCGCCCTCGTCCCGGGTGGCCACCCAGCACCACACGCATATTCGGTTGCGCCGGACGCCCACCGCGTCCGGACAATGCGGGCATGACCTGGACCGTCGCCTCCGAGCCCGCGGACTCCCCCGTCGCCGCCGCCCTCTGGCGCGCGTACTACACCGAGGTCAGCGACCGCTGGTACCTGCTGCACGAGGGGCGGCGCACCGGGCCGGCGGAGCTGGAGCGGGAGATCGCGGCCCGTACGGGCGCCGAACTCGCGCCGCCCACAGGGCGGTTGCTGGTGGCCCGGTACGGCGGTGAGCCCGTCGGCAGCGCGGGCGTACGGCTCCTGGACCCGGCCACCGCCGAACTCACCCGGGTCTTCCTGTACGAGGGAATGCGCGGCAGGGGTGGCGCGGCACTGCTGGTGGCCGCCGCCGAGGAAGCGGCCCGCTCGCTGGGCGCCGGGCGGATGATCCTCGACACCCGCACCGACCTGGTGGAGGCCCGCGCCCTGTACGCCCGGCTCGGCTACACGGAGACCGAGCCGCACAACGACGACGTGTACGCCGAGCACTGGTTCCGCAAGGACCTCAACTGACCTTCGGCACAGTCCCGTTGTGCGGCCGCTCCCGTTCCGAGCCGCACAGTTCGTCGGTGAGTTCCCGCACCAGCCGGTCCAGGTCGGTGGGGCGGGCGGGCCCCCACCAGTCGCCCAGCAGCTCGGCCAGCGACTCCTTGCGTGCCTTGGCCAGCTGCTCGGCGACGGCACGGCCCGTGTCGGTCAGGGTGAGGTCGAGGCCCTGCCGCACGGCGAGCTTGCGCTCCTCTATCTGGCGGGCGGCCTCGATGATCACGTTCAGCGGCACGGTGGTGCGCTCGGCGAGCATGCCCGGCTCCACCGAGCCGTACCGCCTGATCCGCAGCAGCATCCAGCTCGCCCCGGGCAGCAGGTCGTACCCGGCGCGCTCGGTGATCTTCAGGTAGACCTCCCGCCGCCCCTCGCGGGTGCCGAGCAGGGACAGCGCGCGGCACACCTCGTCGTACGAGGACCGCTCGACCGGGTTGGGGGCGATGGTCTCCGAGACGTCCGGTGCCGTGACCGAGCCGCGCAGCTGGTCCTCCTTCAGGAACCAGGCCAGTACGAAACCGAGGAGGGCGACGGGGGCCGCGTACAGGAACACGTCGGTGATCGAGGACGCGTACGCGTGCAGGGCCGCCGGGCGCAGTGTGGGCGGCAGGGCGGCGATGCCGCGCGGGTCGGACTTCAGCGTGTCCGCGGACAGGCCGCCGGGCAGCCGGACGCCCCGGAAGGCGGTGGCGAGGTTGTCGGCGAGCCGGTTCGCGAAGACCGTGCCGAAGATGGCGACGCCGAAGGAGGCGCCGATGGACCGGAAGAAGGTGGCGCCGGAGGTGGCGACGCCGAGGTCCTCGTAGGAGACGGCGTTCTGCACGATGAGGACGAGGACCTGCATGACCAGGCCGAGGCCCAGGCCGAAGACGAGGAAGTCCACGCTCATCACCGCCGTCGAGCTGTGCTCGTCGAGCCGGTGGAGCAGGAGCAGGCCGAGCGTGGTCACCCCGGTGCCCACCACCGGGAAGACCTTCCAGCGGCCGGTGCGGCTGACGATCTGTCCGGAGACGGTCGAGGACAGCAGCAGGCCGAACACCATCGGCAGCATGTGCACGCCGGACATGGTCGGCGAGACGCCGTGCACGACCTGGAGGAAGGTCGGCAGGTAGGTCATCGCGCCGAACATGGCGAAGCCGACGATGAAGCTGATCACCGCTGCGAGCGTGAAGGTGCGGATGCGGAAGAGCTTCAGCGGGAGCACGGGCTCGGCGGCCCTGCGCTCCACGGCGACGAACGCGACGGCCAGGACGACGCCCAGCACCGCGAGCCCGACGGTCTGCGCCGAACCCCAGCCCCACGTGGTGCCGCCCAGCGAGGCGACCAGCACCAGGCAGGTGGCGACCGCGGCGATCAGGAAGGTGCCCAGGTAGTCGATGACGTGGTGGGCGGCCCGGCGCGGGATGCGCAGGACCGTGGCGATCACGGCGAGGGCGACGACGCCGACGGGCAGGTTGACGTAGAACACCCAGCGCCAGCTCAGATGCTCGGTGAACAGCCCGCCCAGCAGCGGCCCCAGCACGCTGGTCGCGCCGAAGACGGCACCGAACAGCCCCTGGTAGCGCCCCCGCTCGCGCGGCGGGACGATGTCGCCGACGATCGCCATCGACAGCACGATCAGCCCGCCACCGCCCAGGCCCTGCAACGCCCGGAAGCCGATCAGTTCGGGCATGTTCTGCGCCATGCCGCACAGCGCGGAGCCGATCAGGAAGATCACGATCGCGGTCTGGAAGAGCTTCTTGCGCCCGTACTGGTCACCGAGCTTGCCCCACAGCGGGGTCGCGGCGGTCGAGGCCAGCAGATACGCGGTGACCACCCACGACAGATGCTCCAGTCCACCGAGATCACTGACGATGGTCGGCAGCGCGGTCGACACGATCGTCTGGTCGAGGGCGGCGAGCAGCAGGCCGAGGAGCAGGGCGCCGATCGAGACGAGGACGTTGCCGCGGACGTGCTCGGCGTCCGCGGGACTCTGCGGTTTCCTCGCCGTGCCATGCGCATCCAGGGCCATGGAGACCTCCCGCGGCTCGTGTGACACATTCCATCGTCTTCGGTGTCACCCGTTATGGCCTGTTGAATCCTTTCGGTGACGGTACTCGCCCGGGGCGCCGCCGGGCGGTTGTGGGGGACTTCTGCATAATCTGTGGAGCCCTGGGGTCGGTGATTCGTACGGGAGGGGACGAACACGTGACAGGACCGAAGGGCCACCCATGCCCGGAATGCGGCGCGCCGAGGGGGCCGGACAGCGCCCCGTCGTGCGACTGCGCCCAGCGGACGGCCGAAGCCCTGCGCGACACGCGTACGGCCGAGGCGGCCGCGGCGGAGGACTTCGACCCGCTGCGGATACGGCCGTACGTCGACCTGGACGCCCCGGCGGACTCCACGATGCCGCTGCGCTCGCCCGAGCCGGAACCCGCTGCGTCCGCGGTCACGAGGCCCCTGCGTGCGGTGGGACCGGACCAGCCGGACCCGGAGGACCGGCTCGGCGAACCCGGGAGCCCCGCGCCGCGCCGCCGGCGCACCTTGCTGCTGTCCACGGGCGCCGCCCTGGCCGCACTCCTCGCGGCGGCCGGTTTCGCGAGCGGCCTGTTCTCCTACGACACACCGTCGCGGGACGGCGCCGAGCCCCAGGAGGTACGGGAGAGCGTCCCGGACGTGACATCGAGCGCCCCGACGACACCGAGCTCGGCCCCCGCCGCCCCGCCCGCCCGGACGTCCGCGCCCGCCACCCCGTCCGACACGCCGAACCTGTCCTCGTCCCCGTCACCCTCGGCGTCGGCATCGGCGAATTCCGCGTCGCCCACTCCCACCCGCTCCGCCCAGCCCACCCAGACGGCCACGCTCGCCAACACCCCGGTCCCGGCGGCCCCGACCTCCGCCCAGGTACTGCGCCCCGGCGACCAGGGTGCGGAGGTCACCGAACTCCAGCTCCGCCTGCGCCAGCTCAACCTCTACGCCGGCAAGGTCGACGGCGACTACACCACCCAGGTCGAGACCGCCGTCCGCACCTACCAGTGGGCCCGAGGCATCGAGACCGACGAACTGGGCGTCTACGACACCGGGACGCGTACAAGGCTGGAGTCGGAAACGTCGGAGCCGTAGCCGCGCTACTCCCCCCAGCCCCAGCCGACCCGCACCTACCGGCCGACGTACAGCCGAACGCCCCCGCCCTCGACCGCCTCCACCCGCACCTGACGAAGATCCGCCACGGCCACATCCGGCCCGTGGAACCCGGCTCGCGGGCCGATCCCCACGACGCGCATGCCCGCGGCGCGCCCCGCCGCGATTCCGGCCCCGGAGTCCTCGAAGACCACGCACTCCGCGGGAGCGAAGCCGAGCTGGGCGGCCCCCTTCAGGAAGCCCTCGGGGTCGGGCTTGCTCGCGCCGACGGACTCGGCCGTGATCCGGACATCCGGCAGCGGAAGCCCGGCGGCGGCCATCCGCGCCGTGGACAAGGGCACGTCGGCGGAGGTCACCAGCGCGTGCGGCACCGCCGCGTCACGCAGGGAGGCCAGGAAGGCACCCGCGCCCGGCACCTCCACCACGCCGTCCATGTCCGCGGTCTCCTCCGCGAGCATGCGCGCGTTGTCCGCGAGGTTCTCCTCGACGGGCCGGTCGGGCAGCAGTACCGCCATCGACGCGTGCCCCTGCCGCCCGTGCACGACCTTCAGCACCTCGTCCCCGTTCAGCCCGTGCCGCTCGGCCCAGCGACGCCAGATCCGTTCCACGACGGCGTCGGAGTTGACGAGGGTGCCGTCCATGTCGAGCAGCAGGGCACGGGCGGTGAGGACGGTGGCCGGCATCGGCAGCTCCAATGACGAGAGACCCCGAGGTGAAGGAAGAGAGACAAAGCGCCCCGCCCGCCGGTCAGGGAAAACGGACGGGAGCCACTTTGTTCCTTCACGGTACAAAACCTTCCCGGTATCCGCCACCATCCCCGGCAAGCGTTCACCCGGCGTTCAGCTCAGCCGGCCACGGCTTCGTACAGGCTCCACACACCGAGCCCCAGCATCAGCAGGGCCGCGATCTGCGTGATCAGCCGCAGCGGCACCCGCTTCATCAGGGCCTTGCCGCCGACGATGCCCAGCCCGGCCACCGCCCACAGGCCCAGGACCGCGCCGAGCCCGACGGAGACCGGGTCGTCGTACCGGGCGGCGAGGTTCGCGGTCATGATCTGGGTGAGGTCGCCGAACTCGGCGACGAGAATGAGCATGAAGCCGGTGCCCGCGACCTTCCAGAAGGACTGGTCGGCGGGCTTGCGGATCTCCTCGTCGTCCTCGCCCTTCTTCAGCAGCAGCACCGCCGCACCGCCGAGGAAGAGGACGCCCGTGATCGCGTGCACGATCCGCTGGGGCAGCAGGGTCAGCACGCTGCCGGCCGCGACGGCGAGCACGACGTGCAGGAGGAAGGCGGCGGCGACGCCCGCGAACACGTACGAGGCGCGGTAGCGGGTGCCGAGGACGAGCCCGGCGAGCGCGGTCTTGTCCGGCAGTTCGGCGAGGAAGATGACGCCGAAGACGAGCGCCGTCACGGTGATGCTGATCAAGGATCCTCAATCGGTCGGGGCCGCCCCGCCGAGAGTGCTGAACCTCACATGAGACACCTCGGCACGGCAGCACACTCGACGCCCGTGCCGTGCGGCACGGGCGTGCACTGCTTGCCGAAGGTCTCGCTGGGCGGTCCGCGCGGGATCCGCCTCCGGGCGCCGGCTCAGGCTGGCTGAGCAGTATGTCGACGGTCCGGCGAAGAGCTACTCCCCTTCAACGCCCTCCATGGTACGTGAGGCCTCCGTGGGCCTCGGAGCCCGAAAGTTCATCCCTGGACCTTGTCGTGTCATGTACGCGTCATTAACTTCTTACCCGGCGCACACCTCCCCGCAACGCCGCGCCGCGAGCATTCCCTCGCTCGCACCCCAACGCCCCCACCCCACAAGGGAGTTCGCATGGCCCGCTCCGCAAGGTTCTACGCGCGTCGACGGCTGAGCATACTCGCGGCCCTCACCGGCCTGATAGCCTCCGCCGCCCTCTTCAACTCCCCGAGCGCCTCCGCCGCCCTCCCCACACCGGTCAGCGCCGCCACCGCCCGCACCTACCTCGCCTCGCTCACCGTGGCCACCGAGAACCGCACCGGCTACGCGCGCGACCTGTTCCCGACCTGGGACACCATCAGCGGCACCTGCAACACCCGTGAGTGGATCCTCAAGCGCGACGGTACGAACGTCGTCACCAACTCCGCCTGCACCGCCACCAGCGGCAGCTGGTACTCCCCGTACGACGGCGCCACGTGGACCGCCGCCTCCGACGTCGACATCGACCACCTGGTGCCGCTCGCCGAGGCCTGGGACTCCGGTGCCAGCAAGTGGACCACCGCCCAGCGCGAGGCCCTCGCCAACGACGTCACCCGCCCGCAGCTCCTCGCCGTCACGGACAACGTGAACCAGTCCAAGGGCGACAAGGACCCGGCCGAGTGGATGCCCTCGCTGACGTCCTATCGCTGCACCTACGTCCGCGCCTGGGTGCAGGTGAAGTACTACTACGACCTCTCGGTCGACTCCGCCGAGAAGACCGCGCTCACCAACTACCTGGCGAGCTGCTGACGGACCCTCCCCGCCCTCCTCCGCGTTCCGTACCGTACGGGGCGACGGAGGAGGGTGATCGCCGTGGCCGCACTGCGCCTGGGACCACTGCTGAGGTATGTCGACGGCGCGTGCGCGACCGTCTGGGTCGAGGCGAGCCGTCCGTGCACCGCCGAGGTGCGCTGCGCCGACGGAGCCGGCGGCACGGCCCGCACCTTCCAGGTGGCCGGCCACCACTACGCCCTGGTGCCGGTGACCGGACTGACACCGGGCACGTCGGTGCCGTACGAGGTGCTCCTCGACGGCACCCCCGTCTGGCCGCTCGCCGGCTCCCGCTTCCCGCCCTCGGTCATCGCCGCCCCCACCGGGGACCAGGCGGTCCGCGTCGTCTTCGGCTCCTGCCGCTGGGCCGCGTCCCCGGCCGACGGCGCGGACCCGGTCGGCCCCGACGCCCTCGACTGCCTCGCCGCCCGCCTGGCGGCCGACCCCGACGGCGAACGGCCTGACGTACTGCTGCTGCTCGGCGACCAGGTGTACGCCGACGAGACCTCGGCCGAGACCCGGCGCTGGCTGGCCGCCCGCCGCGACCTGCGCGAGGCACCGGGCGGCGAGGTGGCGGACTACGAGGAGTACACCCGGCTCTACTACGAGTCCTGGCTGGACCCCGAGGTCCGCTGGCTGCTGTCCACCGTGCCCAGCTGCATGATCTTCGACGACCACGACGTGGTCGACGACTGGAACACCTCCGCCGCCTGGCTCGCCGACATCCGGGACACCGCATGGTGGCAGGAGCGGCTGCTGAGCGGGCTGATGTCGTACTGGGTGTACCAGCACATCGGCAACCTCTCCCCCGCCGAGCTGGCGGCCGACCCCGTCCACGAAGCCGTACGCGCCGCCCCCGACGGCACCGACCTGCTGCGTGCCTTCGCCGCCCGCGCCGACACCGACCCGGCCTCGGTCCGCTGGAGCTACCGGCGCGACTTCGGCCGCGTACGCGTGCTGATGGTCGACTCACGGGCGGCGCGGGTGCTGGAGGAGGACCGCCGCGCGATGCTCGGCCCCGGCGAGGCACGATGGCTGCGCGACCAGGCGCTGGGCGACCGGGACGGGTACGACCACCTCCTCGTCGGCACCTCGCTGCCCTGGCTGCTGCCCCACCTCGTGCACGACGTCGAGGCATGGGACGCCGCCCTGTGCCGGGGCGTGCGGGGCGCGCGCTGGGCGCGGTTCGGCGAGAAGCTGCGCCGCCGGGCCGACCTGGAGCACTGGGCGGCCTTCCCGGAGTCCTTCGCCGACCTGGCCGGGCTGCTCGCCGAGGCCGGGTCGGGCCCGGAGGCACCGGCGAGCGTCTGCGTGCTGTCCGGAGACGTCCACCACGCCTACACCGCCGAGCCGTCCTGGCCGGCCCGCCCGCCCGAGGCCCGGATCCTGCAACTTACCTGCTCCCCCGTCCACAACTCCGTGTCGTCGTCCATCCGGCTCGGCTTCCGCGTCGGCTGGAGCGCCCCGGCCCGCCTCCTCGGCCGGCTCTTCGCCCGGCACGGCGGCTGCCCCCGGCCGCCGGTCAGGTGGCGCAGGACGGGCGGGCCGTGGTTCGGGAACCAGCTGATGACCCTGACATTGCACGGGCGTTCGGCCCGGCTGCGCCTGGAGCGGGCACGGGCGCGCCGAGGCTCGGACGGGGCACTGGAGACCGTCGAGGAGTCCGTGATCAGCCCCGCATGAGGGCACATGACAGGCCGTACACCGGGTGACCGCCACCGGCGCCCGGCCGGGCGTGGATTCGGACACGCTTTCGGACGCCGAAACGGTCGCGAGCGCCGCCTCACGTGCGGCTGTGGCCGAGACGGAACCGCAAACGGAAGCGGAACCATGGCCAAATGTTGAACTTGCAAGCATCCATTAGGTACTCCTAACCTGGGTCCCTCGTTCGGTACCGCCGCCCCCACCCGACCGGTCAGTCCCCGACCGGTCCGACCGAAACCGAAGGAGCAACCCCCCATGTCCGAACGCCTCAACACCGCTCAGCCCTACGCCCTCGGCCTGTTCCGGATGGTCGTCGGCCTGCTCTTCGCCGTGCACGGCGCCGCCTCGCTCTTCGGCGTGCTCGGCGGCGCGATGGGCACCGACGGCGGCACCATCGACGCCGGCACCTGGCCCGGCTGGTACGCGGCCGTCATCCAGCTGGTCTGCGGCGGACTGGCCCTCCTCGGCCTCGGCACCCGCGGCGCCGCGCTGATCGCCTCCGGGTCCATGGCGTACGCCTACTTCGACATCCACCAGAAGGCGGCCCTGTGGCCGATCCAGAACGGTGGCGAACTGGCGGCGCTGTTCAGCTGGTCGTTCCTCCTGCTCGTCTTCACCGGCTCGGGCGCCTTCGGCCTCGACCGGCTGCTGGCCCGGCGCACTTCCGGCGCGGAGAAGCGGACGACGGAGCGGGCCACGGTAGCGGCCTGACCAGCCCCGGTCACGGTGCCCTCCCCTGCCGCGCGGGGGAGGGCACCGTCACATCAGCCCCCTATGCACCTCCTGTCACAGCTCCGGCGTACGCTGTATGGCTGGCATCGGGGGACCAACGGGGAGTAGTCGTGTTCGAGAACGTGGGGTCACTGGCAGCTGTGACCGCCGCCGGTCCATGGATCTACGCCATGGTGGCCCTGTCGGTCCTGCTCGACGTCTTCCTGCCGGTGCTGCCGAGCGGGGTGCTGGTGATCACCGCGGCGACCGCGGCGGCGGCCGGCTCGAACGCGGCGACGGGAGGCGTCCCGCACGACGTGCCGGACATCCTGGCCCTGATCGTCTCCGCGGCCACCGCCTCCCTCGTCGGCGACCTCGTGGCCTACCGGCTGGCCTGGCGCGGCGGGGAACGGCTGGACCGCGCGATCGCCCGCTCCCGTCGTCTCACCACGGCGCAGGAACGTCTCGGCGCGGCCCTCTCCCGGGGCGGCGGCGCCCTGGTCGTCCTGGCCCGCTTCGCCCCCGCCGGCCGCTCTGTCGTCTCCTTCTGCGCGGGCGCCGCGCACCGCCGTGCCCGCGACTTCCTCCCCTGGTCCGCCCTGGCCGGCCTGTCCTGGGCCGCCTACAGCGTCGCCCTCGGCTACTTCGGCGCGCAGTGGCTGGGCGCCACCTGGCTGGCCACGGGGGTTTCCCTGGCGGCGCTGTTCCTGGCGGGAGCCGGCGCGGCCTACGTGATGCGCCGCCAGCCGGTGTAGTTCCGGTTCGTTCAGGTCACGGCCACCGGGGGCGGCCGCCCCCCAGACCCCCGCTTCGCCTAACTCCCCGGCCTGGCAGCCCCTCCCCGCACCTCCAGCCCCCCGAGCAGCTCCGCGGTGGCCTCCGCCACCGCCTCCACGGCTCGCTCGAACACCTCCCGGTTGTGGGCGGCAGGTGCCCGGAACCCGGAAACCTTCCGTACGTACTGCAAGGCGGCGGCCCGGATCTCCTCCTCCGTGGCCTCCTCGGCCAACGCGGGCGGGCGCAGTGTCTTGATGCTCCGGCACATGCCCCCAGTGTCCCCGGCGACGCTCAGTACGTCAGCAGCCATCCCGCCGAGATCAGGTGCAGCGCGGCGAGCGTGACGGAGGAGCCGAGCATGCCCGGGTTGCGCCGGGTGGCGCCGATGACCGCGTCGCCGAGCTGGGCCAGGCCGGCGACGACGAGGACGGGGGCGACGGCGTCCCAGGCGCCCGCGGCGAGGAGCGCCAGGACGACCGCGCTGAGCGGGACGGCTCGCACGGCATAGGCACGGGCGAAGAACACCACGCCTGTGTGGGCGGGCTCGTCCGGGCCGAGGGCCAGGGCGGGACGGGCGGTGCCGACCGCGGCGAAGAGTCCCGAGACGAGCGCGCCGAACGCGTTGAGGAGGCCGATCAGCAGGTGTGCGGTGTGCGCGGACATTCCCATCACCTCGTGAATCGTTCTGGCTCTGAATGATTGCCCGAAGGTACCGTACTCGCCATGAATGAAGTCAAGGGCTCCGCAGGCCTGCCGCAGACCCTGGCCTTCCGTCTCGGCACCCTCGGCGCGGTGATCGGCGACCGCTTCGCCGAGCGGATCGAGCCGTACGCCCTCAAGCCCAAGCACGTGGGTCTGCTCACCGCCCTGGGCCAGGGCCCGTTCGCCTCGCAGCAGGACCTGGCGGGACGGCTCGGCGTGGCTCCCAGCCTGGTCGTGTCGCTCGCCGACCATCTGGAGGGCCTCGGGGCGGTGCGGCGGGTACGGGATCCGGACGACCGGCGTCGCCAGGTCCTCACACTTACCGAGCAGGGCCACCGGCTGCTGGGCCACTGCGCCGCCGAGGCCCGCGCCCTGGACGCCGAGATCACCGCCCAACTCTCCCCCGCCCAGCGGGAGATCCTGCGGGAAGCCCTGGGCGCGCTCGCGACCCGGGCGGGCCTCCCGACGGACTGAGCACTCGTTCGCATGAACCTCCCGAACGAACTCGCCTCCCAAAATCGAACAGGCGTAGCATTGGGCTGTGGCTGCGACCTATGACTTTCCGAGTGACCTCCTCGCCGGTCAGGAGGAGCTGCATCAGGTCAGGGCCGAGCTGTCGGCCCTGCTGAAGCGGCTGCCCTGGTCGGTCGAGCCGCTGGACGGCTTCAGCGACGAGGGCGGCTGGCGCAAGGTGGAGCGCCCGGCCTCCCCGGGCTGGACGGCCGACGAACAGGCCGAGGTCGAGAAGCTCCGGCAGCGCGAGCACGAACTGGCGGTCTTCGTCAGCGGCCACCGCTTCTGGTCCGAGGTGGCCGCGAGCGACCGCGTCGACGCCCGCATGAAGCTCAAGCACGCGAACGAGGTGCGGCAGGAACAGAAGGAAGAGGGAGAAGAGGGAAAAGAGGGGGACTGACAGCGGAAGACCCCGGCCGGAACCGGCCGGGGTCTTCCCCACGGTGGGCGCGGACGGTTTCGAACCGCCGACATCCTGCTTGTAAGGCAGGCGCTCTACCCCTGAGCTACGCACCCGCGACGAGTCGACAGCCTACATTGCCGGGAGCACTGTCTCGCAAACCCGTATCCGGGGGTTACCCAGATCGTCGCCGCCGACTCGAACAAGGCGGGCACGGTCGAGGTCACCCGGTGGTTCGAGGGCTCGACCGTCGTGGGCAAGGACCCGGAAGTGACCTGGTCGATGAAGGACGACCGCCTGGTGCTGCGGATGACGTGCTCCGGATTCATCACCGACTGCTCCGCGAAGCACCGCATCGAGGTACCGCGCGGGATCGCGGTCAAGGTGGAGGACGACGACGGCAGCGTGCGGGCGCGCGGGTTCCACGACGCCCTCGGGATCCGTACGCACGACGGGTCCGTGCGCGTCACCGACTCCACCGGCCCACTGGAGATCCGCACCGACGACGGCTCCACGCACGCCGACGTCTCCTCGCCCCGGGTGCGGGTGACCTCCCAGGACGGCTCGGTCCACGTGGAATTCGGTGCCGTACCGGACCTGGTGGAGTCCCGCACCCACGACGGCTCGGTCACCATCGGGCTGCCCCGGGCCACGTACCGGGTGACGGCGAAGAGCGCCGACGGCGGGAGCCACGTCACCGTGCCCCGGAGCGACTCCAGTCCCCATGTCGTCTCCGCCCGCAGCGACGACGGGAGAGTCACCGTGCGAACCGCGAACTGAACGGCGCGTGTGTTCGTCTTCAACGGGTGGGAGAATGTCTCCTCGCAGGGCGAACCACGGCACAGGAGAGGGATGTGGCGGCGACACCCCGAAGGACCCCCGGTCCGGTCCGTGGCTGGTTCGGCGGCCGGGCGGAGGCCCAGCGGGCGGAGGCGCAGGCCGCCAAGGACGCCGCGGCCGCCGCGTTCTACGAGCTGGACACCGCTCAGCGGGATCTGCGGATCTCCATAGAGACGATCGCCGCCGTGGACGACTCCCCGGCGGCCCGCCGCGCGGTCGCTGACTTCGAGGCGCTCGGGCGGCGCATCGACGAGGTCAGTCAGCGGTACATCCAGGCCGTCGACGCGCACGACCTGGACCGGGACGACCTGGAGGCCTCCGTCGCCGGCCGGGCCCGCGCCGAGCTGAGCGCCGCCAAGGACGAGCTGGTCGACGTCAAGAAAGAGCTGGACCGTTTCGGCGGCTCCCTCGGGCCGCTGCTGGGCAAGGCCGAGACGCAGCTGGCCCGGCTGGCCCCGGCGGTGGAGCGGGCCCGGCAGGCGCTGCTGGCCGCGTCCAACGCCCTGGACGCCGTACGGGAGTCCGGGCTGAAGGCCGACGACCTCGCGGCCCGGCTCGCGACCCTCTCCCCCGAGCTGACCAAGCTCAAGCAGGGCGCCGGGCAGCACGGCGTGCCGCAGACGCTGGAGCGGGCCGAGCGGGTGCAGCGGGAGGCGGAGGCGATCCGCGCGGCGGCCGCGGGGCTGCCGGAGAAGGCCGCCGAGATCGATCACCGGCTGGTCAGCCTGCGGACCCGCGCGCAGGCGCTGACGACCCGGGCCGGGCAGGTGGAGCCGGTGCTGAGCGAGCTGCGGCGGCGGTTCTCCGCCGCCTGCTGGCAGGACCTCCAGCACGTGCCCGAGCAGGCCGCCGAGAACGTACGGCAGGCCGAGCGGAAGCTGTCGGAGGCGCAGGCCGCCCGGGACACCCAGCGCTGGCCGGACGCCACCTCGCTGCTGTCGACCGTGCGGGCGCTGCTGAACACCACCGACGAGGCCGTGTCCGCCGCCGGCGACCGGCTGGCCCGGCTGAACGCCGTACAGAAGGACCCGCAGCAGGAGATCGACCGGACCCGGTTCGCGATCCGGGACGCGCAGCGGCTGGCCATGACCGGCCGGACGACACCCGATCCCCGGCACGCCCGGCCGCTGGACGACTCCGTGGCCCGCCTGGATCGCGCGATCACCACGCTGGAGGGCCGCCACCCCGACTACTGGCACTTCCTGACCGAGACCGAGGCGGTACGACAGACGGTGACCCGGGTGGTCAACCAGATCCGCGAGGAACGCGGCGGCGCCCACTGAGCCGTCTGCCGCCGGCACACCCCGGCGTGTGCCGAGCCGTTGCCGTCGGGGCATGGCGGGCGGATATTGGGAGATACGCACCTTCTGCGCCCGCACGGACAGGGAGGCGGAGATGGCCTCGCACACAGTGCCCCCGGAAAGCAGCCGGCGGATCAGGTTCGACGAGCATCTGCCCGTGGACCACCGGCTGAACACCGTCTACCGGGTCGGCGCCGGCCTGATGGGCCTCTTCCTGCTGGTCTTCGGCGTCTTCGGCGTCATCAACCACATCGGCTTCTTCGACACCGGCGGGAACGCCGTCATGGGCCTGAACACCAACGGCACGCTGAGCATCCTGTCGATCTGCGTCGGGCTGCTGCTGTTCGTCGGCATGGTGATCGGCGGGAACTTCGCCTCGTGGCTGAACATGGTCCTCGGCGTGCTGTTCATCCTGAACGGCTTCCTGAACCTCGGACTGCTCGACACCGACTACAACTTCCTGGCCTTCAAGATCCAGAACGTGCTGTTCAGCTTCGTGGTCGGCCTGCTGCTGATGGTCTTCGGGATGTACGGCAGGGTCGGTACGTCCCTGCCGCACGACAACCCGTACTGGCGGGCCCGCCACCCCGAACCGTCGCCGCAGGAGCAGCGGTCGGCGCAGGAGGGACGGGACCGGCAGGATCCCCAGGACCCGCGGGATCAGGTGCGGTAGGCGTAGAACGCGGCGTTCGGGTAGGACGCGACGAGGCTCGCCACCGACCGGTTGTAGGTGTTGGTGGAGTGGTACGTCACGTACGGCACGCCCTGCGGGCTGCGGTAGGTGACGACCATGGAGTGGTCCTTCTCGCCGTCCTTGTTGAAGTCCATCTGGAGCACGTCGCCGATGTCCGCCTGGTAGACGTTGGCGAGGCTGGTGACGCGCTTGGAGGACAGGGCGAACCAGGAGAACTCGTTGACGCCGACGAACGAGTCCGACTGGATCTCGGAGTTGCCGAACCACTTGTGGAAGTCCGTCCCGTCACCGGGCACGTGCTTCCAGCCGCCCGCCTTCAGGGTCTGGCTGACGAAGTTGGTGCAGTCGCCGCCGGCACCCGCCCCGTTGAAGTCCGGGTAGTCCTTGTTGTAGTTGTTCCAGTACTTCGTCGCGTACGCCACCATCGCCTTGTAGTCATAACCCTTGGCGGTCATGTTCTTGGCGTTGGCCGGCGCGGGCCACGTGGTGGCCGACCTGGTCGCCTCGGGCGGACCGTCGTCGGCCGGGGCGGGGCTGGCCTTGACGGCGACCGGCTGCGTGGCCACCTGGTTCACGGCGATGTAGCCGTTGTCGGTGTCCTGGACGTCGGCCAGCTGCCAGTTGCCCTGCCGGTCGGCCCTGAAGGTCAGCTCGTGGTGGGCCTGGAACCCGGTGGTCTTCGGCTCGGTGCCCTTGACCTTCGCGTAGGTCAGCGTCGTGGTCTCGGTGACATCGGCCTTGGCGGTGCGGCCGGTCACCCGCGTCGCGTCCAGCGTGACCCGGGTGCTGCCGGCGCTGTACTTCTCGCCCAGCTTCGCGAGGCGGGACTTGCGGCCGCGCAGCTGGCTCAGCGCGGAGCTCTCCTCGCGGTTCTGCGAAGCGGACATCTTCACGTCGCCGGTGAACCCGGACGTGGCCCGCTTCGTGTCGGTCCCGTTCACCAGGGCGTCGGTGCGGTCGGTGAAGACCGCGTCGGCCAGCCGCTGGAAGGTCGCCTTGGTCGCCGCGTCCACCGTCGGATCGTCGACGACCGCCGCGCCGGCGCTCCAGTTGGGCACCAGGGCCACTCCGGCGACCACGGAGGCGGCAGCGGCCGAGACTATGGCGGCGCGGCTCCGCTTACGGCTCAGTTTTCTAGATTTCAATGCTGTTCCCCTCTACACCGGTACACCTACCGGGAGATGGCATCTTCGCACGGCATGCGAGTCGGTTGTGAAGGGGGATGCACAAGTGGAATCAAGGAGTTGGGACCTGCTACCTGCTGACCGTGCTGGGGCGCGTTCCGGTGTGTATGAGTGAGCGGGGCCTACCCGGACGCCGCCCAGCGCCGTGCGCTGGCCAGTGCATTCGGGTGCGCCCGCGTGGTGTGGAACGACTGCCTGCGCGACCGGAAGGAAGCGCACGCGGCCGGGCTGCCATATGTGAAGTCGGCCGAGCTGTCCCGACTTCACATCACCCAGGCCAAGCGCACCAAGGAACGCGCCTGGCTCGCCGACGTCTCAGCGGTCGTCCTCCAACAGTCCCTGCGAGACCTGGACACCGCCTAGCAAGAACTTCTTCGACAGCCTCAACGGCAAGCGGCAGGGCCGCAGGATCGGGCCTCCCCGGTACAAGTCGGAAGAAGGACACCCGGCAGTCGATCCGCCTCAACACCAACGCCTTCTCCCTCCAGGACAACGGCATGGTGTACGTGGCCAAGGTCGGCAACCTCAAGGTCAAGTGGTCCCGCAAGCTGTCGGCCGCCCCCACGTCCCTGACCGTCACCAAGGACAGCTCCGGCCGGTACTTCCTCAGCTTCGTCGTGGACACCGCACCGGACATCCTCCCCGAGGTGGAGACCGACGCCGGCCTTGACCTCGGCCTGTCCGCCTTCGCCGTCCTGTCCGACGGCCGGAAGACCGACAGCCCCCGCTTCCTGCGCCGGGTGGAGAAGAAGCTCAAGCGTCTTCAGCGGGAGTTGTCCCGCAAGGCCAAGGGATCGAAGAACCGGGCCAAAACCCGTATCAAAGTCGCACGCCAGCACGCCAAGGTGGCGGACCAGCGCCGGGACTTCCACCACAAGGCATCCACACAGATCATCCGCGACAACCAAGCGGTGTACGTGGAGGACCTCGCGGTGACCGGCCTCGGCCGCACCCGGCTCGCCAAGTCCGTGCACGACGCGGGATGGTCCGCGTTCGTCGGCATGCTGGAGTACAAGGCGGTCAGGCACGGCCGCGCCTTCGCCAAAGTGGACCGTGCCTTCCCATCCTCCCAGGTCTGCTCGGCCTGCGGATACCGGGACGGCCCCAAGCCCCTGCATGTCCGGGAGTGGACGTGCGGCGAGTGCCACACCGTGCACGACCGCGACCACAACGCGACCAGGACGAAAGTCCCGGCACAGCGCGTTGAAGCAGGAAGCCCCCGGAAGGGCCAGATGGCCCAGGCCGGAATCCCTGGACGTCAAACCAGGGTGCACGTCAAAGGCGTCACTTGACGACCGCCGACCAGTCCGGGTTCTGCGCCGGGTCGAGGGTGCGAAGGGCCGCCAGGGTCGAGGGCTTCTGTACGTCCATCCAGTCGGAGAGCTCCTTGAAGGAGACGCACTTGACACCCTTTTTGGCGCAGACGTTCTTGATGACCTGGTCTATCGCCTTCATGTAGATGCTGCCGTTCCAGTCCTCGAAGTGGTTACCGATGAACAGCGGTGCCCGGCTGCCGTAGTAGACGCGGTTGAAGCCCTTCATGTACGAGTCGACGGTCATCTGCTCCCAGTCGGGGTACTGCGCCGGGTCGCCGTGGACCTCGCCGTTGGACTGGTTGTAGAGGAAGTTGAAGTCCATCGACAGGGCCTGGTTCTTGTCCGTGTACGGGAGCAACTGCAACGGGAAGTCCCAGATGCCGTTCTTCTTCGTCGGCCATATCTGGAAGTCGCCCGGGGAACTGGCGTCGTAGCGCCAGCCGTAGCTCTTGATGGCCTTCAGCAGGTTGGGCTGGCCCTCCAGGCAGGGCGCACGGCCGCCGGTGACCTCCTTCTTGAAGTCGAAGGGCAGCGCGGGAATGTCCTTGAAGCCGGTGTTGGTCTTCCAGTTGTCCACGAAGGAGTAGAACTGGTCGATCTCGCTCTTCCACTGATCGACACTCCAGTACTTGCCGCCCTTGGCCTCGCAGAAGTGGCCGTTGAAGTGGGTGCCGATCTCGTTGCCCTGGTTGTACGCCTGCCGGAGCTGCTCCAGCGTGGTGCGTATGTGGTCGTCGGTGGCGTAGTCGATCGCGGCGTCGCCCCGCTGGTGCATCGGGCCCTGGTAGAGGTCCTTCTTGCTCTTGGGCAGCAGGTAGATGCCCGTGAGGAAGAAGGTCATGTGGGCGTTGTACTCCTTGGCCAGCTCCCGGTAGTGCGAGAAGAGGTGGTCGCTGCCCTCCAGCGCGCCGTCCCAGGAGAAGACGACGAACTGGGGCGGCTTCTCACCCGGTTTGAGCGGAACGGGCTTCAACTGGCCCTTCTGCGGGCCGGTGTAGGAGGTGGAGCCGTCCCCGAGGATCTTGGTCTTGCCGTCCCACTTGGGCTCCGCGGTGCTCTTGGGGGCGGCCTTGCCGCTCTTGCTCGACCCCGCGGCGGCGGTGGGCTCGGTGTGGTCCGGCCGGGTCAGGACCAGGAAACCCGCGACCACGGACGCCACGACGAGCAGGGCGGCGAGGGTCATGACCTGCGGGCGGGTGGCCCGGGGGGCGGGACGGCGGGCGCGGGCCCTGCGGCGGTGGCCGGTCGACGACTTGGTGCGGGTCATGCGGGGCTCATTCTGCGAGGGGGCGGCGGGTTGCGGGACGGCCACCGGGATCAGCCGAATCCCATGGCTTTCGACCATACGGTGTACGGGACGCTGTCCGTGGTGGTGCCGGCGAGTCCCTTGAGCGGCAGCGGTTCGAGGGATTTGGCCAGATCCATGCGGTAGACGACGACCGCGGTGGTCACGGACGAGGCGGTGCCCGTGTACCAAGAGGCGGTGTCGTCCTCGGTGGTCCCGGCCTTCCCGGACACCTCGGCCGTGACGGGGGCCCCGGCCGGGTGTGCGATGCGGAAGGATTCGGTGAGCGCCCGGCTGACGTCCTGGGCCACGTCCGCGCCGACCGCGCGCTGCGGGCGCGGGACGGCCATGGGGACCTGGGCGCCGTTGCGGGTGATCCGGCGCACCGAGTACGGCTCGGTGTGCGTTCCGGAGGCGGCGAACGTGGCGTATCCGCCGGCCATCCGGATCGCGCTGGGCGTGGAGTTGCCCATGGACAGCGCGGGCACCTGCGGGCCGATGCTGGAGGCGAGCAGGCCGGACGCCTCGGCGGTCCGGGTCACCTTGTCGAGGCCGGTGTCCATGCCGAGCTGCATGAAGGGCGTGTTCACCGACTGGGCGAGCGCCTTGTCCAGGGTGATCTGCCCGTAGGACTTGCCGTCGTCGTTGTGGGCTTTGATCCGGTTGCCGCTGCGGTCCCAGTAGGGCCCCTCGGGGGTGGTGACGACGTGGCCGTCGTTGCCGTCGTAGACCGTCTCGGGCGAGATGGGGCTCGGGACTCCGTCGCGCTTCTTGACGATGCCGTGCTCGAGCCCCGCGGCGTAGACGAACGGCTGGAACGCCGAACCGGCCTTGACGGTGGTCGCGTTGGACTCGTTGTAGCCCTGGGTACGGTGGTCGGGGCCGCCGTAGACGGCGAGGATCCGGCCGTCGGTGGCCACCGAGGCGGCCCCGTAGTGCCCGGTCTTCGCTTCCTTGGGGTGGTCCTGCTCGGCCTGCTTGCGGGCCTTGGCCACGGCGTCGGTGAGTGCCTTCTCCCGCTTGTGGTCGAAGGTCGTGTAGATCTGGTAGCCGCCCAGGTCGAACTGCTTGTCCGTGATGTGCGCGGACTTCTTGGCGTACTGGGACGCGACCTCCACCAGGTAGTCGCTCTGCTCACCCGTGTCGTACAGCGGGTTGGTCTTCAGCGGGTCGGGGAACTTCGTGTACTTGGCCCGTTCCTGCGGCGACAGCTTGCCGATCTTGACCATCCGGTCCAGGATCCAGGACCAGCGCTCCTCGGCCCGCTTGTGGTTGGCCTTGCTGAGCGTGGGGTCGTACAGGCCGGCGCCCTTGAGGAGGCCGGCGAGACAGGCGGCCTCGGAGGCGTTGAGCTTGCTGACGTCCTTGCCGTAGTAGGCCTGGGCCGCGCGCTGGATGCCGTAGGTGCCGCGGCCGAACCAGCTGGTGTTGAGGTATCCCTCGAGGATCTGGTCCTTGCTCATCTTGTTGTCGAGCTTGAGGGAGATCATCGCCTCGGTGAACTTGCGGCTGACGGTCTGGTTCTGGGTCAGGTAGACGTTCTTGACGTACTGCTGGGTGATGGTGGAGCCGCCCTCGGTGTCCCCTTCGCCGACCGTGCGCCACAGGGCCCGGGTGATGCCCTTGAAGGAGATGCCGGGGTCGCTGTAGAAGCTCTCGTTCTCCGCCGCGAGGACCGCCCAGCGGACGTCCTCGGGTATGTCCTTCAGTGGCATCGCCTGCCGCTGCACCCAGCCGGTGCGGGCCATGGGCGTGCCGTCGGACCAGAAGTAGACGTTGTCCTGCTGGGTGGCGTACGTGTTGAGGTTGTCCGGTATGTCGGTGACGGCGTAGGCGACGACCAGGAACATGCCCGTCAGGCCGATCG
The DNA here is from genome assembly GCF_053611185.1 of Streptomyces sp. NPDC054834. NCBI lineage: Bacteria > Bacillati > Actinomycetota > Actinomycetes > Kitasatosporales > Streptomycetaceae > Streptomyces > Streptomyces sp. NPDC054834. The sequence goes on along the minus strand of NZ_JBSGZV010000028.1, from coordinate 29,730 downwards.
CCGTCAGCCAGGCCCCCAGCCACTGCCGCCAGGAGGGTATCCAGCGGCGCCAGCCGGTGCGGCCGGGGCGTGGGTAGACCGGCTTCAGTTTCCGGGCATAGGGGGCTGTTCGGGCGGCGAGCGGGGCGAGGTGCCGCGCGGCGGTGGCGGTGACACGAGCAACGGCGGGCGGCAGCGTGCGCTTGCCGCGCGGCTTGCGGCGGTCGGCGCGCCGACCGGGCGGGCGGATGCTCTCCCGCAGCTGGGACACGCGCAGTGCCATGGTCTCGTCGGGTCTCGGCGGCGCGCCCTCGTCGCCGGCGTCCTGGTCGCGGGCGTTCCTCTTGAGCGCCTCCTTGCGGGCGGCGTCCTTGCGGAGGGCCTCGACGCTCAGCTGCATGGTCTCGTCCGCCTTGCGCAGGGCGTCGACCTTCAACTGCATCGTTTCGTCCGGCGGCAGCGACGGACCCGCCGACGGCCGTTCATCCGGCGCAGCACGGCGTCCCCGGAGACGGTGGTCGTCCTCCGGGGCACCCTCCCCCTGCCCTGCCTCGGTCACTACTGCGTCTCCCTCCGCACTCGGCCTTGCGCGCGGGTAGACTCAGCGGGTGGACTTGACCGCTGCTGACGCGGCGTACGCCCCCCTCTTCCCCCGGTCTTGCTCCGGACTTGCGGCTCCTCGCGGCACTCACAAATTATCAGCGATCTTTGCAATATCTCCGCACAAGTGCCGGACAGAACCCAACACTAATGAAACTCTGAGCTGCCCTCGTCACGGCCCCGGCGGTTAGCCTATCCGCATGCCTCGCTACGAGTACCGCTGCCGCAGCTGCGGAGCCACCTTCGAACTGACCCGTCCCATGGCTCAGTCCTCCGCTCCGGCGACCTGCCCCGCCGGTCACGACGACACGGTCAAGCTGCTGTCCACGGTCGCGGTCGGCGGCTCGGCGGCCGCGCCGGCACCCGCGCCGCGGGCGGGCGGCGGTGGCGGGTGCTGCGGCGGCGGCTGCTGCGGCTGAGCCCGCCGGGCGGTGACGCCAGGCGGGCGGTTACCGGGTCGGTTACCTGGGCGCCTGTGCGGTCCTGAGGAACTCACGGGTGATCCGCTCCCCGGCCAGCACCCCGCGCTCGGGCAGGGCCGTGATCCCGGGAGCCGTCCAGCCGGTGTCGGCCAGCTCGCCGTGGCCCGGGCGCCAGCCCCGGTCGACGGCCAGCAGCAGGTCGGCGTCCAGGAGCGAGTCGCCCGCGCCGAGGACCAGGTCCGCGCCGGAACGGCGGGCGACCTCACGGACGGCGGCGCTCTTGGTGAGCGGCCCCGGCACGGCGTAGAGCTTGCGGCCCTGGAGGGAGACCGTCCAGCCGCGGTTCTCCGCCCATACGGCGAGCTCCTTCACCCAGTCCTCGGGCAGCAGTTCGCGCTCGACGACGAGGTAGGCGAAGAGGTCCTCGGCGACGCGGTGCTTGCGCACCCAGACCGGATCGGCGGTCCGCAGCAGGTGCTCCTGCACCTCGGCGAGCGGCGCGCACTCGCCGGCCAGCCGCTCGGTCACCCGTCGGTGCCAGTCGGCGTCCGAGACGCCGTCCACCAGCAGATGGCCGCCGTTGGCGCAGATCGCGTACTCGGGTGCCGGGCCCGGCAGGTTGATGCGCTGGTACTGCTTGCGCGTACGGGTGGTCGTCGGCACGAACACCGCCGTGTCCCCGAGCTCGGTGAGCAGCCCGGCCGCCGTCTCCGTCATGTACGACAGCGGCCTGCTCTCGTGCACCTCCACGCACAGCAGCCGGGGCGCCCGCGCGTCCGGCATGGTCAGCGCGAGGGCCGCCGCGGAGTAGATCAGCGTACGGTCGAGGTCGCTCGCCACCAGCACCGGCATCAGACGTTCACCGCCTTGCCGTCGGCACCGGTCGCGCCGCGCGTGTACTTGGGGTGGATCAGGCCCACGCAGGTGTACGGCAGCTCGTCCACCTCCTCGACGGGGACGCCGCGTTGCTCGGCCAGCAGGCGTACGTGGTCGAGGTCGGGGCCCGCCCCGGCCCGGGCCAGGATCTTCCACGGCACACGGCGCAGCAGCACGCGCGTGGTCTCGCCGACGCCCGGCTTGACGAGGTTCACGTCGTGGATGCCGTACTCCTCGCTGATGCGCTCCACCGCCTTCCAGCCCTCCCAGGTGGGCGTGCGGTCGCCGGCCGCCAGCTCCTTCACGGCCTCGTCCACGTCGTCGGCGACCTCCTGGAAGCGGGCGGAGACCGCGTCCAGGAAGGCCACGGACACGTCCGCGCCGGCGAGTTCGCGGTAGAACTTCGCGCCGTGGAAGTCGTTCGGCCCCACCAGGTCGGCGCGCAGCACGGTGCGGGAGATCAGGCCGGAGACGGTCGAGTTGAGGCAGGCGGAGGGGATGAGGAAGTCGTCGCGGGTGCCGTACGTCCGCACGCACGAGCCCGGGTCGGCCAGCACCGCGATCTCCGGGTCGAAACCGGTGACCCCGTCGGAGTCCTCGAACTCCGTGAGCGCGTCGGCGAGCTCGCGGGTGATCGCTCCCTTGCCGGTCCAGCCGTCGACGAAGACGACGTCCCGGGGGTCGTGGTGGGCCGCCAGCCAGCGCAGGGCGTTGGCGTCGATGCCCCGGCCGCGCACGATCGACACGGCGTAGTGCGGCAGCTCGAGACCGTGCCGGAACTTCGCCCAGCGGCGCATCAGCACGCCGACGGGGGTGCCCGCGCGGGCCAGGGAGACCAGCACCGGACGGGGCGACCGCTCGGCGATCACGGTCTCGGTCACGACTCCCACGGCCCGCGCGATCCGCGCCGCCGAGGCCTCCAGGGCGGCGTGGAACAGCGCCTGGTACTGCTCGCTCGGCTGGTATTCGACGGGCAGCGACTCGGCGTAGTGCGCGCCGCCGCTCTGGATCGCCTCCTCGCGCTCCTCGGTCGGCGCCTCCAGCGTCACGTCCGAGAGGTCCTGGAGCAGCCAGCCGACCTCCTCGGGCGGGTACGAGGAGAAGGCGGGGCCGCGGAGGGGCTCGGGCAGCATGGCTGGCCTTTCGGGGGCGTGCGGGGGCTCGGGGACGTATGACGGTACGACGCCGAGCAGGACGTACGGGGCATGCTCGGCCAGTCGGGCCAGGAGGCCGTGCGGGGCGTGCAGCGCGGGTGTGTCGGCGACCGAGTCGACGACGGCGACGACCGCGTCGAAGCCGGCGCCCGCGACGTTGTAGGCGTAGCGCTCGCCGGGGCCGTCGGCGGGGTCGTCATGGGCGGGGAAAACGATTCGGCTGCGTATCGCGTAGCCGGGGTCGTCGACCGCGAGCACGGGCGAACGGGTGGTGGTCGAGTACCGCACCTCGCCCTCCACCGCCCGCTCCAGCGCCTCGGCCAGCCGCAGCGGGGCGTACATCAGCTCCTCGAACCCGAGCACCAGCACCCGCCGGGCCCCGGCGGGCAGCGCCTCGGCGACCCGAGCGGCCATACCGGGCAACGCGTCCTCGAGCCGAACCCGGTCCCCAGGCGTGAACCCGTGCCGCCCCCCGTCGGGGACCCCGACGGGCCAACCGAGCGCGACCCGGCCGACCGGCCCACGAGCCCCCGCCCCAGCCTCAGCCACGACCCCGCCGACGGCCCGGCCCCCGCCCACGGCGGTCGCGGCTCCAGGGCTTGCCGTACCGGCTGCACGGCCCCCCACCGCCGCGCCACCGTCGGCCACCCGGCCGTCGGCCACAACGGCACCGGCCGCCGCTTCCGCCGCCGTCCGGTGGCTGTCCACCGCCGTCTCGGCATCGCCGGTCACGCCGGCGCCCGGCACACCACCGACCGCCTCGGCCACTCCCGCCTCCGCCGCAGGACCGCCCGGCTCGGCCGGGGCGGTCGCGGGGGGCTGGGCGGCCGGGCGGGTCCCGATGGTGCCTATCGCGGCGGCAGCCGTGTCGCACGGCGTGTCCGGCGCGGCGGACTCGTACCGCGCCACCAGTTCCTGTCCCTTCGCCAGCACGCCCTCCGGCAGGAGGACCGTGCCGGAGGCGGCGGCGATCAGGTCCACGCGGGCCCCGATCCGCCGGGCGAAGTCCGCGAGGCGGCCCGCGTCCTGCGGGGAGCGCATGTCGACCAGGGCGACCACGACGTACCGCCGCCGTGGATGGCGCTCGTGCAGGTCGCGGATGGTGTTGAGGACCGTGTTGCCGGTGGAGAACTCGTCGTCGACGAGGACCAGCGGGCCGTCGCCCGCCAGCAGCCCGGGGTCCGCGGGGAGCAGGAGGTGGGAGGTGGCGTGCGAGTGGGACTCCTCGAAGCCCCCCGCCGGGGCGACGCCGGCGACCGGGCGGCGGGTGGAGTGCAGGTACGGGGCGAGGCCCAGGCCGTCGGCGACCGAGTGGCCGAGGCCGGTGGCGGTCTCCGCGTAGCCGAGGACGACCGCCCGGGCCGCCTCCTCGTCGCCGAGCAGCTCACGGACCCGGCGGCCGAGGGCGACCCCGTGGCCGTACACCACGGACGGCGACTGCGGTACGTGCTTGCCCAGCACATGGGAGACGAGCAGGTGGGCCCGCTTGGGGTTGCGGCGCAGGGCCATTCCCAGCAGGTCCGTCAGCCCGTCGTCGCCCCTGAGTTCGACCCCGAGCCGCTCGGTGACCCAGGCGCCGGACCAGACCCCGTCGTTCAGTGCCTTGTTCATGCGTCCCTTGTGTTCAGCCGGGTATCCCGGCGGCGAGCAGCTCCACGAAGCCGACGTCCTCGTTGGCGACGCCGAACACCTCGGCGCGCAGCATGGTCCGCTCGGCCCAGGCGCGGTGCGGCTTCACCTCGTTCATCTTGTTCGTGTAGGCCGACCTGAGTACACCCCCACCGCCCCGTTCCGGCCGCAGGATGTCCACCGCGTCGCTGAACTCCTCGTGGCTGACCACGGACAGCGCGTGCACGGGAAGCACGTGGGAGGGGTGGATGCAGGTCTTGCCGAGCAGGCCGTTGGCCTGGTCCAGGGAGATCTCCCGCAGCAGCCCGTCCATCGCGTGCTCGATGAGCCGCTCGCGCAGCCCCACGGCCTGCCCCTCCAGGAAGGGGCTGTGCCGCAGCATCGGCTTGAACATGCGCTCGGGCACCCGGAAGTACTCCCACACCGGCCCGGTCACCGTGAACCCCGTGCCGTCGGCCCGCCCCAGCATGTTCACCACGTCGGCGATCACGGAGGCGACGATCTGCACGTCGTACGCGGTCATGTCGGGGGCCCGGCGCAGCCCGTAGGAGGAGCAGAAGTCGGTCACGCCGAGGCGCAGGGCGAGCACCCGGTCGCGGTATTTGTCGACCGCCCGGAAGATCCCCTCCAGTGCATCGACCCGCGACTCCCGGTACAGCAGCTCGGGCGACTCCAGCACCGGCATGGCGAACAGCCGTCGGCCGCTCTCCGTCTCCGCGGTGGCCAGCGCCTCCAGGAAGAGGATGCCGCGTTCCTCGGTGAACTTGGGTATGACGAATCCGGACAGCAGCCGGACGGCGGGGCCGAGCCGGCGGGCCAGGTCGGGGATCTGCTCGGGCACCCGGACCCGGATGAAGAGCAGGGGCAGTTCGGCACCGTTCCGCGCGGCCAGATCGGCGAACTGGCGTACGAGGTTCTCCTCGCCCTCCACGACGTCCGCGTCGTCGATCGAGTCCTCCAGGCACAGCACCATCGAGACCACGCCGTTGCCGGCCTGCTTGACGATGTCGTCGGCGAGCCGCGGCCGGGTGGCGGGGCTGTACAGCGTGGCCCCCAGGGCCGCGGACAGCAGCCGGGCCGGGGAGTCGGCGGTGAACTCGCAGGGCTCCTGGTGGAAGAGGCGCCGCCGCACCTCAGGGGCGATGTGCCCGAAATGACGCATAAACTCCCCCGTGGCACAAAGTAAGCCTGTGGATTCTGGAAGACAGGTGGCCGGTAATAGTACGTAGACGTCTATGTCCCGGGTTCCCCCGGGGCATGAATTTCAAGTAACGGCGGGTGTGCGCGCGTGCTTTTTCCGCAGCCGGACCCCGCATTGTCGTGACCAGGACCGAGAGGGCAGGATGACCGCATGACGCACGCGATGCTGAAGGGGTCGAACGTCCCGCTCGAAGCCACGGCGGTGCGCGCCGTGCTGCGCTGGACGCCCGGGCAGGGGGTCCCGGACGTCGATGCCTCGGCGCTGCTCCTCGGCCCCGGCGGTCGTGTGCGCTCCGACGAGGACTTCGTGTTCTACAACCAGCCCCGGCACCCCTCCGGGAAGGTGTGGCGGCTCGGCAAGAAGCGTGCCGCCGAGGGCCTCACCGACACGATCCAGACAGATCTCACCGGTGTCGAGCCCGGCGTCGGCCGGATTCTCCTGGTCGCTTCGGCCGACGGCGTCCCCTTCGAACACGTACAGGCCCTGCGCATCCTGCTGTACGACGCGACGGTTCCGGACGGGGAGCCGCTGGCCCACTTCGACATCAAGCCCGAGACCGGCGCCGAGACCGCGCTGATCTGCGGTGAGCTGTACCGGCGGGGCGAGGGCTGGAAGTTCCGCGCGCTGGGCGAGGGCTACTCCAACGGCCTCAAGGGTCTGGCGACCGACTTCGGCATCTCGGTGGACGAGTCGGAGACGGCGGAGGAGCCCTCCCCGTCCCAGCCGCTGCCCCCCGAGCAGCCGACGACCTCGGTCCCGCCGCAGCCCACGTACGGCTATCCCCAGCAACAGCAGCCCCCGACCACGCAGCCCGCCTACGGATACCCCCAGCCGACGAGCCCCACGAGCCCGCCGGCATACGGCTACCCGCCCGCGGCGACGGCCTTGCCGGACCCGGACTTCCGGCTGCCGCCACAGGGACCGCAGTTCGTACGCTGAGCGGACCCGCGGGCGGTCACTTCTCCGCCTTGGTCTTGTAGCCGCGCCCCCACTGGAGCCCCCACCCGTACAGCCGGTCGAGCTCCGCCTGGAACCCGTACACGAACTTCACCTCGCGGCGGACGACCAGCTCGCCCTTGACGTTCTCGATCATCACCACGGCGCAGGAGCGGGCCTGCTGGTGGCGCTCGTCCAGGCCTATCTCGATGCGGGGGCCGTTGCTCGGGTACAGGGTGACGATCGCGTGCGTGCGGTCGAACGCCGGCGTCTGGTCGTAGATGTAGACGAAGACCAGCAGGCGCCTGATGTTCTCCCGGTGGTCGAGGTTGACGTAGATCGTCTCGCCGGACGCGGAGCCGAACCGGTCGTCGCCGCTGAGCTTGACGTACGGCGGCCCGTTGACGTCGCCGAGGTAGCCGCCGAGGGGCTGCACCACGCCCTTGCTGCCGTCCATGAGCTCGTACAGGCAGCCCAGGTCGAGGTCGACGTTGACCATGCTCTGCCCGTGCCCGAGGATCTCCGGCGGCTTGAGCGCCTGGAAGGGGCGCCGGAACAGGCCCCCGCGCGGGCCGTCACCGAAGTCGGACGTCCGCATCCGCCAGGTCAGGTTGACGCGCAGGTGCCCGGTGGCCGCGCCCTGCTTGGTGAGCGACACCTGGTGGTGCCGCTTGGTGAGCTCGATGGCGTTGCTCGCGGCGCTGCCCGAGTCGAAATCGTTCGCACGCGCGCCCAGCAGCCCGTCGAAGAAGCCCATTCCCGCCCCCAGCTCCTCAGATCACAAGCGAAGGGGGCGGCCGCCGTCGACGGCCGCCCCGCTCAGAGCGTTCCTCACCCGGCGGGCTGTCACACCCCGGACGAGACCTCGGCCTTCGCGTCCGCCTCGCCCTCCGCGGCCGCCAGTGCGCGGTTGCGGCGGACGGAGGACCAGAAGGACCAGGCGATCAGGACGACGCCGACGAGACCCGTGATGACCTCGTTGATCTCGTACTGGATGGTGACCATGAGGATCACGGCCAGCGCGCCGATCGCGTAGTGGGCGCCGTGCTCCAAGTAGACGTAGTCGTCCAGGGTGCCCTGGCGGACCAGGTAGACGGTGAGCGACCGGACGTACATCGCGCCGATACCCAGGCCCAGCGCCATCAGGACGATGTCGTTGGTGATGGCGAACGCGCCGATCACGCCGTCGAAGGAGAAGGACGCGTCGAGGACCTCGAGGTAGAGGAACATGAAGAACGCGGCCTGGCCGGCCAGCACGACCGCGGACCGCTTCTTGCCGGTGCGGACGGCTTCTTCCTCCTCCTCGTGCTCGCGCTCCTCGTCCTCCTCCAGCTTGTCCTCGAAGTAGCCGGAGAGACCACCGACGATCATGTACGTGATCAGACCCGCGATGCCGGCGATCAGCACCGTCTGCGCCTTGTCGACGTGCGCGCCGCCGTGCTGGTGGGCGTGGGTGGCGAAGGTGAAGGAGGTGATCAGCAGGACGATCAGCGCGATGCAGACCGACAGCATGTCGACCTTGCCGAGCTTGGCCAGGGGGCGCTCGATCCAGCGCAGCCACTGGATGTCCCGGTCCTCGAAGATGAAGTCGAGGAAGATCATCAGCAGGAACATACCGCCGAAGGCCGCGATCGCCGGGTGCGCGTCGGTGACCAGCTGCTGGTAGTGGTCCTTGTTGTTCAGCGCGAGGTCGACCGCGTCGATCGGGCCGATCTTGGCGGTGATGGCGACGATCACGACCGGGAAGACCAGTCGCATACCGAAGACCGCGATGAGCACGCCGACCGTGAGGAAGATCTTCTGCCAGAAGGCGTTCATCTTCTTCAGGATCCCGGCGTTGACCACCGCGTTGTCGAAGGACAGCGAGATCTCCAGGACGGCGAGGATGGCCACGATGCCGAAGGCTTCCCACCCCCCGTAGAAGATCGCCGCGACCAGGCCGATCGCGGTCACCGCGAACGACCAGCCGAAGGTTTTGAGAAGCACTGCTTACCCCATCGTGTCGGTACGAGTCCGCCCCGGGCCGTACTCGGCTTTACTCACTGTTGACCCCGAAGTCTAGAGTGTGGCCCTCAAGCCCGGCCAGGAGGGGCGTTCCGGTCCTGGCCCCTACGAGACGTTGACCCCGAAGTCCAGGGCGATACCCCGCAGTCCCGAGGCGTAGCCCTGGCCCACCGCGCGGAATTTCCATTCGCCGCCGTAGCGGTAGAGCTCGCCGAAGATCATGGCGGTCTCGGTGGAGGCGTCCTCACTGAGGTCGTAGCGGGCCAGTTCCTGGCCGTCGGCCTGGTTGACGACCCGGATGAAGGCGTTGGAGACCTGGCCGAAGGTCTGGCCGCGCTCGTCCGCCAGGTGGATGGAGACGGGGAAGACGATCTTGTCGCAGCCGGCCGGCACCTTCTGGAGGTCGACCAGGATCGACTCGTCGTCGCCCTCGCCCTCACCGGTGAGGTTGTCGCCGGTGTGCTCGACCGAGCCGTCCGGGCTCGTGAGCTGGTTGTAGAAGACGAACCACTCGTCGCCGAGCACCCTTCCGCTGGTGCACAGCAGCGCGCTGGCGTCCAGGTCGAAGGGGGCGCCGGTGGTGGAGCGGGCGTCCCAGCCGAGTCCGATCATGACGTTGGTGAGGTTCGGTGCGGCCTTGGAGAGGGAGACATTGCCTCCCTTGGCGAGCGTGACGCCCATGTTGCTGGTCCTCCCCGGGGGTACTTCTCTTCTTCGGTTGTCCTGCGCGTCCGGCGCCGACCGTAAACGGTGCGGCGCCGGAGAGAGCGAGCGGGGTACCTCAGACGTTGACGCCGAAGTCCTGGGCGATCCCGCGCAGGCCCGAGGCGTAGCCCTGGCCGATGGCGCGGAACTTCCACTCCGCGCCGTGCCGGTACAGCTCACCGAAGACCATCGCCGTCTCGGTGGAGGCGTCCTCGCTCAGGTCGTACCGGGCGATCTCCTGTTCGCCGGCCTGGTTCACGACGCGGATGAACGCGTTGCGGACCTGGCCGAAGGACTGCTGGCGGTTCTCTGCGTCGTAGATCGAGACCGGGAAGACGATCTTCTCGATGTCGGCCGGGACGCCGGCCAGATTGACCTTGATCTGCTCGTCGTCACCCTCGCCCTCACCGGTGATGTTGTCACCGGTGTGCTCGACCGAGCCGTCCGGGCTCTTGAGGTTGTTGAAGAAAACGAAGTGCTGGTCGCTCGCGACCTTGCCCGAGTTGTTCAGCAGCAGCGCGCTGGCGTCGAGGTCGAAGTCGGTGCCGGTCGTGGTACGTACGTCCCACCCCAGACCGACGATGACGGCGGTCAGGCCCGGGGCCTCCTTCGTCAGCGATACGTTGCCGCCCTTGCTGAGGCTGACTCCCACGGGTCCTCCATGTGGTGTCCAGGGGCGGGGAGCCCCGTCGTGCGTCGGATACCGGATCAACGATTCGATCCTAGTGACGGGTTCCCGCACCCCGCAGTCCCTGGAGGTGAAGAATCACAGGGTGTCGAGCGCCTTGACGTACTCATTCAGGTCACGGGCGTCCGGAAGCGCGTTGACGACGGTCCAGCGGACCACGCCCTCCTTGTCGATGACGAAGGTGCCGCGCACGGCGCAGCCCTTGTCCTCGGCGAAGACGCCGTAGGCGCGAGAGACCTCGCCGTGCGGCCAGAAGTCGCTCAGCAGCGGGTACTCGAGGCCCTCCTGCTCGGCGAAGACGCGCAGGGTGTGGATGGAGTCGTTGGAGACGGCGAGCACCTGGGTGTCGCGGTCGTCGAACTGCGGCAGGTTGTCGCGCACCTCGCACAGTTCGCCGGTGCACACGCCGGTGAAGGCGAAGGGGTAGAAGAGCAGCACCACGTTCTTCCGGCCGTGGAAGTCGGACAGGTTCACGGTCCTGCCGTGGTTGTCCTTCAGTTCGAAGCCGGGGGCCTTGTCGCCGATCTGGATCGCCATGCGTCCTGCTTCCCTTCGGTGGGGCTGTTCGGGTGGGAACACCCTACGCAGCGCCCACCCCGGGACGGCGGACGGGCCGAGCACGGCTCGGCCCGTCCGCTGTCCGGTGTCGGGGACGAGGGGACTACCTCTTGGACTTCGCGGCCTTCGGCGTCGCCAGGCGCGAGCCGCTCCAGTCCTTGCCGACGCTGACGCTCTTGGACGCCGTCAGCCCCGCGGTGGCCGCGGCTTCCGAGATGTCGCTCGGCTCCACGTACCCCGAACGGCCGGTCTTCGGCGTGAGGAGCAGGATGGCGCCGCCTTCCTCGATGTACGTGGTGGCATCCACCAGCGCATCCGTCAGGTCGCCGTCATCGTCGCGGAACCAGAGCACGACGGCGTCGGCCACGTCGTCGTAGTCCTCGTCCATCAGCTCGCCGCTGATGACTTCCTCGATGGACTCGCGGAGCTCCTGGTCGACGTCGTCGTCGTAGCCGATCTCCTGGACCACCTGCTCGGGCTGGAACCCCAGCCTGACGGCAGGGCTCGTCCGCTCCTCCGCGTGGTCCGCGGTCGCGCTCACGGGTTGCCTCCTGATCATGTCTTGGTGAATATCTCAGCCACGCGCGTGCGCGAAGCATTGGCCGTAGTCCACACGGGCGGGGCGGATCGCGCAAGTACCCGGCCGTCCGGACCGTCGAAACGGTGACGATCCGGGCCGTGTCGCCGCAACTTACGGCACCGTATCGCGAGCCCGGCCGACGTACACCACACCCTTGTGCCCGGTTTGCGAGGTTTGAAATCATTCAAAATCATCCAGGGATACGACCCTCGAACAAGTTTGCCAGCCCCATCACTCGTCGGGCGTATCGTTGCGTTTTGGCCGGGCCTGCCCGAGCGCCACTCGAGAGGGACCGTACGGACGCCTCGGTTACCTCACGGTAGAGATGACGTACGCCTTCCCGAGGTACACGATGGGGAACGGTGTAGGCACGAGCAACAAAAAGTGGCCCTCTGACAGGTAAGGAACAGCGTGGCTTCCGGATCCGATCGCAACCCGATCATCATTGGCGGCCTTCCGAGTCAGGTTCCTGACTTCGATCCCGAAGAGACCCAGGAGTGGCTCGACTCCCTGGACGCCGCCGTCGACGAGCGAGGCCGGGAACGGGCCCGGTTCCTCATGCTGCGCCTGATCGAGAGGGCCCGCGAGAAGCGCGTGGCCGTGCCCGAGATGCGCAGCACGGACTACGTCAACACCATCCCCACAAAGAGCGAGCCGTTCTTCCCCGGCAACGAGGAGATCGAGCGCAAGATCCTCAACGCGACCCGCTGGAACGCGGCCGTGATGGTATCGCGCGCGCAGCGCCCCGGCATCGGCGTAGGCGGCCACATCGCCACCTTCGCCTCCTCCGCCTCCCTGTACGACGTGGGCTTCAACCACTTCTTCCGCGGCAAGGACGAGGGCGACGGCGGCGACCAGGTCTTCTTCCAGGGCCACGCCTCCCCGGGCATCTACGCACGCGCGTACCTGCTCGACCGGCTCTCCGAGCAGCAGCTGGACGGCTTCCGCCAGGAGAAGTCAAAGTACCCCGACGGCCTGTCCAGCTACCCGCACCCGCGCTCCATGCCGGACTTCTGGGAGTTCCCCACGGTCTCCATGGGCCTCGGCCCCCTCGGCGCGATCTACCAGGCGCGGATGAACCGCTACATGGAGGCGCGCGGCATCGCGGACACCTCCAAGTCGCACGTGTGGGCGTTCCTCGGCGACGGTGAGATGGACGAGCCGGAGTCGCTCGGCCAGCTGAGCATCGCCGCCCGCGAGGGCCTGGACAACCTGACCTTCGTCGTCAACTGCAACCTCCAGCGCCTCGACGGCCCGGTGCGCGGCAACGGCAAGATCATCCAGGAGCTGGAGTCGGTCTTCCGGGGTGCCGGCTGGAACGTGATCAAGCTGATCTGGGACCGCTCCTGGGACCCGCTGCTCGCGCAGGACCGGGACGGCGTGCTGGTCAACAGGATGAACACGACGCCGGACGGCCAGTTCCAGACGTACGCCACCGAGACCGGGGCGTACATCCGCGAGCACTTCTTCGGCGACGACCACCGGCTGCGCGCCATGGTCGAGAACATGACCGACCACCAGATCCTGATGCTCGGCCGCGGCGGTCACGACCACCGGAAGATCTACGCGGCGTTCAAGGCGGCCAACGAGCACAAGGGCCAGCCGACGGTCATCCTGGCCAAGACGGTCAAGGGCTGGACGCTGGGCCCGAACTTCGAGGGCCGCAACGCCACGCACCAGATGAAGAAGCTGACGGTCGACGACCTCAAGCGCTTCCGCGACCGGCTGCACCTGCCGATCTCCGACAAGGAGCTGGAGTCCGGCGCGCCGCCGTACTACCACCCGGGCCGGAACTCGGAGGAGCTCCAGTACATGCACGACCAGCGCAAGAAGTGCGGCGGGTACGTCCCGACGCGCGTCGTGCGCTCCAAGCCGCTCGCGCTGCCGGACGACAAGACGTACGCGACGGTGAAGAAGGGCTCAGGCCAGCAGTCCATCGCGACGACCATGGCCTTCGTCCGGCTCCTGAAGGACCTCATGCGGGACAAGGAGATCGGCAGGCGGTTCGTGCTGATCGCGCCGGACGAGTACCGCACGTTCGGCATGGACTCCTTCTTCCCGAGCGCGAAGATCTACAACCCGCTGGGCCAGCAGTACGAGTCGGTCGACCGCGAGCTGCTGCTCGCGTACAAGGAGTCGCCGACCGGGCAGATGCTGCACGACGGCATCTCGGAGGCGGGCTGCACGGCCTCGCTGATCGCGGCCGGCTCGGCGTACGCCACGCACGGCGAGCCGCTGATCCCGGTGTACGTCTTCTACTCGATGTTCGGCTTCCAGCGCACCGGCGACCAGTTCTGGCAGATGGCCGACCAGCTCGCGCGCGGTTTCGTCCTGGGCGCGACCGCCGGCCGTACGACCCTGACCGGTGAGGGCCTCCAGCACGCGGACGGCCACTCGCAGCTGCTGGCCTCGACGAACCCGGCCTGTGTCGCCTACGACCCGGCGTACTCGTACGAGATCGCCCACATCGTCCAGGACGGCCTGCGCCGCATGTACGGCGGCGACGCGGAGCACCCGTACGGCGAGGACGTCTTCTACTACCTCACCGTCTACAACGAGCCCATCCAGCACCCCGCCGAACCGGCGGACGTGGACGTCGAGGGCATCCTCAGGGGCATCCACAGGATCGGCGCCGCCACCTCGGGCTCGATCCCGGCCCAGATCATGGCGTCGGGCGTGGCGGTCCCGTGGGCGCTGGAGGCCCAGCGGATCCTCGCCGCGGACTGGAACGTCAAGGCCGACGTGTGGTCGGCGACCTCCTGGAACGAGCTGCGCCGCGAGGCCGTGGCGGTGGAGGAGCACAACCTGCTGCACCCGGAGGAGGAGCAGCGGGTGCCGTACGTGACGCGGAAGCTGGCCGGCTCCGAGGGTCCGTTCGTGGCGGTGTCCGACTGGATGCGCTCGGTCCCGGACCAGATCGCGCGGTGGGTGCCGGGCACGTACCAGTCGCTGGGCGCGGACGGCTTCGGCTTCGCCGACACCCGGGGCGCGGCCCGGCGGTTCTTCCACATCGACGCGCAGTCGATCGTGGTGGCGGTGCTGACCGAGCTGGCGCGCGAGGGCAAGGTCGACCGGTCCGTGCTCAAGCAGGCCATCGACCGGTACCAGCTGCTCGACGTGTCGGCGGCGGACCCGGGCGCGGCCGGGGGCGACGCGTAGTCGCTGCGCGGCCTGAGCGGATCAGGGCGGTGGAGTTCGAGTCTCCACCGCCCTTACCCTTTCTTTACGATGCGGGCATGGAGCAACAATCGGCGCAAGCACGTTGGGAACGGCGCACCCAACGGCCCCTGTTGGCGCTTGCGGTGGCCTTCGCCGTCGCTTATGCCGTGCCGATCGTGGACAGTTCGGCGAACCGGTCCCTGACGGTCCTGTGCACGGCCACGGAGTGGGTGGTGTGGGCGGCGTTCGCCACCGACTACCTGATACGGCTGGCGCTCGCCCCGCGGCGCGGGGAGTTCGTACGGACGCACTGGCTGGACCTGTGCGCGGTGGTGCTGCCCATGCTGCAACCCTTGCGGCTGCTGCGGATGGTGTCGACGCTGCTGCTGGTGGGGCGGCGGGCGCGGATGGCCTCGCAGATCCGGCTGACGACGTATGTCGCCGGAGCGGTGGTGGGGTTGCTGATGTTCGGCTCGCTCGCGGTGCTGTCCGTGGAGCGGGAGTCACCGCAGGGGAACATCCGGACGCTGGGTGACGCGGTGTGGTGGTCCTTCACCACGATGACGACCGTGGGGTACGGGGATCACGCGCCGACGACCGGGCTCGGGCGCATGATCGCGGTCGGGCTGATGCTGTCGGGGATCGCGCTGCTCGGTGTCGTCACCGCGAACATCGCCGCGTGGTTCATCGGGCAGTTCGCCAAGGACGACCTCGAGGAACGTCGGCAGACGGAGGCCATCGAGTCTCTGACGGAGGAGGTCCGCCTGCTGCGGGCCGAAGTCGCGGCGCTGACCGCGCGGGAGCGGGTCGTCGAGGAACAGCCGCGTTAGCCGGGCCGAACGGGGTCCGTGTCAGCCGAACCGAACGGGCCCCGTGTCACCAGGACCGAACGGGGCCCGCGCCAGCCGGACCGAACAGGGACCGCCTCAACCGGGCCGAACAGGGACCGCGTCAGCCGGACCGAACAGGATCCGCGTCAGCCGGGGCGAACGGGGTCCGGGGGCGGGGCCCCCGGAGACCGCCGCTCAGAAGAACCCGTTGCCCATCGTCGCCGACCCCGCCAGCCAGATGATGGCCAGCAGGGTGTCGATGGCGCCCAGGACCAGGGCCACCAGAGCGGGGATGTTGCGGTCGGACGACCATGTGCGGCCCATCGCCAGCCAGCCGCAGACGACTGCCACCGGGCCGAGGATGATGCCCAGGGTGAAGAAGCCGGCGACCGCGCATATGGTCCCGATAATTCCGAGCGTTGCGCGATCCGGCCCGCTCCGCTGCCACGTCCGGCCGCGTGAACGGGGGTACCTGCGCGTTCCGTGCCCGAATCCCGCCATCATCAACTCCCTGGTCGCTCATGGACTGTTCGGGTTCGATGCTCGGGTACCCCTGTTCCGCGTCCCCAGACCTGCGCGCTGCCCCCCTCCGGCAGCGCGCCACGGTCCGACTGTCCTCCCATGCCCTGCGGAGGACTTGACCCACTGTGACCTGCGGCGCGTGCCGGGGGCGAGGAATCTTTAGCGGAGTCACCCTGATAGGGGAACTTCGCCCGGAAGCGACGGCAGACCTAGATGTGGCCCACGCCCGCGCCCGCCTCCGCGTTCTCGCCGCGCTTGGTGAGCAGGGCGACCAGGACGGCCACCGCGGCCACACCCGCCGCGACCAGGGACGCCAGGCTCATGCCGGAGATGAAGGTGTCGTGCGCGACGGCGGTGATCTTCTCGACCAGCGGCTGCGGCGTGCCCTTGGCCACCGGCGCCACACCGACCTGGACCGCCTCGGAGGCCTGGTCCAGCTGGGCGGGGGTGAGCTCGGGCAGCCCCGCGCCGGTCCAGTTGCCCGGCAGGTCGCTGTCGACCTTGGAGGCCATCACGGCGCCCAGCACGGCCGTACCGAGGCTGCCGCCGATCTGCATCGCGGCCTGCTGGAGACCACCGGCAACACCGGAGAGCTCCATCGGGGCGTTGCCGACGATGACCTCCGTGGCGCCGACCATGACGGGCGCGAGGCCGAGGCCCAGCAGGGCGAACCAGAGGGACATGACGGCGCTGCCGGTGTCCGTCTCCAGCGTGGACATGCCGTACATGGCGATCGTGGTGGCCGCCATGCCGCCCGCGAGCGGGATGCGCGGGCCCAGCTTGGTGATCATGGCGCCGGCGAGCGGGGAGCCGACGATCATCATCCCGGTGAGCGGGAGCAGATGGAGACCGGCGTCGATCGGGCTCATCCCGTGCACGTTCTGGAGGTAGAACGTGACGAAGAACAGGCCACCCATGAACGCGATGGCCATCAGGACCATCAGGACCACGCCCGCCGACAGCGGCACCGAGCGGAACAGGCCCAGCGGGATCAGCGGCTCCTTCACCTTCGTCTCCCAGAAGGAGAACACGGCGAAGAGCACCGCGGACGCGGCGATGAAGCCCCATGTCTTGCCGTCGCCCCAGCCCCAGGTGGGGGCCTTGATGAGCGCCCACACCAGGCAGAACATCGCGCCGGAGAGCAGGGCGATGCCGAGGATGTCGAAGGAGCGGGGCGCGTTCTCGGCGCGGTGGTCCTTCAGGATCACCAGACCGAGGGTGAGGGCGAGGAGACCGACCGGCACGTTGATGAAGAACACCGACTGCCAGTTGACGTGCTCGACCAGGACACCGCCGAGGATCGGGCCGCCCGCGGTGGAGGCGCCGATGACCATGCCCCAGATGCCGATCGCCATGTTGAGCTTGTCGGCCGGGAAGGTGGCCCGCAGCAGGCCGAGGGCGGCCGGCATCAGCAGCGCGCCGAACAGGCCCTGGAAGACACGGAAGGTGACGACCGCGGCGATGCTGCTGGACAGGCCGATGGCGCCCGAGGCGGCGGCGAAGCCGACGACGCCGATCAGGAAGGTCTGCCGGTGGCCGAACCGGTCGCCGAGCTTGCCCGCGGTGATCAAGGACACCGCGAGGGCGAGGAAGTAACCGTTGGTGATCCACTGGACCTGCGCGAAGGTGGCGCCGAGGTCCTTTTGGATGGCCGGGTTGGCGATCGCCACGATGGTGCCGTCGAGGGCCACCATCATGACACCCACGGCCACGGTGATCAGGGTGAACCATGGGTGACCGCGCAGCCCGCCGGCCGGGGTCGGGTCCGACGGGGCTGCCGGTGCCTTGTCCCCCGGCCCCGTCGAGTCGATGGTCTGACTAGTCATACGCGTGAGGCTAGTGTCAGCCGCTGACAATTGACAAAACATTTCAGTTACGGAGAGAAGCACATGAGTGAAGCGGGGTTGCGCGAGCGTAAGAAGCGGCGCACCCGGGACGCGCTGCTGCGCGCCGCGCTCGAACTGTTCCTCACCCAGGGGTACGAGCACACGACCGTCGACGAGATCGCCGAGGCCGTCGACGTCTCGCAGCGCACCTTCTTCCGCTACTTCGCCGGCAAGGAGGACGCGGCCTTCTTCGTCACCCGGCTCGCGGAGTCGCACTACGTCCGGGCCGTACGCGAACGCCCGCCGCACGAGGCCCCGCTGGAGGCGCTGCGACAGGCCGTCATGGCGAGCTGGGACACCATCGGGGAGGCCATCGAGCAGGTCGTCCCGGTCGAACTCCACCTGCGCGCCTACAAGATGATCGAGGCCACACCCGCTCTGCTCGCCGCTCATCTGCGGCGCCAGGAGGAAGTGGAGGAGGAGATCGCGAGGATCATCGCCGAACGCGAGGGCCTCGACGTGGGCGCCGACCCGCGCCCGCGCCTCCTGGTGGCCCTGTTCGGTGGAGTGATGCGAGTCACTCAACGGACCTGGTCAGTGGGCGAGGAGTGCAGTGTCGAGGCGATCCGCGAGCTCACCGCCGCCTACCTGGACCAGGTGGGGCCCGCGCTGACCGGAAACTGGCGGTCCGTCTGAGTTCCCCGTCACACCTACCGAAACGTGATCCCTGTCACTCGGTTACCGCGAGACCCTCCCGTTCTCTTAGTGTGTCCTCCCAGTGACTTCCTTCGAAACCTCCCCGCAACTCAACGTCTGGCGCGCGCTGCTCGCTCTGGCCGTCGTGTTCGTGATGCTCGCGACCACCGGCTGGACCGCCCTGCGCGGGCACCGGGAGACGACCCCCCTACAGACCTCGCTCTCCGCCTGGGAGCACGGCCGCATCGGCGGGCACCGGCTGCCGGACCCGGACGAGAGTCCCACCCGGCTCGCCCGCTTCTTCACCTCGCTCACCGAGCGGCAGCGCGCCGGCCTCGCCCACAGCTACCCGCTCGCGGTCGGCAACATGAACGGCGCCCCCGTCGAGCTGCGCTACCGGGCCAACCGCATCGCGCTGAAGAAGCAGCGCAAGGTGGAGAAGAAGCGCATGCACGACAGCCGGCTCTCCCCGGCCGGGCAGGAGCAGGCGGGCCGCCGCATGCACCGCTTCGAGTCACTCATGAGCAAGGGCCGGCAGATCCTCGCCTTCGACCCCGACGGCTCGGGCCGGATCGCCGAGGTGTTCGGCGACCTCGACGAGGCCGAGCGGATCTCCGTCGTCGTCCCCGGCGTCGACACCGACCTGCTCACCTTCCAGCGGACGAACCGCAAGTACACCGCGCCGGTCGGCATGGCCGAGGCCCTGTACGCGGCCGAGCGCACCGCGAGCCCCACGACCCGTACGGCCGTGATCGCCTGGGCCGACTACACCGCGCCCAGCGGGCTCGGCGTGGACGCGGCCACGGCGATGCGCGCCGAGGACGGCGCCGTACGCCTGAACGCGCTGCTGCGCGCGCTGCCCGGCAGCGCACCCGTCACCACGTTCTGCCACAGCTACGGCTCCGTACTGTGCGGCGTGGCCGCGCACCAGATGCCGCGCCGGGTGGCCGACATAGCCGTGGCCGCCAGCCCCGGCATGCACGCCTCACAGGCCTCGCACCTCGGCACCGGAGCGCGGGTGTGGGCCATGCGGGACGCCTCCGACTGGATCCAGGACGTGCCGTACCTCGAGCTCGGCGGGCTCGGCCACGGCGCCGACCCGGTCTCCACGGCGTTCGGCGCGCGGGTGCTGTCGGCCCAGGACGCCGAGGGGCACGCCGGTTATTTCGAGCCGGGCACGGACAGCCTGCGCAACTTCGCCGACATCGGGGTCGGCGCGTACGACTCGGTGCGGTGCGCCCACAGCGATGACGGGTGCCGGGACGGTTTGTCCGGTACGACGACAGCCGGACGCGCGTAGAGACAGCAGGAAGTGCGGTCCGCGCGGGGAGGGACGTGAGGAGCCGGTGCCGCTTACGATGAGCCGCATGGGTGACGTACTGGCCGGATTTCATGCCGTCTGGGAGTTCGAGTCCGACTCCGTGCTCATCCGCTACGAACGGGGGATTCGAACACCGAAGCTGTTCCAGGCGTTGGGCGAACGACGTATCCCCCTGGCCGCGCTCGAAGACGTGGCGCTCGCCCCCGGCCGGCGCGGGACCGTCGTACTGCGGGCCGTGCCCCGCGCCGGCGCCGATCCGCTGATCGAGGCGGCGGCCGGACAGCTGAAGGACGCCTACGACCCGTACCGGCTGGTGGTGCCCGCCGAGCGGGAGACACTCGCGGAGTACTACGCCGACGAACTGCGGGGGCTGCTGACCGAGTCAGGGCCGGCGGACCGGCACCTGGTGGCGGCGCCCTCGGGACCGCTCCAGTTCAAGGCGTACGACGGCAAGGCGTTCTTCGACGGGACCTCGGTACGGTTCCGGTGGTTCCGGACGGGCGCCTCCACGGCCAAGTGGAAGGCCGGCGACCAGAGCTTCCCGGTCGCCGACCTGGGCGGCGTCGAGTGGCGCTCCCCCGAGGTCCTCGAGGGCCATCTCCGCCTCGTGCCCCGCCACTCGGCGAACGAGCGGCCCACGCCGGCGGACCAGGATCCGGCGGCGGTGGTGTTCGGGCTCGGGTACGGGCCGGTGCACGAGTCGCTGCCGTTCGCTGCCGCTGTGTTGGCGGCGGTGCGGGACCGACGACCGGCGGCCGCTGTCCCGGCCGCGGCGGCGCGCCGCGACCCCGCTGACATCGCGGAGCGGATCCGGCATCTCGGGGAGTTGCATCAGGCGGGGCTGGTGACGGACGAGGAGTTCTCCTTCAAGAAGGCGGAGCTCCTCGCGGAGCTTTAGCCGGTGCGACTGTTCGTCCGCCGGGTGCGGTGTTGCGTCGACCGCGGGTCGTTGGGGGGCGTTCGCGCCCACGCGGCGGAGCCGCAGATCGATACAGCCCCGCGCCCCTTCGGGGCGCTGGTCACTCCCGGCCTGCCGATGCGAAGGACATGTCCGCGTAGCGGTCTCCCGCCACCTTTGTCGCTATCGGTTCCAGGAGGGACAGTTCCTCGTCGGTCAGCTTGATGGTCACAGCCTTCGCGTTCTCCTCCACCCGGTGCCGCTTGGTCGTGCCCGGGATCGGGATCACCGGCAGGTTGTGGACGGTGGTCCGCTGGTGGGTCCAGGCGAGGGCGACCTGGGCGAGGGAGGCGCCGTGGGCGGCGGCGATGTCGCGGATCGACTCCAGGAGGGCCGCGTTGGCCGCCGCGTTCTCGCCGGTGAAGCGGGGCTGATGGCGGCGGAAGTCACCGGCCGTCAGGTCCTTCTCGGCGTTGGCGAAGGAGCCCGTGAGGAAGCCCCGGCCCAGCGGGGAGTACGGCACCAGGGCCACGCCCAGTTCGGCGGCCGCCGGTACCACGTTCGCCTCGATGTCGCGGCTGAACAGCGACCACTCCGACTGGACGGCGGCGATCGGATGCACGCCCTGGGCCGCGCGCAGCTCGTCGGCGGTGACCTCGCTCAGGCCGAGGTGCTTGACCTTGCCCTCGCGCACCAGCTCGGCCATCGTGCCGACGGTCTCCTCGATGGGGACGTTCACATCGCGGCGGTGCATGTAGTAGAGGTCGACGACGTCGACGTCCAGCCGCTTCAGGCTCGCCTCGACGGCCTGGCGGATGTACGGCGGGTCGTTGCGCACGACCCGCCGGCTCGGATCGTCCGGCGGGATCGACAGGGCGAACTTGGTGGCGATGACGAGCTCATCGCGGTGCGCCTTGACGAACGGGGCGAGGAACCGCTCGTTCTCCCCGGAGCCGTACATGTCCGCGGTGTCGTAGAGCGTCACGCCCAGCTCCAGCGCGCGCTCCAGGGCGGCCCTCGCCTCCCCCGCGTCCGCCGGGCCGTACGCGGCGCTCATGCCCATGCAGCCGAGGCCCTGGACGCTCACCTCCGGGCCGGTCTCGCCGAGCCGTACCGTCGGGATCCTGCTGTCGGTCATCGATTGCTCCCCGTGGCGTGGACGCGTCCCGCGTCCGCGTAGAAACTGATCTTCCGGTCGAGTACGGACAGCGTGTCCCCCAGTTCGGCGATCCGGGCCAGCACGTCCCGCCGGGTCGCCTCCAGCAGCTCCTGCCGCTCCTCGAACGTGTTGTCGCCCTCGCGCACCAGCTCGGCGTACCGGACCATGTCGGCGACCGGCATGCCGGTCAGCCGCAGCTTGGTCACGAAGTCCAGCCAGTCCAGGTCGCGGTTGCAGTAGCGGCGCTGGCCGGTGTGCGAGCGGTCGATGTGGGACATCAGGCCGATCCGCTCGTACCAGCGCAGGGTGTGGGCGGTGAGGCCGGTGAAGGCCACGACCTCGCTGATCGTGTATCTGTCCTGGCCGTCGGGACGCGGGTGCCGTCGTGGTGGGGCGGAGCAGATGTCGGCGGGGTTGTTCGCTTCTCGCTCGGTGGCCGCTGGCGTGGTCTGCATCACCGTCATGGCCCCCACGCTATGACCTTGGAGTGCACTCCAAGCAAGCAGAAACCGGTAAGAAATCCGGAGGACGGGCCGGGGGCGCGGTCGTTAGCGTGCGGGCCATGAGTCTCGTACGCCGTGCCACGCAGGAGGACGCCGCCGAAGTACTGCGGCTGCGCCAGGTCATGATCGACTCCGTCTTCGCGACGGGGCCGGGGGACGGCGGTGCCGCCGACTGGCACGGGGAGTCCCTGCCGACCCTGCGGGCCCGACTCGCCGAACCCGACGGGGACTTCGCGGCCTTCGTGGTCGACCACCCCGACCGGCCGGGAGCGCTGGCCGCGCTGGTGGTGGGGACGCTGGAGTACCGGATCGGGCGGGCCGGCAACCCGCACGGGCGGGTCGGGCACGTCTTCAGCGTCGCCACCGATCCCGACGCGCGGCGGCGGGGGTACGCGCGCGCGTGCATGGAGGAGCTGCTCGACTGGTTCCGCGAGCGGGGTGCCCGGCAGGTCGACCTGAACGCGTCCGCCGAGGCCGAGCCGCTGTACGCGGCGCTGGGCTTCGTGCGCAAGCCGGACCCGTCGATGCGGCTGGCGCTCTGATCCGCATAGGCTCGGGACATGGCGTTGAACAGCTTGGCCGGCTTGGCGTTGATCGAGAACTGGCCCGTGCCGACCGCAGCGGCGGGTGTCGTACGGGCCGACGGCACGGTCCTGGGGACCCATGGGCCCGCCGGGCGGCGCTTTGCGCTGGCCTCGGTCACCAAGCCGCTGGCGGCGTACGCGGTGCTCGTCGCGTACGAGGAGGGGGCGATCGAGCTCGACGAACCGGCGGGGCCGCCCGGCTCGACGGTCCGTCATCTGCTCGCGCACACTTCGGGGCTGGCCTTCGACGAGCACCGGGTGACGGCGGCGGCCGGGGAGCGGCGGCTGTACTCCAACGCCGGGTTCGAGCAGCTGGGGGATCACGTCGCCAAGGCGACGGACATTCCCTTCGCGGAGTATCTGCGGCAGGCGGTGCTGGCCCCGTTGGGAATGACGCAGACCTCGCTGGACGGCTCCCCCGCGAAGGACGGGGTGTCGACCGTGGACGACCTGCTGCGGTTCGCGGCGGAGGTGCAGGCGCCGCGGCTGCTGGATCCGCGGACGGTGGCCGAGGCGATGACTGTGCAGTATCCCGGTACGAAGGGCGTGCTGCCGGGGTACGGGCATCAGAACCCCAACGACTGGGGGCTGGGGTTCGAGATCCGCGACGCCAAGTCGCCGCACTGGACGGGTTCTTCCTCGTCGCCTCGCACGTTCGGCCACTTCGGTCAGTCCGGTACGTTCCTGTGGATCGACCCGGTGGCGGGGGTGGCGACGGTCGCCCTGACCGACCGCGCGTTCGGCCCCTGGGCGGTCGAGGCGTGGCCCGTGTTCACGGACGCGGTGCTGGCGGAGTTGCGGGGCTGAGGCGGGCTCGGCCCGGGGGGAGGTTTCTCGCCCCCACCGCCCCTGCCCATTCCCATCCCCAGGGGCTCCGCCCCTTCGACCCCGCCAGGGGGCTCCGCCCCCTGGACCCCCATCGGCCTGAACGGCCTCGTCCTCAAACGCCGGACGGGCTGTAAGGGGGACCTCGCCTCCCAGTCGGCCCCGACGGGAGAGGGGAGCCGTGCCTCTCAGCCCACTCGCACGGGTGGTGGGTGGGCATAGGCCCGGGGGTCTGGGAGCGGAGCCCCCAGTGGCCTGATGTGCATTGGGCTTATGCGGTCATCTCCCACACCAGGAGTTCCGCCGTACTCGTCGCCACCGCCTCAAGGCCCTCGGCCATGGTGATCCGTGCCGAGTCCCCGGGGGACAGTTTCTCCCCCGCCAGTTCGATCTCGCCCCGGACCACGTGCGCATACACGTACGCCGCGTCCGGGAGCGCCGTCCGCTCGCCCGGGGTCAGGCGGCGTACGTGGAGCATCGCCCCGGCCGAGGGGACGGCGTACGGGGTGGAGTCGGCGATGCCGTGGACGATCTCGTAGGACGGGGTGCCGCCGGGGGCGGCGGGGGCCAGCCACATCTGGATGAAGGTGAGGGGAACGGCGGCGGCGTTGCGTTCGACGTGGCGGACGCCCGACGCCGAGCTCAGGCGCTGGACGTCGCCGGGGCGGACGACCGTCTCGCGGCCGGTGGAGTCACGGTGGGTCAGTTCGCCCTCGACGACCCAGGTGACGATCTCCGTGTGGCTGTGCGGGTGCTCGTCGAAGCCGGCGCCGGGGGCGAGCCGCTCCTCGTTGCAGGCGATGACCGCGCCGAAGCGGAGATTGTCGGGGTCGTAGTGCGGGCCGAAGGAGAAGGCGTGGCGGGAGTCGATCCCGGCCACCGGGTCTCCTCCGTGGTAGCGCTCCGTGGCGCGCCTTACGTCGATCACGGGCACCACGGTAGACCCGGCGGCGCACCCGCCCGTCCCGATAAGGCAGTCTTGTCCACGTGCCCGAACCAGAAACCGGCAAGACCGAACACGCAGCGCCCGACGTCCACTCGCACCAAGCGACCCTGAGGCGGCTGGAGAAGTCCTCCGGGAGTCTCGCCGCGCAGGCCATCGCGCGGATGGACGAGACCCTGCCGTGGTACCGGGCGATGCCTCCGGAGAACCGTTCCTGGATCGGGCTGGTCGCCCAGGCGGGTATCGCCGCGTTCACCGAGTGGTTCCGGCACCCGGACGCGCCTCAGGCGATCTCCACGGACGTGTTCGGGACGGCGCCCCGCGAGCTGACCCGGGCGATCACGCTGCGGCAGACCGTGGAGATGGTGCGGACCACCATCGAGGTCATGGAGTCCGCGATCGACGAGGTCGCGGCGCCCGGCGACGAGTCGGTGCTGAGGGAGGCGCTGCTCGTCTACGCGCGGGAGATCGCCTTCGCCACCGCCCAGGTGTACGCCCAGGCTGCCGAGGCACGCGGTGCCTGGGACGCGCGGCTGGAGTCGCTGGTCGTGAACGCGGTGCTCAGCGGGGAGGCCGACGAGGGGGCTGTCAGCAGGGCCGCGGCGCTGGGGTGGAACTCGCCCGAGCATGTGTGCGTGGTGCTGGGCACCGCCCCCGACGGGGACAGCGAGCTGACCGTGGAGGCCATCCGGCGGGCCGCGCGCCACGCCAAGCTCCAGGTGCTGACGGGGGTGCTCGGGGACCGGCTGGTCGTCATCGCGGGCGGCAGCGACAATCCTCTGGCCGTCGCCCGGTCGCTCATCGGGCCGTTCGCCGCGGGGCCGGTCGTCGCGGGCCCGGTGGTGCCCGACCTGCTGGCCGCGACCCGGTCCGCGCAGGCCGCGGCGGCCGGACTGAAGGCCTGTTCGGCGTGGCAGGACGCGCCGCGGCCGGTGTTGGCGGACGATCTGCTTCCGGAGCGCGCCATCGCCGGTGATCCCGGGGCGCGCGAGCAGCTGGTGGAGGAGATCTACAGACCACTGGAGGAAGCCGGGTCGGCGCTTCTGGAAACCCTGAGCGTCTATCTGGAGCAGGCGAGCAGTCTGGAAGGAGCGGCGCGCATGCTTTTCGTCCACCCCAACACCGTGCGCTACCGGCTCCGACGTGTGACTGACGTCACCGGCTGGTCGCCCTCCGATGTACGATCCGCGTTCACGCTGCGGATCGCGCTGATCCTGGGGCGTCTGGCCGATGGGGATGCCCAACCCTAGGCTTTTGTCGGGGGCCTACAAAACCCCCTCCTGTTCTTCGTCCCTGTCCTCACGGGCGGCCGTGGCCGTCCCCAAGAGAGAGTGTGAGAGTGCTCGTACTCGTCGCTCCCGGCCAGGGCGCCCAGACGCCCGGCTTCCTGACTCCCTGGCTCGAACTGCCCGGCGCCGCCGACCGCGTCGCCGCCTGGTCGGACGCCATCGGCCTGGACCTCGCCCACTACGGCACCCAGGCCGACGCGGACGCCATCCGCGACACCGCGGTGGCCCAGCCGCTGCTGGTCGCGGCCGGGCTCCTGTCCGCCGCGGCACTCGGTGTCGCGGCACCTGCCGCTGCCGCGGCGGGGCTGCCGGGCGCGGTCGCCGGCCACAGCGTCGGCGAGATCACCGCGGCCGCCTTCGCGGGCGTACTGGACGACACCGCCGCGCTGGGCCTCGTACGCAGGCGCGGCCTGGCCATGGCGGAGGCCGCGGCGATCACCGAGACCGGTATGTCGGCGCTGCTCGGAGGCGACCCGGAGGTGTCCGTCGCGCACCTGGAGAAGCTCGGCCTGACCCCGGCGAACATCAACGGCGCGGGCCAGATCGTCGCCGCGGGCACGCTGGAGCAGCTGGCCGCGCTGAACGAGGACAAGCCCGAGGGCGTCCGCAAGGTCGTCCCGCTGAAGGTCGCCGGCGCCTTCCACACGCACCACATGGCCCCCGCGGTCGAGACCCTCGCCAAGGCCGCCGCGGCCCTGGCGCCGGCCGACCCGAAGGTCACGTACGTCTCCAACAAGGACGGGCGGACCGTCGCCTCCGGCCCCGAGGTGCTCGAGCGGCTGGTGGGTCAGGTCGCCAACCCGGTCCGCTGGGACCTGTGCATGGAGACCTTCAAGGAACTCGGTGTCACCGCGCTGATCGAGGTGTGCCCCGGCGGCACCCTGACCGGCCTGGCCAAGCGCGCTCTGCCCGGCGTGCCGACGCTCGCCCTGAAGACCCCCGACGACCTCGACGCGGCCCGCGCGCTCATCGCCGAGCACGGTGCCTAAGGAGCCTTGATGGCGAAGATCAAGCCCAGCAAGGGCGCCCCGTATGCGCGCATCCTCGGTGTGGGCGGCTACCGCCCGACCCGGGTGGTGCCCAACGAGGTGATCCTCGAGACGATCGACTCGTCCGACGAGTGGATCCGCTCGCGCTCCGGCATCGAGACCCGGCACTGGGCGAACGACGAGGAGACCGTCGCCGCCATGTCGGTCGAGGCGTCCGGCAAGGCCATCGCCGACGCCGGTATCTCCGCCGAGCAGATCGGCGGCGTGATCGTCTCGACCGTGTCGCACTTCAAGCAGACCCCGGCCGTCGCGACCGAGATCGCCGACAAGCTCGGTACGAACAAGGCCGCGGCCTTCGACATCTCGGCGGGCTGCGCGGGCTTCGGCTACGGCCTCACGCTCGCCAAGGGCATGATCGTCGAGGGCTCGGCGGAGTACGTACTCGTCATCGGTGTCGAGCGGCTGTCCGACCTGACCGACCTGGAGGACCGGGCGACGGCCTTCCTGTTCGGTGACGGCGCGGGCGCGGTCGTCGTGGGCCCGTCGAAGGAGCCCGCGATCGGCCCGACCGTCTGGGGCTCGGAGGGCGACAAGTCCGAGACCATCAAGCAGACCGTGCCCTGGACGGACTACCGGGCCGGCGCGGTGGAGAAGTTCCCCGCGATCACGCAGGAAGGCCAGGCGGTGTTCCGCTGGGCCGTGTTCGAGATGGCGAAGGTCGCCCAGCAGGCGCTGGACGCGGCCGGGATCAGCCCGGACGAACTGGACGTCTTCATTCCGCACCAGGCCAACGAGCGGATCATCGACTCGATGGTGAAGACGCTGAAGCTGCCGGAACACGTCACGGTCGCCCGCGACGTGCGCACCACCGGCAACACCTCGGCCGCCTCGATTCCGCTCGCGATGGAGCGGCTCCTGGCGACCGGCGAGGCGAAGAGCGGCGACACCGCACTCGTCATCGGATTCGGGGCGGGTCTCGTCTACGCCGCGACGGTCGTTACCCTCCCCTAGGCACTCCGTGCCGGATCATGCATCCGGTGCGGTCTGCACCTGCCTGCCGCTCACGCGGCGGGACGCCACACACCGTCTGGATATCTAAGAAGGAGCGCCTGACATGGCCGCCACTCAGGAAGAGATCGTCGCCGGTCTCGCCGACATCGTGAACGAGATCGCCGGCATCCCGGTTGAGGACGTCCAGCTGGACAAGTCCTTCACCGACGACCTGGACGTCGACTCGCTGTCCATGGTCGAGGTCGTCGTCGCCGCCGAAGAGCGCTTCGACGTCAAGATCCCGGACGAGGACGTCAAGAACCTCAAGACCGTGGGCGACGCGACCGATTACATCCTCAAGCACCAGGCCTGAGCCTTCTAGGCCCTCAGGCTGCTAGGCCCCGCCACCCGGCGGTGGCGCCGTTGAATCCCCATTCCGTTGGAGAAAGAATTCCCGTGAGCCCGACCAATCGCACCGTGGTCGTCACCGGTATCGGCGCAACCACACCGCTGGGTGGCGACGTAGCCTCGTTCTGGGAGGCCCTGATCGCCGGCCAGTCCGGCGTCAGCCTCCTGGAGCAGGAGTGGGCGGCCGAACTGCCGGTCAAGATCGCCGCGCAGATCGCCGTCGAACCGGGCGAGATCATCCCCCGCCCGCAGGCCCGCAAGCTGGACCGGTCCGCGCAGTTCGCGCTGATCGCCGCTCAGGAGGCCTGGAAGGACGCCGGTTTCACCGCCAAGGCCGGTGCTGTGACACCAGACGCTTCCGCGTCGGGCACGTCCGTGAACCCCGACCGGCTGGGTGCGGTCATCGCCTCCGGCATCGGCGGTGTGACCACCCTGCTCGACCAGTACGACGTTCTGCGGGAGAAGGGCGTACGCCGTGTCTCCCCGCACACCGTGCCGATGCTGATGCCCAACTCCCCGGCGGCCAACGTCGGCATCGAGCTGGGCGCCCGCGCCGGTGTGCACACCCCGGTCTCGGCCTGCGCCTCGGGCGCGGAGGCCATCGGCTACGCCATCGAGATGATCCGCACGGGCCGCGCCGACGTCGTCGTCGCCGGTGGCACGGAAGCGGCCATCCACCCGCTGCCGATCGTCGCGTTCGGCAACATGATGGCGATGTCCAAGAACAACGACGACCCGCAGGGCGCCTCGCGTCCCTACGACTCCGGCCGCGACGGCTTCGTCATGGGTGAGGGCGCCGGCGTGATCGTCCTGGAGTCCGAGGAGCACGCGAAGGCCCGCGGCGCCCGGATCTACGTAGAGGCCGTCGGCCAGGGCATCTCGTCCGACAGCCACCACATCACGCAGCCCGAGCCGTCCGGCAACGGCATCGCGCACGCGCTGCAGAACCTGCTGGACAACACCGACCTCAAGCCGGCCGAGGTCGTGCACGTGAACGCGCACGCCACGTCGACGCCGCAGGGTGACGTCGCCGAGGTCAAGGCGCTGCGGAAGGTGTTCGGCGACGACGTCGACCACATGGCGATCTCCGCGACCAAGTCGATGACGGGTCACCTGCTCGGTGGCGCCGGCGGCATCGAGACGGTCGCGTCGATCCTCGCCCTGACCAAGCGGGTGGCTCCGCCGACGATCAACCTCGACGAACTCGACCCCGAGGTCAACGCGGACGTCGTGCGCGGTGAGGCCCGTCAGCTGCCCGAGGGCCGCATCGCCGCGCTGAACGACTCGTTCGGCTTCGGCGGCCACAACGTGGTGCTGGCCTTCCGGACGATCTGAACTCGGCCGGGGCTGTACTGAACGGCGTTGGCCCGGACTCCCTCTCGGAGGCCGGGCCCACCCCGCTTGGTGGTTTGTTGTACCCCCCCAGCGGGGCAGGGGGGGGGGGGGGCGGCCCCCC
>NZ_JBSGZV010000027.1:0-131053 GCF_053611185.1 Streptomyces sp. NPDC054834 | reverse complement strand
ACATACAGGCGCACGGGGCCTCCGTGGTTGTGGCCGACCGGCTTGTCCTGCATCTTCAGGGCGACCAGGACATCGCTGCGGCGTGCCTGGTCGAGGGTCAGGCTCTCGGTGTACGCCCCGTCGAAGCAGGTGAAGCGGACCGCGCCGGCGGGATCAGCTGCCGGGGACGGTGTCCTCGAACGTGGTGCCCGCGCTGCGGTACGCCGTCACCTTGGCGGCGACCTGCGCCGGAGTGAGGACCTGGTCCTTGACGTGCAGGACGTAGTCGACCTGCTCGTCGTACGCCCGCGCGGTGGAGCTGGTCAGGCCGCCGAAGTCGATCAGCCACTGGTTGAAGTTGATCGACATCGGCCGTTCCGGCAGGTACGCGGAGTCGTGCGTGCCGAACAGCTGTCCGTCGATGTAGTACTTGATGGAGCTGTTGTCGATGGTCAGCACCAGGTCGTGCCAGCCGTTGTAGCTCTGCCGGCCCTCGGTGTGCTGGTTGACCGCCACCCACGGATCGGGCTGGTACGTCTCCCAGGACGTCGTGTAGAGGATGTTCGAGGACTCGCCCCAGCCGCCGTTGGGCAGGTACTCGAAGTCGTACTCGGAGTAGTCGTCCGCCATCGGCGCGGTGAGGTCGTTGATGGTGAAGAACGTCTGGACGAGGTGGTCGCCGTCCGGGCCGTACTCGGGCGCGTCTTTGAACTTGACCCGGGCCGCGTAGGTGCCGTTCTTGAACTTCCGCGCGTTGGTGAAGACCTCGGTCTGCCTGGTGCTCTCGCCGGTGCCCGCGGTCGAGGTCTCCAGGTTCATGACGGAGTTGCCGCTGGTGCCGTCGAAGGTGACGTTCCCGGGCGCCCAGGTGGCGCCGGACACACCGGGGCCGCCGGAGGTGGAGCGCACGTTCCAGCCGTGCGCCGAGATCTTCGGGTCGTTGTAGGCGCTGTAGTTGAAGTCGTCGAACAGCGTGGCGCCGGTGGCCGGAGGATCGGTCGGCGGGTCGGTGGGCGGGTCCGTCGGGTCGTTGCCCGCGGGGGCTTGGCCCCACAGGGTGGTGCCGGACAGCTGCGCCGTGACCTTGGACCAGTCGGCGTACGAGGTCTGGGAGGCGCCGAAGGAGTAGTCGTCACTCTGGTTCAGCGACTGCCACGTCGACTGGTAGAAGCGCAGCTGCATGTCACCGGTGTCGGCGCCCGGAGCGAGCGAGCCGGCACCGGAGGTGAAGCCGATCTCCAGGTAACGGTCGGCCGTGGCTGTCGGGTTGGCGAGCGTGCCGAAGGTGCCCGTGACGTTGGCACAGCCCTTGACGGCCCAGGAGCAGGCGAAGCGGTAGGTCGCGCTCGCCGAGTCGGCCTTGAAGTAGTAGCGGATCTTGACGTTCGCCAGCTGTACGGTCGTGGCGCCGGTGTTCTTCACCTTGAACCAGGGCTCGGCCTGGTCGGCACTGGCTCCCGTGGCGCTCGTGCGGTACTGGACGCTCAGTCCGTCGGCGGCAGCGTTCGCGGTGGACGGGAGTGCGGTGAGCGCGGCGGCGCCCATGGCCACCGCGACGGCGGCGGACGCGGTGGCGCGCAGCCGGTACTTGGCGAATCGCATCGTGGTTCCTTTCCAGAAAGGTGGGGGGGATTCCCGGAATCGGACGGGTCAGTGGTGGCGCTGGACGCCGAGCGCGTCGAGTCGGGCGGTGTGCTCGTCGAGGCGGGAGCGGAAGTCGGCCCAGTCGGTGGCACCGCTCCAGGCGCGGTCGGCGAGGGCGCACAGCCGGGGGTAGGTGAGGTACTCGATGTGGGCGGGCGTCGTGACGAACTCGGTCCACAGCTGGGCCTGGGTGCCGAGCACCCGCCCGGCCACGTCCGGTTCGGCGTCCTCGGGCACGGGGTCGTGGGCGTGGGCGGCGCGCAGGTCGACGACGGTTCCGGGCTGGGCCGGCGGCTCGCTCGGGTCGTCGGACTGGGCGTAGTCGAGGTAGGTGGCCCGGTGGTACGCGCTGACCACGGGATGGCCGCGGCGGGCCGCCGTCAGGGTGTGCGCCGAGTCGCGCCAGGTCATCACCGTGAAGTCGAGGGGCAGTTCGGCGCCGGTCTCGGCCCAGCCGACCGGGCGGCGGCCACGCCGGACGAGGAACTCGCCGATCTGTCCGAGGAACCAGCCGTGCAGGGCCTCGGGGTTCGGCAGTCCCTCGGCCACCGCCCGTTCGCGTGCGGCGGCACTGTGCGTCCACTCGGTGGTGGGGCACTCCTCGCCGCCGACGTGGATGTACGGCGAGGGGAAGACGTCCATGACCTCGTCGAGGACGTTGCGGCAGAAGTCGAGGACCTCGTCGTGGACACCGAGGACGGTGTCGCACACGCCCCAGCGCGTCCAGACGTCGAGGCTGCGCTCAGGTTGGTTGCCCAGTCCGGGGTAGGCGGCGAGGGCCGCGCGTACGTGCCCGGGCATCTCGATCTCCGGCATGACGGTGACGCCGCGAGCGGCCGCGTACCGGACCAGGCCGGTGAGTTCGGCCCGCGTGTACGCCCCGCCGTGCGGGATGCCGTCGAACTCGCCGCTGCCGGCCGGGCCCTTCTGCGACTCCGTGCGGTAGCCGCCGATCTCGGTGAGCTTGGGCCGGGCCGTGACCGGCATGCGCCAGCCCTGGTCGTCGGTGAGGTGCAGATGGAACACGCTGATCTTGTGCAGGGCCAACAGGTCGACGTACCGGCGCAGATAGGAGACGGGCTGGAAGTGGCGGGCCACGTCCAGCATCGCGCCGCGCCAGGGGTGACGCGGGTGGTCGGTGATCTCGGAGCAGGGCAGCTGCCACGGCGTATCGCCCTGCGGAGTCTCCGACAGAGCCTGCGGGGGCAGGAGTTGACGGATCGTCTGGATGCCCCGCAGCAGGCCGGTGAGGTGCGCGGCGCGCAGCAGCACGGCGCACGGAGCGATCGTGAGTACGTATCCCTCGGTGCCCAGGGTGCCGAGGCTGGAGTCGATCGCCAGCTTCAACTGCCCGCCCGGGGACGGTCGCAGGGCCAGTCCGGTGGCGGGGGCGAGCAGGGTGCGCAGCAGCTCCGCGGCCTGTTCGGTCCCTGCGCCGATGTGCAGCGCGGTCTCGGCGTCGAGCGTGAAGTACCCCGGCCGCAGCACGGTCTTGGCGGGGCGGGGGACGAGGGTGAGGACGGATCGATGTGCGGGCATGGATCGTCTCCGGAAGCGGGGTCGCGTAAGCGGGGTCGCGTGGGGGTGGAGTGGAGTGGAGTGGGGGTCGTGCGGAGGTCAGCCCTTGACCGCACCGGCCGCGAAGCCGGAGGTGACATGGCGCTGGAGCAGCAGGAACACCACCAGCGCCGGGGCGGCGAAGAGGGTCGAGGCGGCCATGGTGGCGCCCCAGTCGGTGCCGAAGACGTTCTGGAACGAGGACAGCCACACGGGCAGGGTGCGGTTGTCCTGCTGCTTGATGATCAGGAAGTTGGCGTACGCGAACTCGTTCCAGGCGGTGATGTAGCCGAACAGCGAGGTGGCCATCAACCCCGGCGCCAGCAGCGGGAACGCCACGTGCCGGAACGCGCCGAGCCGGGTGCAGCCGTCGACCTGGGCGGATTCCTCCAGCTCCGGGGGGATCGTGCCGATGAAACCGCGCAGCACGATGACGGTGAAGGGCAGTGTCATCATGAAGTAGACGAGGGTCAGGGTCGGCAGCCGGTCGAGCATGTCGGTGTCCCGGGAGATGATGTACACCGGGATGATCAGCGACTCCCAGGGCGCCATCTGCGCGATGAACACCATGAGCATGAACTGCCGGCGCCCCCTCCACTTCATCCGGGCGACCGCGTAGGCGGCACCGAGCGCGATGACGAGGGCGAGCAGGACGGCGGTCAGCGTGACGAGGATGCTGTTGCGCCAGAACAGGCCGAAGCCGGCGGCGCCGACGGCGGTGCGGAAGTGGTCGAGCGTCCAACTCGCCGGAATGATCCGGGGGTTGTCGGACTGGATGTCGCGCGTCGGGGTGAACGCGGTGGCGACCATCCAGTACACCGGGAACAGGCAGACCACGACCGTGACGACGGCGGCGGCGTTCAGGGGCAGGCGGCGGACGCGGGGCCGGGTCGTGCTCATGCGAGCTCGTCCTCCTGGCGGAACATCTGGCGGAAGTAGAAGACGAGCACGCCCGACATCAGCACGACGGTGACCATGGAGGCCGCCGAGCCGAGGTCGTAGCGCTGGCTCGACAGGGCGGTCTGCACCGCGTACACGGGCAGGATCGTGGTGGCGTCGCCGGGACCGCCGTTGGTCATCACCCAGATCTGGACGAACGCCTTGAAGGTCCAGATCACTTCGAGGGAGAACACCAGCAGGAAGATCGGGCGGACGATCGGGAGGGTGATGGAGCGGAAGATCCGCGGCCCCGACGCCCCGTCGAGCCGCGCCGACTCGTACAGCTCGGTGGGGACGGTGGTGAGGGCCGAGTACAGCGTGATCGCCGCGAACGGCACGGACTGCCACACCACGAGGACGACCACGATGGCGAAGGCGGCCGGGCCGTGCGCGAACCAGGGGTAGCGCTGGAAGGAGTCGAAGCCCAGGCCGGTCAGGACCGCGTTGACGATGCCGAACTCCGAGTGGAACAGCCACTGGAAGACGGTGGTCGCCGCGACGACGGGCATCGCCCAGGTCAGCACGAGCGCGCTGAGGACGGCGGTCCTGCCGAACCGGCCGAGCCGCTCGATCATCAGCGCCACCAGGGTGGACAGCACCATGATCAGGACGACGTTGACCGCCATGAACAGGAAGGTGCGGCGCACCACCTCCCAGAAGCGGTCGTCGCCGAGCAGCGTCTCGTAGTTCTTGAGTCCGACGAACCGCGCGTCGCCGACGATGAGTTGGCGCAGGCCGAAGGCCTGGAGCGAGATCACCACGGCGCGGATCAGGGGATAGACGAGCAGGTAGAGCGTGCCGAGGACGGCGGGCGCGATCAGGACGTACGGCCAGATCCCGCGACCGCCTGACTGCGACGGCCGGCGCGGCCCGGAGCCGGTGGAGCGCCGGGACGGCCGGGTGTTGAGTGGGGGACGGGGCGCGGTCTGCTCTCGGACGGCCGACACGGCACTCCTCCTTCCCGTGCGTCGACGGTTCAGGAGCCGGAGTTCATCGCCGCGGTGATGGCGTCGGAGGCCTTGGTGGCTTCCTTCTGCACGTCACCCCCGGTGAGAACGGCGGTCAGGTAGTCCTTGATCGGGTTCTTGGCCTCGACCGCGGCCCAGCCGGGGGTGTTGGGCGTCGCGTGGCCCTCGGTGGCGCCGACCGCCATGGCCGCGGCGCCCGGGTCGGAGGCGACCGCGGAGGCCAGGGTGGTCTTGTTCGGGACGTAGCTCATGGCGAGCGCGAGCTTCTTCTGCCAGGTGTCGCCGGTGAGTTCCTTGATGAAGGTGTAGGCCGCTTCCTGCTTCGTGGAGGCCGTCGGAATGACGAGGTCGGAGCCGCCGGTGAAGACCGCGCCGGGCTTGTCGGCGGTCTTGCCCGGGATCGGGAAGAAGGCGAGCTTGCCCTTCAGCGCGGGGTTGTTCTGGATGACGACGTTCGCGCCGCCGGGTGTCGCGATGACCTGGGCGACCTTCCCCTTGGCCATCACGTCCGCCTGCGGGGGATTGGCCTCGTCGGAGTCCTTGGGACCCCGGCCGAGGGCCTGGAGTTGCCTGTAGAAGTCCATGCCGCGGATCGCCTCGGGGGTGTCCAGCGCGCCCTTCCACTTGCCGCCGGACTCGGTCGCGAGGTCACCCCCCTCGTCCCAGACGAAGCCCGAGAGCGCGTACCAGTTCTGGCCGGGCAGATAAATCCCCTGCGTACCACCGGAGTCGAGCTTCTCGGTGGCGTTGATCCACTGGCCGCGGGTCTTGATGGCGGACGCGTCGACGCCCGCCTTCTTGAACAGGTCGGTGCGGTAGATGACGACGCGGTTGGCGGCGTAGTAGGGGATGCCGTACTGCTTGCCCTCGTAGGCGCCCGGCTCGGCGAGGCCCTTCAGCCAGTCCTTGCCCCCGAGATCGTCGACCTTGTCGCTGAGGTCGAGCAGCCCCCCGCTCTGTGCGAACTGGGCGACCTGGGTGTTGCCGGTCTCGATGACGTCGGGTGCGTCGTTGCTGGCGAGGGCGGCCGTGACCTTCTCGCCGATCCCGTCCCACTCCTGGATCTGCACTTTGACCTTGATGTCGGGGTGGGCGGTCTCGAAGCCCTTGACGAAGTCGCTCTGGAACCGGGCCGAGACGCTGTCGCGCATCAGCCACACGTCGATGGTGGTGGTCCCGCCGGAGCTGTCGTCGGAGGCATCGGAGGAGCTACTGCAGGCACTGAGCCCGGCCGTCATCAGGAGCGCGGACACACCGGCAAACAAGCGGAGCTTCACGGTTCACCTCTGGAGGACATGACCTGACCACCTGACCAGTGAAGTCCACTGGACAGCTCACCTCTTGATGTGGGGAAGAAGGTGGCATAGACCAATTGTGGCGTCAACCCCTTGGGTGAAGAAGGGGTGTGAGGCGCAGGTCGACCGGTACCTGGATGGTCATTTCTCGAGGATGGTTACACTTCCCCCGCCAAGAGGGGCAGTTGCGGCCGTCGGCTGGTCAACTGGTCAAGTGGTAAACTACGGATTCCACGCAAGAGGGTGAGCAACATGAAGGCCGACGCACCAGGTGCGGTGCTCAAACGAGAGCGGGTCCGCGACTTTCTCCTCGGCCTCGTCGAGTCGCACGACGCGGGGGAGGCGATCCCCTCCGAGCGCGCCCTCTGCGCCCGCCTGGGAGTGTCCCGTCCGACCCTGCGCGCGGCGGTCGACGAACTGGTCGCCGCCGGTCTTCTGGTGCGGCAACACGGCCGCGGCATGTTCGTTGCACCCGAGAAGATCACCCAGGAGCTCGTCTCCGGCCGGCAGGCCATGACCGTGCCCCAGGCCTCCGGGACCTGGTCGAGCCGTCTGCTGGAGTTCACCACCATCCCGGCGGGCGCGCGCGTGGGCCGCAAGCTGCGTATCTCGCCCGCCGCCGAGATCGTGTACGTAGCACGGCTGCGCCTGGTCGACGGCGCACCGATGGCCATCGAGCACCTGCACCTCAGGGCCGACCTGGTCCCCACGCTGTCCGCCCGGGAACTGGAAACCGGCGACCTGTACGAGCACCTGCGCGAACAGCACGACGTGCACGTCCACGAGGCCGTCCAGGCGATCGAGCCGACCGTCGTCACCCGGGTCGAGGCCGAACTGCTCGAGGTACCCGAACTGTCCCCGGCGCTGCTCTTCGAGCGGCTCACCTCGGACACCACGGGCCAGCCCGTCGAGTACGTCCACTCGATCTACCGCGGCGACCGCTACCGCATCGTCTCCAGGCTCACCCTCGGCCCCTCGGCCACGATGCCGTCGGACCGCGTCGGACATCACCCCGGCATCCCCCCGGGCGACTTCGCGCACCGCGACACCATCGCGTCCTCCACGCGCGGTGACATCCAGTCGGCACCGTGAGCCACGACGGTTTCCCGTGGAGCGGGGCGGAACGCCCCACGGGTGGGGGCCTACAGCTCTCCGGGCCGACCGTAGCGGTAGAAGAACGGGCAGATCTGGCCGACCAGCGTCGTCGGCCCGGCCCTCGACATCCTGGCGGACAACTCCCTCGCCACGGCCCTCCACAGCGGTTTCGACACGTTCGACAACCTCGCCCGCATGGTGTTCGTCGACCCGGCAGGGCGCGAGTTCTACCAGGAATGGGAGCGAGCCGCGCACTCCTGCGTCGCCGAAATCAGGGCCGCCTACGCCACGATCCCGCATGGTGGTCTATCAAGCTGAACCGGCGAGCCCGACGGCGGCCGCCTTCGAGACGCTGAGGACCATGGCGGCCCAGCCGGAGCAGGCCCAGGCAGCTGTGCCCGTATCCGACATCTGATTCCCGTGTGCGGGTGTGGGGTACGGGTCCTGGCCGACGATCGAACTCCTTCCGTACCTCCCTCCGTTGCCTTTCTCTCCCCGCTTCGCCCCTCCCTTCCTCACCCCACGGCTTCCTCAGCCCACGACCGCCGCCCGCACGCACAGCACGTCCGGCAGATGGGAGGCGAGCAGTTGCCAGCTGTCGCCGTCGTCGCCGGAGGCGTACACCTCGCCGTTGCGATTGCCGAAGTAGACGCCCGCCGGGTCCGCGTCGTCCGTGCGGAGCGCGTCGCGCAACACCGTGCCGTAGTGGTCCTCCTGGGGCAGCCCGGCGGTCAGGGACTCCCAGGTCTTGCCCGCGTCCTCCGTTCGGAAGACCCGGCAGCGACGGTCGGCGGGCACCCGGTCGGCGTCGGCGTTGATCGGGAAGACGTACGCCGTGCCGCCCCGGTGCGGGTGGGCGGCCACCGCGAAACCGAAGGTGGACGGCAGGTCCGCGCCGATGTCCGTCCAGTGGGCGCCCGTGTCGTCGCTGCGGTACACCCCCCAGTGGTTCTGGAGGTAGAGCCGGTCCGGATTCGCCGCATCCTGCGCGATCTTGTGCACGCACTGGCCGAACTCCGGGTTCGGGTCCGGCAGGAACACCGCAGACACACCGGAGTTCGACGGCGCCCAGCTCGCGCCGCCGTCCGTGGTGCGGAACACCCCGGCCGTCGAGACCGCGACGGTCACCGCCCGCGGATCGCGGTGGTCGGTCACCACGGTGTGCAGCCCCTCACCGCCGCCGCCCGGCACCCACCGCGAGCGGGTGGGGTGCTCCCACAGCGGGCGCACCAACTCGAAGCTCTCCCCGCGGTCCTCCGAGCGGTACAGCGCGGCCGGTTCCGTGCCCGCGTACACCACGTCCGGCTCGGCGACGGCCGGGTGCAGCTGCCAGACCCGCTCCAGGGAGGCGCCCGTGTCCTTGGGGAACCTCACGGCCGGGCGGGCCGGTTCGCTCCAGGTGCGGCCCAGGTCGTCGGAGTGGAACACCGACGGACCCCAGTGCGCGCTGTCGCCTCCGGCCAGCAGCCGCGGGGTGCCGCCGCGGGTGTCCAGGGCGACCGAGTAGACCGCCTGGGCGTTGAAACAGGGACTCTCGTCGAACTCCCAGGCGCCACCTCGCCGCCGCCCGATGAACAGGCCCTTTCGGGTGCCCACGGCGAGCAGTACCTCGGTCATGCCGATCACCTCCGGGACGTCTTTGTCACGTGAGTTTTCAGACATCGGCCAGTCTGCACCCCGGCACTGACAGTCACCTAGGGAAGTGGTGTCGCCGCAGGTCAGGCCGGTTGTGTCGGCCTGTCGCGGAGATCGGTGGGGCGTCTTCGGGTCAGACGCCTGCGCGAACCGGCGCTCTCGTGCGACCGTCGAGTCGGGGGCTCGCCCTGAGCAGGACGGGGACGTCGCCCGTATGGGAAGGCGGTCGGGAAGGCGGCCGGTCTGTCCGTGCGCTCGTGAGGAGGATGCCTTTGAAGGCGTTCCGTGGTCCGAAGGTCTGGCTGTGGCGCTGGCGGCGCAACCCGCTCAAACGCCGTGCCGACACGGTGGAGGCCTGGCTGGTGCTCGGCGCCTGGCTGCTCACCGTACTGACCGGGGTCCTGTCGGGACTCGTGGCGGCCGGCTCCGTCGAGCACGGGCTGGCCCGGGAGCGCGTCGAGTGGCGCCCGACCGTGGCCCAGGTCACCGAGAAGGCCCCGGGGACGGCGAACTCCGGCGAGCGGGTGTGGGCCAAGGTCCGCTGGACCGTGCCGGACGGCTCCACGCACACCGGCCAGGCCCGCGTCGAGCCCGGCAGCAAGGCGGGCAGCCCGGTCACGGTGTGGACCGACCCGCAGGGCCGCCTGGTCACCCGTCCCGCTTCGGTCTCCCAGGCCCACCTGCGCGCCGGCCTCATCGGCACCCTCGTGGGCGTCAGCGCCGCCGCCGTCCCCCTCGTCTCCGGCCTGGCCCTGCGCGGCCGGCTGGAACGCCGCCGCATGGCCGACTGGGACGCCGAGTGGGCGCGTCTGGGCCCGCAGTGGGGGCGGATGACCGGCTGACGCGACCGGCTGCGGAGAGCGGGGCCGTCGCCACCGGCAAGTGGTCGGACGGCCCCTCACCCTCCCGCCAGCACCCTCCGGCACACCCGGAGCAGTTCCTCGTCCTTCTGTATGTCATGGCTCCCGTACCCGCCCACCCGTGTCGTGTGGCGCCGAGGGCCGGTCACCTCGGCCCGCAGGAGGTCCCGCAGCGGGTCGCCCGCCGGTCCCATGCGGGCGAGGCAGGCGGCGATCGTGCCGCGGGTCTGGGGATTCCCGGCCCAGGCCGCGCGGAACACCGGCAGGACGTCTTCCGGATCCTGGCCGATCCGCCACAGCGCCGCCGCGGCCGAGACCCGTTCCCGCACTCTGCTCGTCCCCGTCATACGGCGCAGCGCGGGGAGCGCGGGGCGGGCCGCGGGCCCCAGCCGGGCCAGCTCCCTGGCGGCCGGACGGCGGCGCCGGGACTGTTCGTGCGTCAACTCCCGCAGCAGCACGGGAAGTACGACGGACACGTCCTCGCCCGTCGACCACAGTGCCCCCGCGGCCGCCGCCGCGTACTCGGTGTCCAGGAGCCCCCGCAGCACCGGCGCCGCCTCCCGCGCGGCGGGGCCGAAGCTGTCCAGAGCGCGGATCGCGCACCCGAGGGCGGTGTCGCGCGGCCCGGGGGCACCCGGCGCGGCACTCAGCAGGCGCAGGACCTCCGGCAGGGCCGCCACGTCGGTCAGGGCCGTGAGCGCCGACAGCAGCGGAACGGCACGGTCGGCGGTTCCGGGCGAGCCGAGGCGTATCTGCCCGAGCCGGCGCCGCAGCGCCGGGGCGAGCGGGGCCGCGGCAGGCCCGAGGTGCACGACCGCGTGCCCCAGGTCGTCCGGCGGAAGCGGGCCGGCCAGCAGTTGGGCGAGAACGGGCACCGCCCTGGCGTCCCCGCTGCGGGCGAGGGCCTTGAGCGGACCCCCCAGCGCCGGCGTCCCGCGCTCCCACCGGCGCACCCACAGGTCGGGCCGTGCGGTCACCAGGGCGTGGACGTGGTCGACGGCGGGGGTGGCCAGGTCGAACAGCTCGGCCAGCACCGACACCGCCGCGTCCCGTAACGGATCCTGCTCCTGCATGACTTGGGTGCCGAGCAGCCCGACGAGCCCGGCGTAGTCGGCACGCCACTCGCGCAGCAGTCCCGCCGCCATCCACACCGCGTTGCGCCGGTCCACCGGGGCGGGGCTGGTCAACTGCCCGGTGAGCAGGGCGATCCGGTCCGTGACCCGGTCGCCCAGGGCGGTGTGGAGGGTCCGCAGCAGGTACGCGCCTTCCTCGTCCGAGGGCCGCAGTCGCCGTATCCGGCCGACCAGGGTGTCCGTGCCGGGGCGGTCCGGCTGGTCCGGCCGCCCGCCGGGCCGCTGCTCGGACCTGTCCCGGAGCAGCCGGACAGCCGTCGGCACCAGATCGGCCGGGAGCCGGTCCGGCGCCCCGAGCGCGAGCTGGCCGAGGGCCGCGAGCCGCAGCCCGGGTCCGTACGGCGGGGCGCTCTGCACGGTCAGGAGATCCACCGCCGCGGCGGCGTGCGCCGGATGCCGCCGTACGAAGAGGCCCAGGCACTCGGTGAGGGCCAACAGGACCCGGTCGTCCCGCTCGACCGTGATCCGATCCCGCAACAGGCCCAGCACACGCCCCGGATCGTCGAGGAACCGCACCAGCGCCGCCGGCGCCGCGCGCCGCACCCAGGGATCCGGATCCGCGGCCAGACCGAAGAACACCTCCGCACCCGAACGGACCGCGGCGCCCTCGTCCTCCGTGCCGATGCTGACCAGCAACTCGACTATGCCGCCCCGGTCCGGAACCTCGGCGCGGGCCGCGAGGGCGAACAGGAACGGAACGCAGGCGAGCGTCGAGTCGTACACGTTCCCCTGGTGGTGCACCGAGCCGTACATCCCGTCCAGCGCGCCCTCCCGCTCGGCCCGGTCCGCGGACGCCAGCCCCCGCAGCAGTCCGGGCACGTCCTCGGCACTGCCGTACGCATGCCGCAGCGAGGCCCAGTCGACGTCGTCGATCCCCGTGAACACGTTGTCCTCCCCAGGCGATTGCCACCTGATCGCGAGTCTGCACCACGGCACTGACAACGAAGCGGAATCGCGCGGCGACTGTGTGCGATCTGTCGGCTGGGACCGGCCACGAACCGCGCCAACGGTCCGGAGGGATCAATTCCCGCCCGAGGGCAGGTGCATGCCACGACGACGAAACCGGCTCCCGCCGGGAGGGGCATGGAGGGCTGCGCGCCGGACCGAAGGACCCTGACTTCGTGCCTCTCGTGCCTCTCGTGCCTCTCATGCCTGGCGACCGGCATGGTTTCTCGTCAGCCACCATCCGGTCCCCGCTGTAGACGGGCAGACAGGACCAGGCACCCCCCGCCTGCCGGAGGCACGCCCCGCACTGACCGGATCGGCTACAGGTACGGCCGGCCCTGCCGGGGAGCAGCGGGCCCGGGGCAGAGCCACAGGCGGCAGGGTGTGGGGAGCGGTGCGGGGGAGCGCGGGACGCAGCCAAAGGGGCGCAGTCGGGAGAGCGGCGCCGGGGGTGCGGGGGCGGAGCCGCGCGGTGTGCCGGGCGGCAACCCCCGGCGGGGTCCGGGTCAGAGCCCGGTGGGATGCAGGGGCGGAGCCCCGCGGGGGTTCAGGGGGGCGGAGCCCCCTGGCGGGGTCGAAGGGGCGGAGCCCCCTGGCGGGGTCGAAGGGGCGGAGCCCCTGGGGACGGGAACGGGTAGGGGCGGCGGGGGCGAGAAAACCGGTGCCGACCGCAGCCCCCGCAGCCCCGCAGGCCAAGGGCCGCAACGCCGGCCGGACACCGGGCAGACGGGGTGCACCGGCCGGCCTGGACGCGGCGGCGCAAGAGCTGCCCCCGCCGGGGGCGGACGCGCCGCCCGGACCGGAGGATCAACGCGAGCCCGGCCCAGGCAGGCCCGGAGGCACAGCGTCCGCCCGGCAGCGACCGGAGGTCAGTTCGCGGCGGCCACCGCCCGCCC
The DNA here is from genome assembly GCF_053611185.1 of Streptomyces sp. NPDC054834. Classification (NCBI taxonomy): domain Bacteria; kingdom Bacillati; phylum Actinomycetota; class Actinomycetes; order Kitasatosporales; family Streptomycetaceae; genus Streptomyces; species Streptomyces sp. NPDC054834. The sequence continues at coordinate 118,107 of NZ_JBSGZV010000027.1, read as the reverse complement.
CAGGATCGCGTCCATGTCCGCCGAACCCGGCAGCGTGCCGAACGCATGCCCCCAGTCCCCGCCGAGCCGGGTGGCGCAGAAGGCGTCGGCGACCGCGGGCGGGGCGTGCCGGACGAGGAGGGAGGCCTGAAGGACCAGGGCCATCTCCTCCACCAGGCGTCGGGCGCCCGCCGGTTCGGCCCCGGGCAGGCGGTCCTTCAGCCGGGCCACGGCCGCGTCCAGCCGGACGTCCGCACCACGGGCCAGGGCGAGTTCGGCGAACAGGGCCTCGGCCGTGGCGGGCTCCCGCCCCAACGCCCGCAGCACATCGAGCGCGTTGACGTTCCCCGAGCCCTCCCAGATCGACAGCAGGGGCGCCTCCCGGTAGTGGCGGGGCATCCCGGACTCCTCCACGTAGCCGTTGCCGCCGAGGCACTCCAGTGCCTCCGCCGTGAAGGCCGGCCCCCGCTTGGTCACCCAGTACTTGCCGACGGCGGTCGCGATCCGCCGGAAGGCCTGCTCCCCGGCGTCCCCGCGCACCGCCCGGTCCGCCGCCCCCGCCAGCCGCAGCGTCAGCGTCGTCGCGGCCTCCGACTCCAGCGCGAGATCGGCCAGCACGTTGCGCATCAGCGGCTGGTCGACGAGCCGCGCGCCGAACGCGCTGCGGTGCCGCACATGGTGGCCGGCCTCGACGAGCGTCTTGCGCATCAGCGCCGCCGACATCATCACGCAGTCGAGACGGGTGCAGTTGACCATCTCGATGATCGTCTTCACGCCCCGACCCTCCGCCCCGACCAACCAGGCCACGGTGCCGTCGAACTCCGGTTCGGAGGAGGCGTTGGACCGGTTGCCCAGCTTGTCCTTCAGCCGCTGGATGCGGAAGGTGTTGCGGGTGCCGTCGGGCAGCACGCGGGGGACCAGGAAGCAGGACAGGCCCTCCGGGGCCTGGGCCAGCACCAGGAACACGTCGCACATCGGCGCCGACGTGAACCACTTGTGCCCGCGCAGCGTGTACACGCCCGGTTCGGCGGTGGGCGTGGCCGCGGTCGTGTTCGTCCGGACGTCGGATCCGCCCTGCTTCTCGGTCATGCCCATCCCGGCCAGCAGCCCGGGCTTGTCGGTGGGGACGCGCAACTCCGGGTCGTACTCCCTGCCGGTCAGCAGCGGCTCGTAGACCTTCGCCAGCTCCGGCTGGGCGCGCAGCGCGGGGACGGCCGCGTACGTCATCGAGGTCGGGCAGCCGTGCCCGGCCTCCGTGTGCCCCCACACCAGCCCGCCCGCGCTGCGGGCGACATGGGCGCCCGGCCGGTCGTCGGCCCAGGGCGCGCCCGCCAGCCCCTCGGTGACCGCGACCCGCATCAGATGGTGCCAGCTCGGGTGGAACTCGACCTCGTCGACCCGGTTGCCGTACCGGTCGTGCGTACGCAGCTCCGGCTCGTGCCGGTTGGCCAGTTCGGCCCACTCCTGCGCCTCCGCGCTGCCCGCCCGTGCTCCCAGCCGCCGGATGCCCTCCTCGGCCCAGCCCGCGCCCTCCCTGCGCAGCCCCTCCAGCAGGGCCACGTCCTCGGACGCGTCGTAGGGGGCCGGGGGCGGGGGCTGGTTGGTGACGTCGTGCGTGGTGTGCCATGACGGCTGCGGGTGCGCGAGGGTGTCGGCCATGCCGATAGTGTTGCACTATTTCTACGACCGCAGCAATGATGCAATACGAGCGGCCCCGTACAGTACGTCTCCATGCACGAGAACGTGGCCGGGAACGCGGCGGCCGGCCCCCCGGAGCTCGAGCTGCGCCCCCTGTCCGCCCGGTCGGTCGTCCTCAGCCTGCTGCTGGGCGCGCAGCCCCCCGAGCTGCCGGTGAAGGACCTGGTACGCGCGGTCGAGCCGCTCGGCGTCGGCGGATCCACCCTGCGGGCCGCGCTCAGCCGTATGGTGGCCGCCGGTGACCTGCGGCGCACGGGCGGCGTCTACCGGCTCAGCGACCGCCTGCTCAGCCGCCGGCGGCGGCAGGACGAGGCCGTGCACCCGGAGACCCGCCCCTGGGACGGCGACTGGGAGATGGTGGTCGTCACCGCGACCGGCCGCGGCCCCGGCGAACGCGCCGAGCTCCGCGCCCGGCTGGCCGCCCGCAGACTCGCCGAACTCCGCGAGGGTGTCTGGCTGCGGCCCGCCAATCTGCGCCGCGCGGATCCCGACGGCCTCGGCGACGTGGTCCGGCGCTTCACCGCCCGGCCCGAGGAATCCGCCCGCGACCTGGCCGCGGGGCTGTGGCCGCTGGAGGCCTGGGCGGACACCGCCAGGGCTCTGCTCGCCCATGTCGCCGCGACCGACCGCCCGGCCGACCGCTTCACCGCCCTCGCGGCCGTCGTGCGCCACCTCCTGGCCGACCCGGTCCTGCCCGCCGGGCTCCTGCCCGCCGACTGGCCGGGCCCGGACCTGCGCGCCGCCTACACCGGCTATCAGCGGGAGTTGACGGACGCGATGCTCGGTCGCACCGGGTAGGCAGTGGAAGGCGGTCGTGCGAAGCGCCGTCAGGTGCGCCCCGTACGACCGCCGTCGTGGGGGAGTGGTGCCTTACTTGTAGGTGATGTCGGAGGACGAGTACTTGCAGTACGTCGCGTCAGGGCCGCTGCCGTTCTTGGGCGGCTCCGCGCCCGTGTTGTTGCCGATGTACTTCTGGCAGGGCACGATCTTCTTGCTGCTGTCACCGACGATCGTGATCTTCTTCAGCGTCGCGCTGTCGCCGTAGTTGGTGTTGATCCCGACGAGCGCGCTGCCCTTGTAGGTCGCCTCGATGGTGTTGAGGTTGATGGTCCGCTTGTACTGCGTCTTGCAGTTGCCGCAGGAACGGACCAGCTTGCCGAAGTTCTGCACCGCGAAGTCGGAGACGTTGAGCGTTCCGGCGCCGTTGAACTGGAACACCTTGTCGCTGGCCTCCTTCGCGCCACCGCCGGAGACGGTGTACACGTTGGACGACGAGGAGCCGAGGAACGTCGCCGCGTCCTCGCCGACGTCCTCCCACCACACGTTCTGGAGCGTGCAGCTGCCCAGGCAGTGGATGCCGTCCGCGGCGGGAGCACCGATGATCACGTTCTTCAGAACGGCGCCGGGCGCCAGTTCGAGGATCGGGTCCTGGTCCTCGTTCTGTCCGCCGGTGCCCAGGTCTCCGCTGCCGTACAGGCGCTTCATCCCGTAGTCCTTGGTGCCGGAGACGGAGATGGTGGAGGTGACCGCCTGGCTGCCGTTGGCGGTGGGCCAGGTGGCGGCGCTCGCCGGGGTTCCATCTGTCATGATCATGACAGTCGAGAGCCCGACGGCGGCCAGTGCGCCCGTCAGGGCGCGCCTGCGGGCGCGTGGTCGTGCCGAAGAAGTCATGTCCCGATTCCTTCTTCCTTGTTGGGGGGTACCTGCGGGTGCGCCCCTTTGTGGGGTGGGGTGTCCACGCGTGAGGTCATCTATATGAACCGCATGCGGGACGGTGAACGGCGTGTGCGAGTGGATGACCTCATAGGGGGCGATATCTGCCCCCTCGGTCATGTCGTTGAACGGGACCGTAGGATGTAAGCGCTTTCTAGTCAACGCTTCGCGCAGAAGACGGCAGGGCTTGTCCCTGCCTCCGGGAAGTCGCGTGGGAGCGCTTCCATGAAGGCCATGTCCATGCCACGATGCCCCACATGCCCCCCACAGTGCCTTTACGACGCACCCTGACCGCACTCCTCGCGGCGCTGGTCCCGCTGCTCGCGGCGGTGTTCCTCACCGCGCCGCCGGCCGCGGCCCGCGCCGATGCCCCCGCCGCCCTGCCCACGGCGACGCTCACCGAGGTCACCGGCTTCGGCGACAATCCCAGCAACCTCCAGATGTACATGTACGTACCGAGCGGCGTCACCGCGCACCCGGCGGTCGTGGTGGCCGTCCACTGGTGCGGTGGCTCCGCCTCCGCCATGTACTCCGGCACCGAGTGGGCCCAACTGGCCGACCAGTACGGGTTCGTCGTCGTGTACCCGTCGGTGACCCGGGCCAGCAAGTGTTTCGACGTCTCCTCCCCGCAGGCACTGCGCCACGGCGGCGGCAGCGACCCGGTCGGCATCAGGTCGATGGCGGACTGGGCGACCCGCACCTACTCGGCCGACCCCGGCAAGGTGTTCGTCACCGGCATCTCGTCCGGCGCGATGATGACGAACGTCCTGCTCGGCGACTACCCGGACGTGTTCGCCGCGGGCGCCGCGTTCTCCGGCGTACCCTTCGGCTGCTTCGCCACCACCGACGGCTCCGAGTGGAACAGCACCTGCTCCTCGGGCGCCCTCACCCACACCCCGCAGGAGTGGGGCGACCTGGTCCGCGGCGCCTACCCCGGCTACAGCGGCCCCCGGCCACGGATGCAGCTGTGGCACGGCACCGAGGACGACGTGCTGCGCTACCCCAACTTCGGGGAGGCGATCAAGCAGTGGACCAATGTCCTCGGCGTGAGCCAGACGCCCGCCGCCACCGACTCGCCCCAGTCCGGCTGGACCCGCACCCGCTACGGCTCCACCGGTGACCAGGCCCCCGTCGAGGCCATCAGCCTCCAGGGCGTCGGCCACAACCTGTACACCTACGGCATGGCGGCCCGCGCGCTGCACTTCTTCGGCCTCGACAGCGGAGGCACCGTGCCCCCGCCTCCCGCCGGGCCCTGCAAGGTGACGATCACCACCAACGCCTGGAGCACCGGCCTGACCGCCTCCGTGACCCTCACCAACACCGGCACGACAGCGGTCACCGGCTGGAAACTGGGCTTCACCCTGCCCTCCGGCCAGACCATCACCAACGGCTGGAACGCCACCTACAGCCCGTCCTCCGGAGCGGTGACGGCCACCAACGCCTCCTACAACGGCACCATCGCGGCGAACACGAGCGTCAGCATCGGCTACCAGGCCACGCACACCGGCGACAGCGCCGCCCCCACCGCCTACACCCTCAACGGAACCGCCTGCACGGTCGGTTGACGAACCGGGTGCGCACCGCACGAGAGAACGGCGCGCACCCGCCACCCACCCCCTGGTCAGAAAGGGACACGTGAAGCCGCCCAGACGCATCCCGCTCGCCACCCTGATCAGCACCGGCGTCCTCGTACTCGCCCTCGCCGTGACGTCGTCGGCGCTCACCGCCCTGGTCAGCAGCCCCAAGGCCGCGTCACCGCGGGCCGCTTCGCCCCCGAGCACCGGCCGGCACTGGGTCAACACCTGGACCGCGATGCCGCAGCTCACCGAACCCGCCAACCTGCCGCCCGCGCCCTTCACCGGCACCAAGTCCGTCCTGGCCGACACCACCCTGCGGCAGACCCTGCGCGTGTCCACCGGCGGCCACCGCATCCGGCTGCGCTTCTCCAACGCCTACGGCGACACCCCGTTGCCGCTCACGGCGGTGACGGTGGCGCTGCCGCAGGACGGACAGCCGGGGGCCGCCGCGGTCGAGTCCGGCAGCGCCCGACGGGTCACCTTCTCGGGGCGCGCCTCCACGACCGTCCCGGTCGGCGCCGACATGGTCTCCGATCCCCTGGAGTTCGATCTGGCGACAGGATCCACCCTGACCGTCACGGCGTACCTCGCACAGGGCCAGCCGTCGCTCGCGCTCACCTCACACCCGGGCTCGCGCACGACCTCGTACCTGATCAACGGCGACCACACCCAGGACCAGGACCTTCCGGGCGCCACCCCGGTCAACCACTGGTACCTGCTGAGCGACGTGGAGGTCCTGTCACCCGGGGCCACCGAGGCACTGGCGATCCTGGGCGACTCGCTGACCGACGGCCGCGGCTCCACCACCAACGGCAACGACCGCTGGCCCGACCAGTTCTTCGACCGCCTCCAGACCCGGCCCGCCACCTCCGGCATCGCCGTCCTCAACCAGGCGGCGGGCGGCAACCGCGTCCTCAACGACGGGCTCGGCCCCAACGTCCTCGCCCGCCTCGACCGCGACGTCCTCTCCCGCAGCGGCGTCTCCCGGCTGATCGTCTTCGAAGGCGTCAACGACATCGGCACCGCCGACGCCACCCCCGACGCCCAGCGCCGGCTCACCGACGACCTGATCGCCGCCTACCGGCAGATCGTCGTCCGCGCCCACGCCCAGGACATCCGCGTCTACGGCGCCACCCTGACACCCTTCGGCGGCAGCACCCTCTACGACGACCCGGCAGGCAAGCGCGAGACCTCCCGGCAGCGCGTCAACGCCTGGATCCGCACCCCCGGCCACTTCGACGCGGTCGTCGACTTCGACCGCGCGGTACGGGACCCGGACGACCCCCGCCGCCTCCGCCCCGACCTGCACGACGGAGACTGGCTGCACCTGAACCCGACGGGATACGGCAAGCTGGCCGCGGCGGTGCCCACCGGGCTGTTCCGCAGGGACTGAACTCCAAGGACGACCTAGGCGGCCTCTGCCCGGGGTTCCTCGACGGGCCCCTCGCCGCCGCCGGCGGCCGAACCGGCCCGTGCCGGAAGGTGGTTGAACAGCAGGTTCAGTACGATCGCGGTCAGGCAGCCCGCGCTGATGCCGCTGTTCATCACCGTCTGGAACCAGTCCGGGAACTTGGCGTACACCGTGGGCACGCCCACCGGCAGCAAACCCACGGCGACCGAGACGGCCACCACCGTCAGGTTGTCGTTGTCCTTGAAGTCGACCCGCGCCAGCGTCCGCACACCGCTCGCCGCGACCGTCCCGAACATCACCATTCCCGCGCCGCCCAGTACCGGCGCGGGAATGGCCGCGACCACCGCGCCCAGCTTGGGCAGCAGGCCGAGCAGCACCAGGATGCCGCCGGCCGCCGCGACCACCCAGCGGCTGCGCACCCGGGTCATGCCGACCAGCCCGACGTTCTGCGCGTACGCCGTGTACGGGAAGGTGTTGAACACGCCGCCGAGGACGGTGGACAGCCCGTCGGCGCGCAGTCCGTCCGCCAGGGAGCGCGGCTCGACCTTCCGCCCGGTCAGCTCGCCGACCGCGATCAGGTCACCGGTCGTCTCCGTCATGGTCACCAGGGCCACCACCAGCATGGACACGATCGCGGACACCTCGAACGCCGGTGCCCCGAAGTGGAACGGCGTGCTGATACCGACCCAGTCGGCGTTCCCGACCCCGCCGAAGTCCGTGAAACCGAAGGGCACGGCCACCGCCAGCCCCACCGCCATGCCGATCAGCACCGCGATCCGGCTCAGGAAGGCGGGGGCGAACCGCTGCACGCCGATCACCACCGCCAGCACGAAGGCCGCGAGCGCCAGGTTCTTCGGCTCCCCGAAGTCCTTCGCACCGGCCCCGCCCGCCGCCCAGTTGCCGGCGACCGGCAGCAGCGACAGACCGATGATCAGAATCACCGTGCCGGTGACCAGCGGCGGGAAGAAGCGCAGCAGCCTGCCGAAGACCGGTGCCAGCAGCGCGATCGCCAGTCCCGCCACGATCACCGAGCCGTAGATGGCGGGCAGTCCGCCGCCCGTCGTCCCGGTGAGCACCATCGGTGACACGGCCGCGAAGGTGCAGCCCTGCATGATCGGCAGCCGCACGCCGAACCGCCAGAAGCCGACGCACTGGATGAGCGTGGCGATGCCGCACACCAGCAGGTCGGCGGTGATCAGGTACGCCAGGTCCGCGGGCGACAGTTTCAGCGCACCGCCCACGATCAACGGGACCGCGACGGCGCCCGCGTACATCGCGAGCACGTGCTGCAACCCGAAGGCGGCCAGTTGCCGTGCGGGTGGGACCTCGTCGACGGGATGGACGGGGGTGGTCGTGGCCATGGGCACTCCAGAGCGGCGGCGGGGGCGGGGGTGACATCCGAACAGCACGAGACCGTAAGGGCCTTGAACAGTTTGTTGATTTCCGTGTTGTTGCCGGTGTGTGTACTGCCCACCCACGCGCGCCCGACTCCGCCGGGGCGACCTGATCCGCCGGACTCCTAAGAGGTCGCCGTCCGCGCCGCCGCCAGCAGTGATTCCCAGTCGGCCAGTTTGACCACACTCCGCCCGAGCGAGGCCCCGAGCTCCGCCTCGGCCCGCTCGATCGCCTGCCATCCCGCCCACGGCACCGGATCGATCCCGGCGGCCCGCAGCGCCGCGACCGGATCGTCCGGGACGGACGCGTGGGCGAGGACAGGGGCGTCCGCGAGCAGGGAGGTCGCCGTCTGCTTGGCGCACGGGCGGTTCGTGCCGATGACACCGGTCGGGCCGCGCTTGATCCAGCCGGCCACGTACTCGCCCGCCGACACGGCGGAGCCGCGCACCACCCGGCCCTCGACGTTCGGCACCGTGCCGCTCGCCGCGTCGAACGGCAGCCCCTCCAGCGGCACTCCGCGATAGCCGACCGAGCGCAGCACCAACTGCGCCTCGACGTCCTCGAACCGGCCGGTGCCCGTGACGCCGCCCTGCCCGTCCGGCACGGTCCGTTCGAAGCGCACCGCGCCCACGCGCCCGCCTTCGGCGAGGAGTTCGACGGGGCGCAGGAAGAAGCGCAGCCGGATGTGGTGCGACGCCTCCGCGGGCAGCCGCGCCGCCCAGCCGCGCAGCACCTCCACGTTGCGCCGCCGCGGTGCGGGCAGCCCGGACGGGTCGGCGTACTCCGGGTCGAGTGCCAGTTCGTCCGGGTCCACGGTGACCTCGGTGCCGGGCAGGCCGCTCAGCTCACGCAGCTCCTTGGTGGTGAAACGGGCCTGCGAGGGGCCGCGCCGGCCCACCATCCACACCTCCCGCACCCCGCTCGCCGCCAGCGTGGTGAACGCCGCCTGCGGCATGTCGGTGGGGCTCAGCTCCGCCGCGCCGCGAGCCAGCATCCGGCTGACGTCCACGGCGACATTGCCCACGCCGATGACCACGGCCGACCGGGCGCCGGCCAGGAAACCGGCCTCGACCGCGTCGGGATGCGCGCTGTACCAGGACACGAACTCGGTCGCCGACCAGCTGCCCGGCAGATCCTCGCCCGGAATGCCGAGGTGGCGGTCGGTCGCGGCGCCCACGCAGTACACGACCGCGTGGTACAGCTCCCTCAGCCGCTCGACGGGCAACCCACCAGGGCCGCCGACCCGCACGCCCCCGAGGAACCGCACCCGGTCGTGCTCCAGCACCGTGCGCAGGCTGCCCTGCAGTGACTTGATCTTCTCGTGGTCCGGGGCCACGCCGTAGCGCACCAAGCCGTACGGACACGGCAGCCGGTCCAGTACGTCGACGAACACCTCGGAATCCAGCTGGACCAGGCTCTGGGCGGTGTAACACCCGCTCGGCCCGGAGCCGACGACGGCGACACGCATGGCTCCAGGATCTCACCGCGTCGGCTCCGCTGACAGGGGCCGGTGGGGTGACGTGCCGGGGCGGCGTGTGGCGTCACCCCACCGGCCCCACCGGCCCCACCGGTCCCAGCGGCTCTACCGGGGGCCCCGCTGCTCCCCCGGCCGCTCCTCCGTGGCGAAGAACCGCGACAGGTCCTTCTCGCACGGCCCCTCCGCCGCTCCCGTCCCGGGCGGGACACCCAGCTCCCAGTCGAGGCCGTAGCGCTGGAACAGCTCCTCCCGCAGCTTCGGGACCGGCATCGGCACGCCCGGGACCAGCGCCGCGTACACCGCCCCCATCAGCACGGCGCGCAGCAGGGGATAGTCGGCCCGTACGTTGTGCGAGCCGTACCTGGCGACCGTGTCGCCGAGCAGCTCGGACAGGCGGCGCTGCTCCGGGCACTGGACGAGGCCCTCGGCCTGGAGGAGCCCGGCCATGTGCTGGCGCATCAGCACGGGCCGGTCCCGGGCCAGGCCCAGGATCGCGTCGATGGCCCGCGCCAGCCGCTCCCGCCCGTCGTCGGTGCGCGGCTCGCGCTCCAGCGCCTCCTCCAGCGTGCGGTGCATCAGCCGGTGCACGGCGGACTGTACGAGCTGGCGTTTGCCGGGGAAGTAGTACGACACCAGGCCGCGCGCCGAGCCCGCCCGGTCCGCGATGTCACCCAAGGTCGTGGCCTCGTACCCGTGCTCGCCGACCAGCTCCACCGCGGCCTGTAGAAGCCGCTCCCGGGAACGCCGCCGCAACTCTTCATTGACCGAGGCGCTGCGCGGGGACATGCTGAAACTCCTGCGTTGACTGGCTGCCAGCCAACTATAATCGACGCACCAGGCACCGTTTCTACCGGGGTCTGTTCAGGGCTGCCGTCCGTCTGGGGCGACACGGGGGATCGTCTCAGACGGACGGCTCAGGCAGCGGCCGGTGCCCGACCCGGCGCGCGCAGACGCACGCCTCTTCGTCTCTTCCGTCGCACGGCGACTGTTCCGTCCCTACAGTGGGGCAGGGGCGCCGAGCGGAGGAGCGTGGCGGACATGGAACAGGACGAGCAGATCCTGACCCGGGTCACGGAGATGGTCGAGGACGAGCGCAAGCTGCGGGCGGCCCTCGCGGCCGGAGAGATCGACAGCGCCACCGAACAACAGCGGCTCACCGGCCTGGAACGCGAGCTCGACCAGTGCTGGGACCTGCTGCGCCAGCGCCGTGCCAAGGCAGAGTTCGGGGAGGACCCCGACGACGCCCGGGTCCGTTCCGAGTCGCAGGTCGAGGGATACCAGGGCTGATCGGAACGGGCTCCGCCGGGCTCAGCCCACCAGGTCCAGCACCGGCAGCAGCGCGTCCGGCCGCTCGGACACCGGCAGGTGGTCCACGAAGTGCACCCGGCACCCCAGAGCCGCCGCGCCGCCGTCCGCCGGCCGGCTGTCGCCGACCATCAGCGCGTCCCGGGGCTCGACGCCGAGCGCCGCGCAGGCCGAGGCGAACAGGCGCGGGTCCGGCTTCTGGATGCCGTGTTCGTACGACAGCGCGTACGCGTTCACGTACCCGTCGAGCCCGTGCTCGCGGAAGACCGGGCGCAGGTCCCAGCCGATGTTGCTGACCACGCCCACGCCGATCCCGCGCTCGCGCAGGGTACCGAGCACCTCGGCGGCGTCGGGGTAAGGGGACCAGGCCCGCGGTGACATGTGCCGGTCGTACAGCGCCTCGTGCAGCCCCGCATCGGGCAGCGGAACCCGGCGGGACAGCCCGGTGTACGCGGCCCGGTGCAGCGAGGCGCTCTCGTCCCGGACCGCCCACACCTCCGCGAGCTCCGCGGGCAGCTCGACCGGCGCCGCCCCGCCGGGCAGCGCCCCGGCGGCCTCCAACGCACATGCCGTCTCGGCCAGTTCCCGCTCGGACAGCTCCAACGCCGCCTCGGCCAGCACGGCACGCAGCCAGGACTCGGTGGACTCGACACGGAACAGGGTCCCGGAGAAGTCGAAGAGGACGGCAGTCATGCGCTGGACTGTACCCGGCGGCCCGGCCGGTGCGGGGCCGCCGTCGGCGCAGGTCAGTTCAGTGGAGCGGGCGGCGGGGTGCCGTAGAACTTGACGGCGTGCCAGCCGCGGGTGGCGATGAAGTCGTTGAGCAGGTTGGCGATCTCGAGCGGGTCGATGGAGCTGGCCGCGGGGGCGTCGGTCACCTGGACGCTGAACTTGATGTCCAGGTACGCGTCGATGTCGGCGATGGTGGACTGTCCGGAGAAAAGCGTCCCCGGGGAGAAATCCGTCGACGCCGTCTCCGCCTGCGCCTCCTGGGCCTGGGCCGGCTGCGCGGACGCCGTACCGCCGATCGCCGCGCTCGCCGCGGCCGTCCCCGAATATCCGAGCAGTGATCGTCTCGACATGCTGGACACGATTCCCCCTCCAAGGCGGCCCTGCGGGCGTCTCCCGAGGGCGCCGCCTGATCGTAAGCATGTTCGATGTTCGGGTGGGGCTGAACGGGACCGTCCGTTAGTCAGAGCGTGCCCGGGAACCCCACGGCGACTCGTACGCCACAATCGCCACCGCGACCACCAGCCCCCCGAGCAGCCACCCCCCGACCACGTCCGACAGCCAGTGCACGCCCAGCCACACCCTGGTCAGGCCGACGCTCAGCACGGACACGACGGCCACCGCCAGGGCCGTACGCCGCAGGGCGCGTCCGGCGCCGAAGCGGGGGAGCAGCCAGAGCAGGAGGCCGCACACCACCATGGCGTTCATGGCGTGACCCGAGGGGAAGGCCGCGTAGTGCGCGGAGTCGACGGGGTCATGCCAGACCGGGCGCGGGCGGTCGACGGCCGCCTTCAGCGACTGCTGCACGATCGTGGCCACCGCGCAGGTCACCGCCAGCCACACGGCCGTCCACCACGCCGACCGGCGCCACACCAGCCACACCGCGGCCACCGCGCACACCAGGCGCATCGTCAGCGGGTCCCAGACCCAGTCGGTGAGGATGCGGAAGGTCTGTGTCACGCCGCGCTCTGCGACCGCCCAGCGGTGGGTCGTGCGGGAGACGTCCCCGTCCACGGTGATCAGGGGGTGCCATCTGATCGCGACCAGCGCCAGCAGCAGGGCGGAGCACAGCGCGAGGAGCGCGGCCGCGACGGCTGCCGCGCGGTACTGCTTCGGGCGGGGCGGTGAGTCGACGGACGGGTGGTGCATGATGCGATCTTCGCCGAAGCGTGGGGCGGGAGGCCAGTACTGGGCAGGCCGGGGCTCGGAGCCTGTGGGGCCCGGACCGACACCATGGGTGGGAGGGGCGGGCCCTACCCCAGCGCCCGCAGCCCCGGCACCAGCGCCACCAGCACCGGGATCACCGGCACCACCGCCGCCGCGGCGGTCAGGCGGAGGCGGTGCATCGCCGTGAGGCGGTCCGGGGGCGTGAGCAGGCGGTGCACGCGTTGGGGGACATGGGTGTGCGAGGTGGGGCCGGGGCCGAAGATGCCACGGTCCTCGTTGAGTTCCACCAGTGCCAGTGCGGTCGTCAGGCGGCCGAAGCGGCGGGAGGCCATGTCGTCGGCGGCCAGTTCGACCAGCCGGTGCATCTCGTCGCGGAACGCGGCGAACACCGGCACCTGCGGAAAGCCACCCGCCAGCGCGGCCGAGCAGTGCAGCAACCAGTCGTGGCGGGCCTGCGCGTGTCCCTGCTCGTGGGCGAGGACCGCGTCCAGTCGCCGTCCCTTCAGACGGCTCAACGCGGCAGTGGTGACGACGAGTTGAGGGGTGGCCCCCGACAGCCACCAGGCGTCCGGCCGCTGGCCCTCCAGTACGACCAGACGGCCGCCCGCGGGCTCCTCCCCGGGCAACAGCGGCGCCCGCACCAGGAGTTCGGCCCGCCGGCGGCGCCGCCGCGAGCGGGCCCGGGCCACCTCGCGGACCAGCATCGCCGCGCTCCACAGCCCGCCGCACGCCAGCGTCACCGCGGTCGTCGCCGCCCAGGGCCCGGCCGTGCCGAGGGTGTACGCGTCCACGACCGCCCGTGGCGCCGAGCCGAACAGGTGCCCGCGCACCGCCTGCCAGGCGGCCGCCGCGCTGAGTGTCATCGACAGCGCGCAGCACATCAGGACGGCCGCGACGACGCACTGCCACGCCCACAGGGCGACCACCGGTTCACGGTCCGGCCAGTCGGCCCGGGCGAGCAGCCGGGGGGCGCCGACGGCGGTCAGGGCGCCGAGCAGCAGCAGTGCCGCGGGGACCATCATGGGCAGCACCCTATGAGCGGTGGCTACCGAGGGGTACGGCCCGCCGCGGCAAAGTGACGCAGGCAACGCTCGCGTCCGGCGTGTCCGGGGCACCCCGCCCCGCCGGCCGGCTCTTCAGAGCGTCAGCAGCATCGCCACCATCCCGATCCCCATCGACAGCCGGCACGCCCGCGCCAGCTCCGGCCGGTCACCCCACCGGACGTCGCCCGCGCCGGACGCGAGGCCGGCGGGGACCAGACGGACGCCGGAGAGCAGCACGTACCCGGTGAAGTAGAGGAGCAGCGCGCCCGTCAGCGGCGGCACCCCCGCGCCGCCGTGGGCGTGGTGCGACGCGGGGGAGGCGGCCATCACGACCGCCATGTAGACCATGGCCGTACTGCCCACCAGGTGGTGCAGGTGGTGCGGGCTGCCGCGCGCGGCCCACAGGGCCCGCAGTGCCGCCGCGCCGAACACCACGGCGTAGAGCGGCCAGGTCCACGGCGGTGGGCTGAACGCCGTGCCGGGCACGGCCATCGCGGCCATGCCGAAGCCCATGAGCGCCTCGCCGCCCGCGGCGCGCCGCTGCTCCTCGACACTGCTGCGCATCCGCAGCAGGCAGTAGGCCCCGGTCCCGGCGCACAGCGCGACCAGCAGCCAGCCGGGCGAAGTCGGTCCGTGCACGCGCCCCTCCCCCCTCCACGGTGGGTCGAGGGATGCGATGCCCGGTCCGCGCGGTGCGCACGCGAGCGCAAAGGGGTGCACGGGAGCATTCGGTGGTGCACGGCAGGTGAGAGATCCCGCGAGGATCCCTCCCTGGAATGATTTACGAGTAAAACATATGCTAAATTCGTTGGTATGAGCTGTGCGACCCCCCGCCGTCTTCCCCTCGCCGGCGTTCTGCGCCTGGGCCGGCCGTCCGACATCTGGTTCAAGCCCGCGCTGAGCGTGGTCGCCGCGGTCGCCCCGCCCAACCTGGCCCTGCTCGCGCTCGGCCGCCTGGACCTCGCGATGTACACGATGGCCGGATCGCTGTGCGCGCTCTACGGCCACAACCGTCCGTACGCCGCCCGGGCCCGCGCCCTGGCGTGGGTGGTGCTCGGCATGGTCGCCGGGCTCGCCGCCGCCCTGCTCACGGCCTCGCTCACCACCGATGCCGTCGTCCTGGTCACCGTTGGCGCCCTCCTGGCCGCCGTGCAGAAGGCGGTGTGCGACGCCACCCGCGTCGGCCCGCCCGGGAACGTGGTGCTGACCTTCATCAGCTCCGCGTCCCTGTTCGTGCCGCAGACCCTCGGCCAAGTGCCCGGCCACCTGGCGCTGGCCGCGGGAGCGGGCGCCTGGGCCTGGCTGGTCGGCATGGCGCCCGGCCTGCTGCGCCCGTACGGCCCCGAGCGCCGTGCCACCGCCCAGGCCCTGAACGCCGCCGCCGCGTACGCCGCCACGCGCGGCACCGGCGACGGCCACGCCCGCACCCGTGCCGCCGCGGCCGCCGCCGTACACGCCGCCTGGCAGTCGCTGCTGTCCACCGGTACCCGCGTCGACCGCACCCGCCGCGCCCTCGAACGCCTGCTCGTCCGCGCCGAGGTCGCCCTCGCCGCACCCGCCGACACCGACCCGGAGCGGCTGCGCGGCTGGGCGCGGGCCCTGCGCGGCACCGGCCGCGTCCCCCGGACCGACCTCCCGGATGCCGCCGACGCCGACGAACTCCTCGGCGTGGACGCCGAGCGCGCCGCCCCGCACCCCGCCTGGTGGCGCGCCCTCGGCCCGCTCGCCCCGATCGCCGCCCGCACCGCGATCGGCTGCTCGCTCGCCGGATACGCCTCCCTCGCCCTGGGGATCGGCAGGCCCTACTGGGCCGTCGTCACCGCCGCCTCCATGTACCAGGCCAACGTCACCCTCACCTGGAGCCGGGGCGTGCAGCGCGTCGTCGGCAACCTGGTCGGCGTCCTGTTCTTCGCCGCCCTCGTCCCGGTGGCCCACCTGCACCCCGCGGCCCCGGTGCTGTGCTGCCTGGCCCTCAACTTCGGCGCCGAGGCGCTGATGGGCCGCAACTACTGGCTCGGCAGTGTCTGCGTCACCCCGATGGCGCTGCTGATCACCGAGTTCGCCCGGACGCAGGACTCCTCCGCGCTGATCACCGAGCGGGTCGTGGACACCCTGGTCGGCGCGCTCGCCGGCTTCGTCGCCGCCGTCGCCGTCACCAACCGGCGGGCGGGCGACCGCCTCGGACACGCCCTGACCGCGGCCGAGCGGGCCCGCGAACGCGCCGCCCGCCTGCTCGCCGAGCCCCGCCCGGAGCCCCGCGCCCTGGAAACCGCCCGCCGCTCGCTGGCCGCCGCCCTGGTCGAACTGCGCGCCACGGCCGACGCCGCGTCCGGCGAGTGGTGGCAACGCGCCCTGCCCGAGGAGCGGGTCGTGCTCGCCGAGCAGTCCGGACACCGTACGCTCGCCGCGACGGTACGAGGCCAGGGGCCACGCCCCTCGGCCGGGACGAGGACCACGGAGGACGTACGGCCATGACGGGGACCAACGGACGACCGGCGGCCGACGGCGACGCGGCGAGGGGCGACACCGTCGCCGTGGTCGTACGGCAGTGGCGGGCCGTCCACCCCGAGCTGGACACCGGGCCCATGGAGGTCATCGGCCGCATCAACCGCTGCGCCGCCCTCCTGCAACAGGCCGAGGACGCCCCGCTGCGCCGTGCCGGGCTCAGCCGACCCGAGTTCGACCTGCTGGGCGCCCTGCGCCGCACCGGCCACGAGCTGACCCCGAGCGAGCTGGCCCGCGAGACCTTCTCCTCCGGCGCGGCCGTCACCAAGCGCCTCAAGCAGCTCACCGAGCGCGGCCTGGTCGAGCGCCGCGGCGACATCCGTGACCGCCGGGTCGCCCATCTGCGCCTCACCGACGCCGGCCGCGCCCTCGTGGACAGCATCCTCCCCGAGCAGCTCGCCTACGAGACGGCCGTCCTGTCCGTCCTGGCCCCGGAAGCCCAGGGGGAGCTGGCCGGCCTGCTCGCCGAGCTGCTGACCCGGCTGGAGGGACGGATGGGCGCCCTGCGCGCGTGAGCGGTGCCCGTCGCCACCGTTGACGCGGACCGGAGGTGATCCCTACGGTCGTCCCGTCCGGTTTGCCGACTGGTGTACGAAATCACGGACAAGGGATGGTGTCGTGACCGCCGCAGACTCCGCCGCCCACACGCTCACCGTCGACCTCGGCACCGACACCGGCCCCGTCCACGGCGGCGCGAGCGGCACGCTGTACGGGCTGTACGGCGACGGCGTGCCCAGCCGCAACGTCGTCGAGGGCATGCACGTCCGCACGGTCTCCACCAAGGCACAGGACGGCACCCAGCACCCGGGCGGCGACGCCCTGGAGGTCCTGCCCTCCTTCGTCGAGGCGGGCGGCCGGGACGTGTACGTCTACATGACCGACATCTACCGCGGCTTCCCCTACGAGTGGCCCGGCGCCACGGGCGAGGAGCGGCTCGCCGGCTTCCGGGCCCGGGTCCGCCGCCAGGTCGAGCAGGTGCTCACGCTCGGCCCCCTCGCGTCCCACGTCGTGTACGTGCCCTTCAACGAGCCCGAGGGCAACATGTTCGGTACGGGGGAGTGGAGTTACGACACCGTCTCCTGGCGGGACGACCCGGCCCGCTACTTCGCCGCCTGGCAGGACCTGAGCGGGCTCATCCGGGACCTGCACCCCGGCGCGCGCATCGCCGGGCCCAACACGTGCATCCTGTACGAGGAGGTCCGGGGCTTCCTGGAGTTCGCCCGCGACCACGGCGTCCTCCCCGACGTGGTCACCTGGCACGAGCTCTCGTCACCGGACGAGATCCGCCGGAACGTCGCCGAGTACCGGCGGATGGAGCGGGAGCTGGGGATCGGCCCGCTGCCGGTCAACATCAACGAGTACGCGCACAACTACCACCTGTCCGTGCCCGGCCAGATGATCCAGTGGATCGCCGCCCTGGAGGAGTGCAAGGTCGACGCCGACATGGCGTACTGGAACATCGACGGCAACCTCAACGACTCCGCGGTGGAGGCCAACAAGGGCAACGGCCAGTGGTGGCTGTTCAACGCCTACGGACAGCTGACCGGCAACACGGTCCGGGTCGCCGCGCCGCATCCCAACGTGCAGTACACCCTCCAGGGCGTCGCCGCCCTCGACCGGGACAAGCGCCAGGCACGGGTGCTCTTCGGCGGCGGGAGCGGCGGCGCCGACCTCGTCTTCGCGGGCGTCGACCCGGAGGTGTTCGGCACCGTCGTGCACGTACGGCTGCACGAGATTCCATGGACGGGCCAACTGGGTTCCTCGGCCCAGCCGTTGCGGCTCGCCGACCTCGAACTTCCCGTCGACGACGGCAAGCTGACGGTGCATCTGCCCGGCCTGGAGGAGATGTCCGCCTACCAGGTGATCATGTCGCCCGGCGGGAACGGGGCCGCTCCGGTGCCGCCCTCGGTCGGCTGGCGGCGGACGTACGAGGCCGAGGACGCGGCGCACAGCGGTGACGGCCACGTCGTGCACGGGCCCGAGGGATCCCCGGCCGACGTGGAGAAGTTCGCCACCTCCGGCGGTCATCACGTCGGCGGCCTGCGCACCGGTTCCGACCTGGTCCTCGCCTTCGACGTCGAGGTCCCGCGCGACGGGACGTACGACGTCGCCGTCTTCGCGAACTCCCACAATCTCGCCGAGGGCGTGCGCGAACAGGGCCCCACCAACGTCTTCCTGCGCGTCGACGGCGAACGGCCGCAGGAGCTGCGGCTGCCCCTCGGCTACAAGTGGGCGGTCTGGGGCCGCACCGACACCCGGGTGGAGCTGACCGCCGGCCGCCACACGCTCACCCTGGCCGCCCGCGACGCCGACCTGGGCGTCACCCGCGGCGACGCGGTCGTCGACCGGCTCGACCTCGCCCTGCGCGACGAGCACGTGACCGCGCCCGCACTGTACGACGCCGAATACGCCTCGCTCGGACACGGAGCGCGGGTGAGCCACGCGCATCGCGGTTCCTCCGGACCCGGCACGGTCGTCCTGCCGCGTGGGGGCACCGCCACCTTCTGGGTGCATGCGTCCGCCGACGGCGAGGCGAGTGTCACCGTCGACCTCATCGGACCGGGCGAGGGCCTGCTCACGGTCAACGGCGAGGAGCTCGGGCCCGTCGAGCGCAGTGCGGTATCGGTCTTCCTGGCCGGCGGCATCAACAAGATCACGGTCACGGGGGAGTCGGACCGGCTCATCCTGGACCGGCTGCTGGCCGGACCGTCCCGCGGCCTGCTGCCCGCCGCCACGTACCAGGCGGAGGACGGTGTCCTGACGGGACGGGCACATGTCACCGGCGCCCACACCTTCGCCACCGGCGGCAAGGCGGTGGACGGCATCGGAGCCGGACCGGCGAACTCGCTCACCCTGACCGTCCTGGCCGAGCGCGCCGGACGGCACGCGCTGACCATCCGCTACTCCAACGGCGAACAGGCGCCCGCCACCCACTACAACCCAGACCCGGTCTGCCGTCACGCCGACATCTCCGTCAACGGAGCCGACCCGCGGCGCCTGCTGTTCCCGACCACCTTCCACTTCAACAACTTCTTCGAGCTCTCCGTCCCCGTCACCCTGCGCCGGGGCGACAACACGGTCGCCTTCACCGCCGACGAACTCCCCGACTTCGACGGCACCGGCCGCAACGCCCACGGTCAGCGCTCCGCGCACGCCCCGGTCATCGACCGGGTGACGGTGACACCACTGAGGTGACCGGTCCGGAGGGGATCAGCTCTCCTCGCCCGGCCGGTACACCCCGAAGGCCGCTCCTGCGGATCCCGCAGCACCGCGATGCGCCGGCCGCCGGGGACGGAGGACGGCTCCGTGACCACACCGCCGCCCGCTCGTACCGCCACCTCCGCCGTCGCGTCCACGTCCGCCACCGCGAAGTACGGCATCCAGTGCGCGGACAGCTCCGCCGGGAACCGGTCGCCCATCGCCGCCATCCCGCCGAAGTCCGCGCCGTCGATGCCCCACTGCGTGTACCACTCGGAGGCGTTGACGCTCCAGCCGAAGACCGTGGTGTAGAAGTCCCGGGCCCGATCGGTGTCACGGGTCGCCGGCTCCACCCAGCCCAGTGAGCCCGGCGCGTTGAACAGTCCGGCGCCCGGGAAGGCGCGCGCCTGCCACAGCTGGAAGGCCGCCCCCGTCGTATCGAGGGCGACGGCGAAGCGGCCGACGTCGAAGACGTCCATCGGGCCGAGGATCACCGTGCCGCCCGCCTCCTCCACGTGCCGCGCCGCCGCGTCCCCCATGTGCGCGACCGTGTAGCCGCCCGCCTCCTGGCGCGGATCCGTCTCGGGACGCCAGCCGAACAGTTCGGCGTAGAACCGCTTGGCCCCCTCCAGGTCGCTGGTCCCCAGCTCCGTCCAGCAGGGTCCACCGGTCACCGGCCCGTCGAGCTTCATGGCAGCACGCCAGGGCCTGTTTCAAAAGCTGTCAGGGCCGCTCTGGCCCCGGCTGTGCAAAGCCTGCGAGAGCGCGGTCATGCTGATGTCGACGATCGTGCGGAGCTGCTTCTGGCTCGCCCGGGCCCTGCTCATCACGGCCAGCGACTGGTTGACCGCCGTGATGTGAGTGGCGTAGTTCTCGGCGTCGCCCTCGGCCAACTCCGCGGTGTTCAAGGCGGTCCGCAGCCGCGCACGCTGAAGCCCCACAGCTTCGATCGCACGCGTGGCGATAGCGGCGCTGAGCGCTGGTGTCGCCATCGCGGTCTGAGCGACCAGACATCCGTCCGGCACGTCGGGGTCGGCGATGCGTTGGAGGGTGACCTCGAAAAACGCCTGTATCGCCCGTAGCGGTTCCCCGCATGCACCGGAGGAAAGCGCCTGGTCGTACCTGTCTCCATACCGGACGGCGTAGCGGTCCAGGCAGCGCAGGTAGAGCGAGTCTTTGTCGCCGAACGAGGAGTAGATGGAACTTCGGTTCAATCCGGTCGCCCTGGAGAGGTCGTCGAGCGAGGTGTCGGCGTACCCGGCCCGCCAGAACTGGACCATCGCCGCGTCGAGCACGACGTCCACGTCGAACTGCTTCTTCCCGGCCATCCCGCATGCACCCCGTTCTTGAGCCAATCAATCGTGGCCTTGCCCATCCTATCTTGAACTGAACAGTCCAAGATGAGTTAGAGTGGAGGCATGGCCGACGCCAACACCGCCCCGCACCGCCCTCCCGACCAGAACCAGGTCCGCGAGCTGCCGCTGCGCGACCTCGCGGGCTTCACCCACCGCTGGGTCGACGCGGAAGGAATCCGGCTTCACGCCGTGGAAGGCGGTCGGTCGAACGGCCCCACAGTCGTACTGCTCGCCGGATTCCCGCAGACCTGGTGGGCTTGGCACAAGGCGATGCCGCGCCTTGCCGAGCGCTTCCACGTGATCGCGATCGACCTGCCGGGACAGGGCCACTCCGATCGTCCCCAAGGGAGCTACGACACTCACACCGTCGCTTCGCGCGTCCAGGCCGCGCTGACCGCGCTCAACGTGCCGAAGTACTGGCTCGTCGCCCACGACATCGGGGCCTGCGTCGCCTTCTCGCTCGCCCTGAGGTACCAGGACCGCCTGCACGGCGTCGCCCTGCTCGACGCCGGCATTCCGGGAATCACCCTCCCGGACACCATCCCAACGGATCCCGAACGCGCCTGGAAGACCTGGCACTTGGCATTCCACCTGGTGCCCGAACTGCCCGAGACGCTGATCACCGGCCGCGAACGTGACTACGTGGACTGGTTCTTGAGGGTCAAGGCACTGTCCCCGAACACGTTCGACAGCGCCGATATCGACCATTACGCCGCCGCCATCGCGGCCGAGGGAGGGCTCCGAGCGTCTCTCGCCTACTTCCGCGACGCCGCGGAATCAGGGCGCAAAAACCATGACGCTCTCGCTTCCGGACGAGGGCACCTGACCATCCCGGTCCTGGGAATCTCCAGCTCCCACGGCTCGATCCCCGACATGGCCGCCTCCATCAGCCCCTGGGCAGAGAACGTGACCGGCGTCGTCATCCCGGAAGCCGGGCACTTCATTCCCGACGAGCGGCCCGACGCAACTGTGGACGCGTTGACCGAGTTCATCGATCACGCGCGTGTCGGGTAGAGCGTGTCAGGGAGTTCGCCAACACCAGATCCTCCGCGCCCTCGCCGAACTAGGGCGCGTGTGAAAGTACTGGTCACAGCCACTCATTGATGACGGCAACGGTTGCTGTGGCCCCTGTTCCACCGCCAGGTGGAGCTTGGTAGTCATTCCACCCCGGGAGCGACCGAGGTCGTGGTCAGCGGGTTCGACCTCA
Source organism: Streptomyces sp. NPDC054834 (assembly GCF_053611185.1). Lineage (NCBI taxonomy): Bacteria > Bacillati > Actinomycetota > Actinomycetes > Kitasatosporales > Streptomycetaceae > Streptomyces > Streptomyces sp. NPDC054834. Next base: position 96,348 of record NZ_JBSGZV010000027.1, on the reverse strand, counting down.
ATCCCGCCAGGTTTGTCCCGTTGCGGGTCCCCCTTTTGCGCGCCCCGGCAGCGTGCTGATGCGCCGGCGCGATGGTGGAGTCCACCTGACGTCCCAGGTGATCAGGCCCCTTGACGTCGGCATCGGTCTACAGCTGCTCGAGTATGCGTTTCCAGATTCCGTCGCGTTGCCAGCGCCGGAACAGCCCGTAGACCGTCTCCCACTCGCCGTACCGAGCAGGCACGTCCCGCCACGGCGCGCCGGTCCGGGTCCGCCACCGTATGCCGTCGATGAGCTGCCGCTTGGGCCAGGTCGGAGGCCGTCCCGGGTTCTTGCCCACCGGCAACAACGGGCTTCTTTCGAGCAGGCCGCTCACGAGAGGCTGAGCCCATGACCGAGCACTGTTGTGAAGCGATGACGCGCCAGGTGAACTGGCTCTGCGACCAGCACCCGGACCCGTTCGACTGCCCCGATGCACTCATCGGCTTCACTCCGAAGTTCCAGGAGTACGGGCTGATCATTCACGATGGCGGCACCTCAAGCATCGGGATCGATTTCTGCCCATGGTGCGGTCAGCGGCTACCCGAGTCCCAGCGTGACCGCTGGTTCGAGGTACTGGAGAGTCGTGGGATCGACCCCTGGGCTGATGACGTCCCCGTCGACTTCCAGGACGGCCGCTGGCTGCGGCCGACGCCATAGCACCAGCTCAGACAACTCCTGCGGGCAATTTAGAAACAGGACCTGGCCCCGCCTCCGGTTCGCGGCCATCCGAAACCCCCTCGCGAACGCCGCCGAAACCCTTCCACGAACGCCGCCGAAACCCCCTCGCGGACGTCGCCGGTAGCGGCGTACGCTCGGGCCGTACCGCATCGCATGGCGGCCTTCCGATCACGCTCCGGACCGGAGGCCACGCATGTCCCAGGTACGCCCCTTCCACCGCGACGACCGCGACCAGCTGACCGAGCTGGTCAACACTCATGTCGCCGCCGTCGTCCCCGGTGTCTCCGTCTCCGTGAACACCGTGCTCAGCAGTCTGGAACGGCAGCCCGACGAGTTCGTCACCGACCCGTGGGTGGCGGAGCGGGTCACGCTCGTCGCCGAACTGCGCCGGCACATCGTCGCCGCGGCCCATCTCCTGCGCTACCGGGCCGACGCCGAGGTCGGCGCCGACTACCGGGACGCCGGCGAGATCGCCTGGTTCCTGTGGCATCCGCCGGCCTCCTTCCGGCCGGACACCGACAAGGCCGCCGACCTGCTCATGGCCGCCTGCCTCGCCCAGCTCGCCCGCTGGCAGGTCCGCGTCCGCCTCGCCTCAGGCGATCTGCCCGCTCCGGCCGTCTACGGATTGCCCAGCAACTGGCCGCACGTGCGATCCGTCTACGAGCGCGCCGGTTTCCGGCACACCGGGCGCACCGAGGTGATCCTCCTCGCCCAGCTGTCCGAGCTGCCCCGCCCCGAACCCCGGCCCGGCGTCACCGTCGAGCGCACGCTCGGACAGTGCGGCACCCGCCTCACCGCGTACGCGGACGGACAGCCCGTCGGCTTCGTCGAGGTTGACACCGTCCTGGCCCGCCCCGAGCGCCACGCCCGCCCCGCCGGGCTCGCCGACATCGGCAACCTGCACATCGACCCCGCACGGTACGGAGACGGCTGGGAGCGCCGGCTCCTGGCCCACGCCGCCGACTGGCTCGGGCTGTCCGGCGTCGACCGCCTCCTCGCCTACGAACTCGCCGACGACCACGGCGCACTCGACACGCTGCGAACCGCGGGCTTCCGCGAACTGACCCGCACGGACCGCGGCTGGGAGCACCGGCCGGAGACCTGACGGGACCCGTCAGATACCCGGCCGGTACCGCATCGGATGATCGGCCGGTACCTCCACCAGCACGATCGGCACCCCGTCCGGATCCGCGACCCACATCTCCACCAGCCCCCAGGGCTCCTTCACCGGCGGCCGGACGATCTCGACGCCCCGGGCGAGGAGTTCCTCGTGGGCCGCGGCCAGGTCCGGAACCTGGAGCCACAGCCGCAACGCCGGGGACGGCGGGGTCTCGGAGCGTCCGGACACCTCGAGGAAGCCGCCGCCGAGGAAGTAGACGGTGCCCCGGTCCGGACCCGTGCCGAACTCGCGGTAGACGGCGAGCCCGAGCCGCTCGCCGTAGAAGGACCGGGAGCGTTCGGGGTCGGTGGGGCGCAGAAGTGTCCGGCTGCTGAGTACGTGCACCATGCACCCGGAGGGTAGTGGCAGGGTTAGTCTCGTCCTGCCCTGCCGCGCCAGAGATTCGGAGACGTTTCCCCATGGACACCGCCGCTGCCGCACCGACCTTCCGTGACGCCACCGACGCCGATGTGGACGCGCTGGTCGCGCTGATCGAGTCGGCCTACCGGGGCGACGACAGCCGGGCCGGATGGACCACCGAGGCGGACATCCTGGAAGGCCAGCGGACGGATGCGGAGAGCGTGCTGGAGGTCATGAAGTCGCCGGACAGCCGGCTGCTGACGGTCGAGCGGGACGGCCGGATCGTCGCCTGCTGCCAGCTCGAACACCGCGGCGACCACGCCTACTTCGGCATGTTCGCGGTCAGCCCCGCACTCCAGGGCGCCGGCCTCGGCAAGGTGATCATCGCGGAGGCGGAGCGGCAGGCCCGCGAGAGTTGGGGTGTCACGGAGATGCACATGACGGTGATCTCCGTACGCGACGACCTGATCGCCTGGTACGAACGCCGCGGCTACCGCCGTACGGGACGGATGACGCCCTTCCCGTACGGCGACGAGCGCTTCGGCATCCCGCAGCGCGACGACCTCCAGTTCGAGCTGCTGGTCAAGCCGCTCGCCTGATCGTCACGGCGTGACCGTCACGCCGTGACCGTCACGCCGTGAAGCGGCCGGTGCGCTTGATCTCGGGGTAGTCGGTGGTCGCCCCGTCCAGGCCGAGGGCCCGCACGATCCGCAGGTGGTCCTGGGTGTTGACCACCCAGCCGATGATCCTCAGGTCCGCCTTGCGGGCGTGCTCGACGATCTCCAGGGTGAGCCGTCGGATGTTGAGGCAGACGGTCGAGGCGCCGGCCGCCACGGCCCGGTCCACCACGTCGGTGCCGTAGCGGCTGGCGATGAGCGCCGTGCGGACCCCGGGGACCAGGCGAGCGATCTCGGCGATCGCCTCGTCGTGGAAGGAGGACACCTCCACCCGGGAGACGAGGTCCCGCTCGCGCATCACCTCGGCCAGCGCCCGGGCCGCGGCGGTATCCTTGATCTCGGCCTGAAGCGGCGCCTTCACGGCGTCCAGGACCTCCTCGAACACCGGCACCCGCTCGCCGTGGCCCGCGTCCAGGGTGCGCAGCTCGGCCAGGGTCTTCTCAGCGATCGCGCCGTTGCCGTCGGTCGTGCGGTCCACGTCCGTGTCGTGCATGACGACCAGGGCGCCGTCCTTGCTCAGGTGAAGATCGAGTTCGATCAGGTCGAGGCCGGCCTGCTGGGCGGCGACGAAGGAACGGAGGGTGTTCTCGGGCTCCACACCCATGATCCCGCGGTGACCGATGGTAAGGAAGTTCAAGGTTCAACTCGCTTCCGTCGACGGCGGCTCGGCACGCGCGCGGACCGGAGGGACGTCGCTGTCCACGCGACAGGCTCGCAGCCTAATGGCCGGGTCTCGGGTTGAACCCGCACGTACGCGCGCGTTTGGGGTGATGGCCGGTCCTGACGATTGACCGGCTGGATCCGTACGGCCGTTCCTCCTACCCTCGACCGCGTCTCCCATGCCTTCGCCTGAAGCGGAAGTGTGCGTCCATGCGATGCCGGGCAGGAAAAAGAGCGGTGACCATGGAGTGACGCAGGATAATTTTCGGTGACCCCCCTTGCTGGGAGAAACGCCGTATGCGTACGGTGTGCCTACTCGAGGTTCTCCCGTGAAGGATGGGACATGACGGAAATTCTTGTGCAGGTGAGTTCGGAGGAGCAGGTCTCTCCTGCGGCCAGGGTCGTTGAGCACCCTGCGTGGCCTGCGCTCAAGGATGCCGTGGAGCAGATCCGGCCATGGCAGTCCAAGGACGGATCGATCGACTTCGACGCCGACGGCGCCCCGGGCTCGGCCGAGGCCGAGCTCGCCGTCCGCCGTGTGGTCGACGCCGTCGTCGAGCTGTCCCCGCTGCTGCCGCACGACGCCGCCTACCACAAGGCCCTCGTGGCCGACCTGCGCCGCTGGGCCGACGCCGGCTTCCAGGTGCCGGACTTCCTGGACTCGCTGCTCGCCTTCCAGCCCGCCGCCAACCGCGCCGACGGCCTGGAGCACCTCGTCGTCTTCCCGATGTACACGCAGAACGGCAACCCCGACCGCAACCTCGAGGCGGTCGTGCTGCGCATGGTCTGGCCGGACTGGCTGGCCGAGCTTGAGCGCACCCGCTACGACAACCCGCTGTTCTGCGGTATCACCTTCGAGGACTTCACGGCCGGGTACGACACCAACTCCGCCGTCCTGTTCCCCGAGACGATCGCCGTCCGCGAGGCGCCGGAACGTTTCTCCTGGGGTGGCATCTTCTGTGACCGCGAGGCCGCCCGCTTCCGCCGCGTCACCGACGCCGCCGTCGGCATCCTGGGCCTCGAACTGCCCGAGGACATCGCCGCGATGGTCCACGACCAGAAGCGCTGCGAAGAGGCCTTCGTGCTCTGGGACATGGTCCACGACCGCACCCACAGCCACGGCGACCTGCCCTTCGACCCGTTCATGATCAAGCAGCGCCAGCCGTTCTGGATGTACGGCCTGGAGGAGCTGCGCTGCGACCTCACCGCCTTCAAGGAGGCCGTGAAGCTCCAGGCGGACGGCGTCCCGCAGGCCCGTGACGTGCAGTACGCGGTGCTGCTGGACCGGATGTTCCGCTTCCCCGTCACCGGCGAGCGCGTCCGCAACTACGACGGCCTCGGCGGCCAGCTGCTTTTCGCCTACCTGCACAGGCACGACGTCGTGCGCTGGACCGACAACAAGCTCGCCATCGACTGGGAGCGCGCCCCGCAGGTCACCAACCAGCTGTGCGCCGAGATCGAGAAGCTCTACCGGGACGGCATCGACCGCCCGAAGCTCGTGCACTGGTTCGCCGGGTACGAACTGGTCTCCACCTACCTCTCCCCGCACCCGGGCTCCAAGTGGGCCAAGGGCCCCGACGCCCTGGACCTCACGCAGCCGCCGCGCAAGCTGGTGGATGACGTGCTTCCGGACGAGTTTCCGCTCAGCATGTTCTATGAGGCACTGTCGAAGAAGCTGAAGAACGTGATCGCCTCCACCCGGGGCATCACGGCGGACGGCGCCGAGAAGGTCGCCGCGTGAGTGACCGTACGAACACCGCTCAGCAGGAGGCGAAAATGGGGAACGGGGCTCTCAACGGTGCGGTGATCGCGGTCGCCGGCGCGGGCGGACCCGCCGGCCGGGCGGCGCTGCGCAGGCTGGCCGAGGCGGGCGCGACCGTCGTCGGGGCGGACAACGACCCGGAGCGGCTGTCGGAGGCCGTGGACGCGGCCCGCTACGCCGGCGGCGGCGCCACCGTCACCGGGGACACGGTGGACCTGCTCGACCTCCAGTCCACCCGCGACTGGGCCACGCACATCGAGAAGGACTTCGGCCGCGTCGACGGCCTCGTGCACCTCGTCGGCGGCTGGCGGGGCAGCGAGACCTTCACCAAGACCAGCCTCGACGACTGGGACTTCCTGGAGCTGCTGCTCGTCAAGACCGTGCAGCACACCTCCCTGGCCTTCCACGAGGCGCTTCAGCGCAGCGAACGCGGCCGGTATCTGCTGATCAGCGCGGCGGGCGCCAGCAAGCCCACCGCCGGCAACGCCGCCTATGCCTCGGCCAAGGCCGCCGCCGAGGCCTGGACGCTGGCTCTGGCCGACTACTTCCGCAAGGCCGGGGGCGCCGAGGGGCCGACGTCGGCGGCTGCCATCCTGGTGGTGAAGGCGCTGGTGCACGACGCGATGCGCGCCGAACGCCCCAACGCGAAGTTCGCGGGCTTCACCGACGTCAAGGACCTGGCGGAGGCCATCACCGAGGTCTGGACCAAGCCCGCCGCCGAAGTGAACGGACACCGCCTGTGGCTGACCGAGAAGCCGTGAACCCCCCGAAGACCGATGCCCGTCGCCATCACGACCCGCAGGTCCGCGGTTTCGCCAGTGACAACTACGCGGGCGTGCACCCCGAGGTGCTCGCCGCCATAGCCCTGGCCAACGGCGGTCACCAGGTCGCGTACGGCGAGGACGACTACACCGAGCACCTCCAGCAGATCGTCCGCAGCCACTTCGGCGCCACGGCGGAGGCGTTCCCGGTCTTCAACGGCACCGGCGCCAATGTCGTCGCGCTCCAGGCGGTCACCGACCGCTGGGGCGCGGTGATCTGCGCCGAGTCCGCGCACGTCCACGTCGACGAGGGCGGCGCCCCCGAGCGCGTGGCCGGCCTCAAGCTGCTCACCGTGCCCACCCCGGACGGCAAGCTCACCCCCGAGCTGATCGACCGGCAGGCGTACGGCTGGGAGGACGAGCACCGGGCCATGCCGCAGGTGGTGTCGATCGCCCAGAGCACGGAGCTGGGCACCGTGTACACGCCGGACGAGATCCGCGCGATCTGCGAGCACGCGCACGCCCACGGCATGAAGGTGCATCTGGACGGCTCCCGGCTGGCCAACGCGGCCGCCTCCCTGGACGTTCCGATGCGGACGTTCACCAACGCGGTCGGTGTCGACATCCTCTCGCTGGGCGGGACGAAGAACGGCGCACTGTTCGGCGAGGCGGTCGTGGTCATCAACCAGGACGCCGTCCGTCAGATGAAGCACATCCGCAAGATGTCCATGCAGCTCGCCTCCAAGATGCGCTTCGTGTCGGTGCAGTTCGAGGCCCTGCTCGCCAGGGACCTGTGGCTGCGCAACGCCCGCCAAGCCAACGAGATGGCCGAGCGGCTGGCGGAGGGCGTGCGGGCGGTGCACGGGGTGGAACTCCTCTACCCCGTCCAGGCCAACGGGGTCTTCGCCCGGCTTCCGCACGATGTGAGCGAGCGCCTGCAGAAGCGGTTCCGGTTCTACTTCTGGGACGAGGCCGCGGGTGTCGTCCGGTGGATGTGCTCCTTCGACACCACCGAGGAGGACGTGGACGCGTTCGTGGCGGCGGTCAAGGAGGAGATGGCGCGCTGAGCGCTGACCCTTCGATGTATGCATAGATATGCGGTCACCTGAAAAGTCATTGACTCTCGGGTGATCGCATTCCTATGCTCTGCGGGCATGGAGCTGATCCAGGAGACACCCGACCTGTCCGCCTATCTGGCCGCCGACGAGGTCATCGACCACCATCACCCGGTGGTCCGGAAAACGGCCGCGCGTCTCGCGAAGGACGCCGATGACTCGTATTCCTATGCGCGCCTCGCATTCGAGTTCGTGCGCGACACCATCCCGCACTCCCAGGACTCCGGCGACCCGCGCGTCACCTGGCGCGCCTCGGACGTACTGGCGCAGGGCACCGGCATCTGCTACGCCAAGGCCCACGCACTGGCCGCACTGCTACGCGCCGAGGACATTCCGACCGCGCTCTGCTACCAGAAGTTCGACGTGGTGCACGGCCTGGTCGCCGTGCGCTTCAACGGCGCCTGGCACCGGCAGGACCCGCGCGGCAACAAGCCGGGTGTGGACGCGCGGTTCTCCCTGGACGGCGAGCGGCTGGCCTTTGAACCCGACGCCGAGTCCGGCGAACTGGATTATCCAGTCCTGTACGCCGAACCTCATCCGGTCGTGCTCGCGGCGCTGAAGGCGGCACCCGACCGCCCGTACTTGTGGCAGACGCTCCCCGCCGCACTCTGAGGCGAGGCGGATTCGGGGCGAGCGCCCCCCGGGGCGCGGATCTGGCGGTTCACCCGGCCGGTGAAGCGCCGGCTGCTCCCCGGGGCCGTGGCGCCGGCGCCGGTCGGGGCGGAGCATGGCGGTTTCGCCCACCCTGCCGGAACCCGGGGGGCGGCACCCGAAGAGCCGGGGTGTCAGTGGGCCTCGGCGGCCTTGAGCTGCTCCGGGGTCGGGGCCGTGCCGCCGAGGTGGGCGGGCAGCCACCAGGAGTCCTCCGGGCCCTTGGGGCGGCCCGGGTAGGCGCGCTGGGCCGTGTCCAGGAGGTCCTGGACACGTTCGCGCAGCCGGCGGGTGATGGCGCCCGCGTACTGCTCGCGGGAGGCTTCGAGCGCTTCGCCGACGCGGATGGTGACCGGGGTGTGGCTGCGCCTGAAGTTGCGCGGATGCCCCTTGGTCCACAGCCGCTGCGTGCCCCACACCGCCATCGGGACAAGCGGTACGCCCGCCTCCTGGGCCAGGCGCGCGGCGCCGGACTTGAAGCTCTTCAGCGTGAAGGACTGCGAGATGGTCGCCTCCGGGAAGACCCCGATGATCTCACCGGACTTCAGCGAGTCCAGCGCGTGCGCGTACGCCGTCTCGCCCTGGTCGCGGTCCACCGGGATGTGCTTCATGCCGCGCATCAGCGGGCCGGAGATCTTGTGGCGGAAGACGGACTCCTTCGCCATGAAGCGCACCAGCCGCTTCTGCGGAAGCGCCGCCAGACCGTTGAAGATGAAGTCCAGGTAACTGATGTGATTGCTCACCAGGACCGCGCCGCCCGAGCGTGGGATGTTCTCCGAACCCTTGCAGTCGATCTTCAGGTCCCAGGCCTTGAACATCGTCAGGGCGAGACCGATGACGGGACGGTAGACCAGCTCTGCCATGGTCGGGGTGGACCCTCTCTGTCAGCCTGGGAAAGGGGCTCCCGGCGGGAAAGTTACGCAGCCGTAGGTTTACGGCGTCTCGCAGATCGTGCCCGAAGAACGGGCGGGTAGCCAGCCCTGGTGCCCCGCCACGGCGAGATCCTCGTCACGTCGGCCTATTCTCCACCTCGGTCTTTTAAGTCCCCTTTACTGTGTACGTACCGTCACCCGCCGGACGAGCAGGAACAACTCGCAGCCCAGGCAGTATCCGAACGCCGCGTTCAGGAAGGCGGCGGCGAGCGCCGCCCCCGTCGCCGTGAGTCCCAGCCACTCGGGTCCCAGCGTGTACCCGACCAGACCGAGCCCGGCGAAGAGAAGCCCCACCGCCTGTGCGAAACGCGGCGGTTCGGGCGCCTCGAACTCGGTCGGCGGCCCGAGCCGCGGGCGCACCGCCTTGCGGAACAGCCGGCCGTACGGTGACCGGCCCACGCCTCCGGCCGCGCCCAGCGCGAACGCCAGGGTCTGCCAGGCGAGCAGCCACGCGCTCCCGGTGACCAGTACCGCCGCCAGCACGACCGTCGTCACGGCCGCCCCGAAGCGCGGCCCCCTCACGTCGATGTCCATGAATCAAGCATTCCGGATAGGACACCCGCCGGGGAGGCGGGAATCTTTGCAGTCTCGTGAATGCTGTGCGGATGATGACCGGAGTGGTGGTGTGCGTGGCGGTGCTCGCCGTGGCGAGCGCCTACGGAGTGCTGCAACGGCGGCGGAGCGGGAGAGTACGGGTGCGCGGGCGGGACGACGGCAAGCGGCTCGGGGCGGCCGAGCTGGGCGGCGAACTCGGCGAGCGGGCCACCCTCGTGCAGTTCTCCAGCGCCTTCTGCGCCCCCTGCCGGGCGACCCGGCGGGTGCTCGGCGAGGTCGCCGGGATGGTCCCCGGCGTCACCCATGTCGAGATCGACGCCGAGGACCACCTCGACCTCGTACGCGAGCTCGAGATCCTCAAGACCCCCACCGTGCTGGTCCTCGACGCCCAGGGGCGGGTCGTGCGGCGCGCCACCGGCCAGCCCCGCAAGGCCGATGTCATCGCGGCGCTCGGCGAGGCCGTGTGAAGGACGTGACCGTGACGGTGAGGCAGCTCCCAGATCGCGGAACGTACTTGACTGGGCGCACCACCTATCGTCAGCCTGACCGTATGCCTTCGGAACTCCTTCTCTACGGACGGGTCCACGTCGACCTGGCCCGCACCGCGAGCGCGCGCTGTCCCGGCTCTTGAGCAGCGACGGACACCCACGCCACCTCCCGGAGAAGGACAACTCCATGACGGCCACACCCGATCTCGGCACCTTCCAGCTCGCCTCCCCCGACCTCCTGCGCTCCGCTTTCCGCCGGCACGCCGCGGGCGTCGCGGTGATCACCGCCCGCGGTGACGCCGGCCCGGTCGGCTTCACCGCCACCTCCCTCACCTCCGTCTCCGCCGAGCCCCCGCTGCTCTCCTTCGGCATCAGCACCGGCGCCTCGAGCTGGCCCGCGATAGCGGAGTCCGACCACGTCGGCGTCCACATACTCGGCGAACACCAGCGGGAGCTGGCCGCCACCTTCGCCCGCAGCGGCGCCGACCGCTTCGGCCCGCCCACGGCCTGGCGCGACGGCCCGGAAGGCGTGCCGGTGCTGGACGAGGTGCTGGCCTGGCTGGTCTGCCGGGTCGTCGGGCGGGTCCCCGCCGGGGACCACCGCATCGTGCTCGCCGAAGTCGTCCTCGGTGACCCCACCGGCACCGGGCGCCCCCTGCTCTACCACCAGGGCCGCTTCGGCGGTCTGCGGGATTGATCACGCGCCGTCTCTCCTGCGGAGCGGTCTGATTCCGGTTACGCTGCGTTGCGAAGGTCACAGTTCAAAGCGCTTGCTTAGCGGGAACGAACTGGGTGTACTGACGAGTAATATTTCGTTCGGAGCGCGCGGTCGCCCCGACCGGGATCGGCCGCTTGAGGCGCCTATGCTGCCTGCAAGAGGCAGACCGGAAATGTCGACGCAGTAGGAGAGCCGGCGTGAGCTTGAGGATCGTTGTCACTGTGAAGTACGTGCCCGACGCCACTGGCGACCGGCACTTCGCCGATGACCTGACCGTCGACCGGGACGACGTGGACGGTCTGCTCTCCGAGCTGGACGAGTACGCGGTCGAGCAGGCGCTCCAGATCGCCGACGACGCCGACGACGCCGAGGTCACCGTGCTGACCATCGGCCCGGAGGACGCCAAGGACGCGCTGCGCAAGGCGCTGTCCATGGGTGCCGACAAGGCGATCCACGTCGAGGACGACGACCTGCACGGCACCGACGCCATCGGCACTTCCCTGGTCCTGGCCAAGGCCATCGAGAAGGCCGGCTACGACCTGGTGATCTCCGGCATGGCCTCCACCGACGGCACCATGGGCGTCGTACCCGCGCTGGTCGCCGAGCGTCTGGGTGTCCCGCAGGTCACCCTGCTGTCCGAGGTCTCGGTCGAGGACGGCACGGTCACCGGCCGCCGCGACGGTGACGCCGCCAGCGAGCAGCTCCAGGCGCAGCTCCCGGCCGTCGTGTCCGTCACCGACCAGTCGGGCGAGGCGCGCTACCCGTCCTTCAAGGGCATCATGGCCGCCAAGAAGAAGCCGGTGGAGTCCTGGGACCTGTCCGATCTCGACATCGAGGCGGAGGAGGTCGGCCTGGACGGCGCCTTCACCAAGGTCGAGGCCGCGAACGAGCGCCCGGCGCGCACGGCCGGCACGATCGTCAAGGACGAGGGCGAGGGCGGCAAGCAGCTCGCTGAGTTCCTCGCGGGCCAGAAGTTCATCTAAGGCCCCGCAGTCGCTGACCGCCCCTCAACTTCGTTTCGCAGGAGAGCAATCCCATGGCTGAAGTCCTCGTCTACGTCGACCACGTGGACGGTGCCGTCCGCAAGCCGACCCTGGAGCTGCTGACGCTGGCCCGCCGCATCGGCGAGCCCGTCGCGGTCGCCCTGGGCAACGGCGCCGCCGACACCGCCGCCACCCTCGCCGAGCACGGCGCGGTGAAGGTCCTCACCCACGACGCCTCGGAGTACGCCGAGTACCTGGTCGTCCCGAAGGTGGACGCCCTCCAGGCCGCCCACGAGGCCGTCTCCCCGGCCGCCGTGCTGGTCCCGTCCTCCGCCGAGGGCAAGGAGATCGCCGCCCGTCTGGCGCTGCGCATCGGCTCCGGCATCATCACCGACGCCATCGACCTCGAGGCCGGCGACGAGGGTCCGGTGGCCACCCAGTCGGTGTTCGCCGCGTCCTTCACCACCAAGTCCCGTGTCATCAAGGGCACCCCGGTCATCACGGTCAAGCCCAACAGCGCCGCCGTCGAGGCCGCCCCGGCCGCAGGTAGCGTCGAGGCCCTGTCCGTGTCCTTCTCCGAGAAGGCGACCGGCACGAAGATCACCGGCCGTACGGCGCGTGAGTCGACGGGCCGTCCGGAGCTGACCGAGGCCGCGATCGTGGTCTCCGGCGGCCGTGGCGTCAACGGCGCGGAGAACTTCTCGATCATCGAGGCCCTCGCCGACTCCCTCGGCGCCGCTGTCGGTGCCTCGCGTGCCGCGGTGGACGCCGGCTGGTACCCGCACACCAACCAGGTCGGCCAGACCGGCAAGTCGGTCTCGCCGCAGCTCTACATCGCCAACGGCATCTCCGGCGCCATCCAGCACCGCGCCGGTATGCAGACCTCGAAGACGATCGTGGCCGTCAACAAGGACGCCGAGGCCCCGATCTTCGACCTGGTCGACTACGGCGTCGTCGGCGACCTGTTCGACGTCGTCCCGCAGCTCACCGAGGAGATCAAGGCCCGCAAGGGCTGATCGCCACCGGGCTGACCGAGGCCCCCGTGACCACGCCGGTCACGGGGGCCTCGCCTCATCCCAGGGACACGGATGCCTGAACGGGCAGGTGGTCGCTCGGGAACTGGCCGTCCCGCGCGTAGGTGTTGATGGTGGCCCGGTGCGTCGTGACGCCCGGGGTGGCCAGGATCCAGTCGATGCGGTCGCCGTCCGGGACGAGCGGCTGGTAGCCGTGGAAGGTCGCGTACAGCTTGCTCCGCTCGGCCGCCGTGTCCCAGGTGTCGACGAGTCCGGCGTCCAGCAGGGTGTCGTAGGCCCGGTTGTCGTGGGCCGCCGAGTTGAAGTCGCCGGTCACGAGGAACGGCAGGGAGGGGCCGAGTTCCGCGATCCGCTGAGCGATGAGCGCCGCGGCGCGCTCGCGGGCGTACTGGGAGCGGTGGTCTAGGTGGGTGTTGAGGAGGTGGAACTCGCGCCCGTCGTCCTGCAGATCGCGGAACCGGATCCAGGTGGCGATGCGGGGGAGCGCGGCACCCCAGGTGTTCGAACCGATCACCTTCGGCGTGTCGGAGAGCCAGAAGGTGTCGTGCTCCACCGGAGCCAGGCGCCGGGTGTTGTAGAAGACCGCCACGGCCTCGTCGTGACTGCCGCCCTCGCGGCCGGTGCCGATCCAGTCGTAAGTCGGTCCGAGGTCGGCGTGGATGTCGCGCAGTTGTTGGTAGAGGCCCTCCTGGGTGCCGAGGACGTCGGGCGCCTCGTGGCGTAACAGCGCCCGCATGACCGGGCGGCGGACGGCCCAGCTGTTGGGTTCGGTGGTGCTCGCGAAGCGCAGATTGAACGTCATGACGCCCAGGCGGCGGTCGGCCGGTCCGGCCGCGGAGGTCGGATCGACCACGGGGGCCGGTGTGGCGGCCGGGGCCGTCACCGTGCCGAGCAGTGGCACGGTGATCGCGGTGGCCAGTGCCGTTCTCAGGCCCCTGCGGCGGGTCATTCTGGTGGTGTCCGGCATGTGATTCCCTCCCGACGGATCAGGATGAAGGGGCGAACCGTTGTGCGAAAGAGGGCCCAGGGGTTCTTGGCACGGGGAGTGAACACGGCGGCTCGGGCTGTGGACGGGGTGTTGACCAGCGGGAAGCCGCATGGATAACTTCGTTCTACGGATTGTTGATTCCGCAAAGCGGAAAGTCTGTGGAGGGTGTGGAATGGGCCAGGGCCGGCGGGAAAAGGTGTCGACGAGCCTCGCGGGCGCCGTCAGCGAGGAGATCAGCGCCTCCCTCGCCCCGGTCGACGCGGAACTGGAGCGCCGCTACCCCGGAGACCCCGGCACCCGCCAGCCCGTGCACACCGTGTACGTCCCCGGCGACGTCTTCGCCGCCGGCGCCATCCGCTCCTGGGGCGAGCTGGCCCTCGCCGCCCTGGACGAACACGCCCCGGACGCCGCCTCCTTCGCCGCCGTCCTCGGCCTCGGCGACGACCTCGCCGAGCCGGTCCACTCCCGGGTCCGCGCCAAACTGGAGCGCGAGCCGGTCGAAGACCTGCGCGTCGACTTCGAGGACGGCTACGGCCTGCGCCCCGACGCGGAGGAGGACGAGGCGGCGGCCCGCGCGGCCCGCCTGATCGCCGAGGCGTACGAGAAGGGGACCGCGGCCCCGTACATGGGCATCCGCATGAAGTGCATGGAGGCGCCGGTGCGCGACCGGGGCATCCGCACCCTCGACATCTTCCTCACCGGCCTGATGGAGGCCGGCGGTCTGCCCGACGGGCTCGTGCTGACGCTGCCCAAGGTGACGTACGCCGAGCAGGTCACCGCCATGGTCCGCCTCCTCGAGGCCTTCGAGAAGGCGCGCGGCCTGGAGCCCGGCCGGATCGGCTTCGAGATCCAGATCGAGACCAGCCAGGCCGTCCTCGCCGCCGACGGCACCGCCACCGTCGCCCGCATGATCCAGGCCGCCGAGGGCCGCGCCACCGGACTGCACTACGGCACCTTCGACTACAGCGCCTGCCTCGGCATCTCCGCCGCCCACCAGGCGCCCGACCACCCCGCCGCCGACCACGCCAAGGCCATCATGCAGGTGGCGGCCGCCGGCACCGGCGTACGCGTCTCGGACGGCTCGACGAACGTCCTCCCGGTCGGTCCCACCGAGAAGGTCCACGACGCCTGGCGGCTGCACTACGGCCTCACCCGCCGCGCCCTGGCCCGCGCCTACTACCAGGGCTGGGACATGCACCCAGGCCACCTCCCCACCCGTTACGCGGCCGTCTTCGCCTTCTACCGGGAGGGCTTCGGACAGGCGGCGGCCCGGCTCGCCCGGTACGCCAACCGGACGGGCGGCGACGTCATGGACGAACCCGCCACCGCCAAGGCCCTCAGCGGCTATCTGCTGCGCGGCCTGGACTGCGGCGCCCTCGACCTCGCCGAGGTGGCCCGGCTGAGCGGACTGACCCGGGCCGGCCTGGAGGGCTTCGCGGCGCCGCGGCGCGGTGACCTCACGGCGTCGGCCGAATAGCGGGCCCGGGGACCGCCCGCCTCAGGCGACGTACGCCTCCAGCCCGGACACCGTCACCCACTTCCGCTCGGCGAACAGCCGTGTGCCCCGCGCGCACAGTTCGGCGTCGGCGCGCGCCCGCGCGCAGAACTGCTCGGGTGTGACGCCGAAGAGCTCCCGCAACTCGGCCGACCCCGTCAGCAGTTCGCCGATCAGGGCCCGCTGCCCGGGGTGCGCGCGGGGCGCGCCGTCCCCGTTGTGCAGGACCCCGTGCCGGTTGACGTACGCGTACGCGCCGGGCAGCGCCGAACCGTCGGCCAGCTCGATCCATACGTCGGGCGCGGGCAGCCAGGCACGGTCGAAGTTGAGCTCACTGGCGTCGATCACGGCCAGTTGCCGCGCGTCCGGCCAGACGACGAACAACTCCCGTGACGCCCCGGGCGCGCCCACGGGAGAGGCGGACACATAGCCCATGCGGCTGACGTGCGCGGAGACGCCCACGTCGAGCCCCCGCACCAGCGCCTGCACCATCGGCAGCGCCGAGGTGATCCCGAACTCGGCCAGCTTGTGGCGCAGTTGGCCGGGGCAGGCGTTGGAGCCGACCGCCACGACCGGCGTCCGGTCCTCGTGCACCAGCCGGTCCAGAGGCAGCATTCGGTCCCCGAGCAGCAGCCCGGAGCCGGCGGGCCGGGCGCCCGGATAGCTCAGCGGGTTCTCGCGCGGCACCTCGGCGAGCCCGAGTTCTTCCAGTGTGCGGCCTCTCATGGGCGGCTCAGTCCGCCGGTGGCAGCTCGCCCGAGCCGCGGGTGATCAGCCGGGTCGGCAGCTCGATGCGCTCCGGGGCGACGAGGGTGCCGTCCAGCTGGCGGAAGAGGCGTTCGGCGGCGGTACGGCCGAGCGCGGCCGCGTCCTGGGCGACGACCGTGACGCCCGGCTGGAGCAGGTCGGCGAGCTCGATGTCGTCGAAGCCGACGAGGGCCACGCGGCGGCGGTGCTCGGCGAGGACGCGGATCACGGTCACCGTCACCCGGTTGTTGCCCGCGAGGACGGCCGTGACGGGGGAGGGCCCGGAGAGCATCTCCTCGGCCGCCCGGCGCACCCGCTGCGGATCGGTGACGCCCAGGGACATCCAGGACTCCGCCACGGGTATCCCCGCGTCCTCCATGGCCGCCCGGTAGCCGCGCAGCCGCTCGGCCGCGGTGTGGATGCGGGGCATGTCGCCGATGAACCCGATCCGGCGGTGGCCGTGGGCGATGAGATGGGTGACGCCGGAGTGGGCGCCACCGAAGTTGTCGGACAACACCACATCGGCGTCGATCTTCCCGGCCGGACGGTCCACGAACACGGTCGCGACGCCGGCCTTGATCTCCGGCTCCAGATAGCGGTGGTCGTCCCCGGCCGGGATGATCACCAGCCCGTCCACGCGCCGCGCGCACAACGCCAGCGCGAGTTCCTGCTCGCGCTCCGGGTCCTCCGCGCTGGAGCCGTTGATCAGCAGGGCGCCGTGGGCCCGGGCCACCTCCTCCACCGCGCGGCTGAGGGGACCGTAGAACGGGTCGGCGAGGTCCTCCAGGATCAGGCCGATGCTCGCGGTGCGGCCCTTGCGCAGCACCCGGGCGCTGTCGTTGCGGCGGAAGCCCAGCGCGTCGATGGCCTCCTGGACCCGGCGTTCCGTGTCCGGGGTGACGCCCGGCTCGCCGTTGACCACGCGGGAGACCGTCTTCAGGCCGACGCCGGCCCGCGCGGCCACGTCCTTCATGGTCGGACGGTTTCCGTAGCGGCTCCCGGAGAGGCGGTCTCCTCGGCGGATGGTCTCGGGCACGATGCGCTGTCCTGTCCTGTCGGCCTTGTTGTCCAGGGGGTGATGCGTCGGTCATCGGTTTGTATGAGGATGTGGCGTCGAGCATAGAGCCTGGACAACGTTGTCATGCCCGCGAGAGACTGTCCATCGCAATCTCCGGCCCGCGCCCCCACCGCGACCGGCCAGCCCTTTTAACCTGGTTGACGGGGAGATATCACACTGATGCACACCGACCTCGTGACCGCGGTCGACATCGGCGGCACCAAGATCGCCGGAGCGCTGGTGGACGCCCACGGCTCCATCCTGGTGCGAGCGCAGCGCGCGACGCCCGCGCAGGAGGACGGCGACACCATCATGCGGGCCGTGGCGGAGGTGCTCGGCGATCTGACCGGCTCGCCCCTGTGGGCCCGCGCGGGCGCCGTCGGCATCGGCAGCGCCGGCCCGGTGAACGCCGCCACCGGCACGGTGAGCCCGGTGAACGTGCCGGGCTGGCGTGACTTCCCGCTGGTCGACCGGGTGCGCGCGGTCACCGGGGGACTGCCGGTGGAGCTGATCGGCGACGGCGTGGCGATCGCGGCCGCCGAGCACTGGCAGGGCGCCGCCCGGGGCCACGACAACGCCCTGTGCATGGTCGTCTCGACCGGGGTCGGCGGCGGTCTGATCCTGAACGGGCGGCTGCACCCCGGCCCGACCGGCAACGCGGGCCACATCGGCCACATCAGCGTCGACCTCGACGGCGACCTGTGCCCCTGCGGCTCACGCGGCTGCGTGGAGCGGATCGCGAGCGGCCCGAACATCGCCCGGCGCGCGCTGGAGAACGGCTGGCGGCCGGGCCCGGACGGCGACACCTCCGCCGCCGCGGTGGCCGCCGCCGCCCGCGTCGGTGACCCGGTCGCCGTGGCGTCCTTCGAACGCGCCGCGCAGGCCCTGGCCGCCGGGATCGCCGCCACCGCCACCCTGGTCGAGATCGACGTCGCGGTGATCGGCGGGGGCGTGGGCAAGGCGGGCGACATCCTCTTCGAGCCGCTGCGCAAGGCCCTCGCCGACTACGCCACCCTCTCCTTCGTCCAGGGGCTCACCGTGACGCCCGCGCAGATGGGCACGGACGCCGGCCTGGTGGGCGCCGCCGCGGCCGCACTGGCCCTGAGGCCGGACGCGACCGCGGCGGGGGTGTGACCGGGCCGCGCAGGAACGTTCAATCCCTGACGGAACCGGTCGACGGCTCAGGTAACTGAGCCGCGCGTCCGCCACGCCGGTCGAGGGGCCTCCGGGGCGTCCGCCCGCACCTCGAAGGCGACGGTGCCCATCGCCGCGCGCACCCCGAGCCCCTTGGCGTACTCGGGGGCTGAGGAACATCGGAACGGAAACTGGCGCTGAGGATCTGTCGGCCCTGGTGGGCGGCTGACGGTGCGTCGGCTCCGGGACGGGTCTGAAGTCGTCCCACAGATAACGCCCCAATAGCTGATCGCCGCCGCCGGCGCGGAGACAGCCCCCATCACCGCCCGCCTCTGGGGCGGGATACCCGCCGAGGACCTGGCCGCCGCCGGCCGCGTCCTCGCCCTGGTCACCGAGCGCGCCAACGCGGAGCTTGCGGCGCTGACCGCCTGACCGCCTGACCGCCCGACCACCTGATCGAGCCGATCGAGGACCGGCCGGGACACCGGCGGGAGGCGGGTGAGGTAGCCGAGGAGGAGCGCGGACGCACCGCTTCCCGTCCCTCCTCGCGGGGCCGGCCCCTTGACATCGCGGCACCTGTTGTGGCTGGTCAGGGCGGTGAAAGGGCCTCTTTGGCCCTCGGTCATAGTGGGCGCCATGGACTATGACGTAGTGGTGGCCGGAGGCGGCCCGGTCGGACTGATGCTGGCCTGCGAGCTCCGGCTCGGAGGCGCGCGGGTGGCCGCCCTGGAGCGCCTCACCGAAGTGGACCCGACGATCAAGGGCGGGGCGATCACCACGCCCAGTGCCGAGGCGCTCTACCGCCGGGGCATGCTGCCCGCCCTGGCCGAGGTGCAGCGGCAGGCGATGGACCGCTTCCAGGCGTTCGTGCGCGAGCGGAACGGCGGGGACGGAGGCGGGGCCGCAGGCCAAGGGCTCGGGGTCGTCGGGCACTTCGCCGGGATCATGCTGCGCGCCGACCTGGTCGACCGTACGGAGCCGGGCCTCGGCGACGCCGGACCCGCCGCCGAGATCGCTTTCGTGGCGCAGCAGGACATCGAGCGGCTGCTCGGCGAGCGGGCGGACGAGCTCGGCGTCGAGGTGCGCCGGGGAGTGGAGCTGACCGGCTTCGACGCGGACGAGGAGGCCGTCACCGTGCGGACCAGCCACGGGGCCATACGCGCCGGCTGGCTCGTGGGCTGCGACGGCGGCCGCAGCGCGGTCCGCAAGCTCGCGGGGTTCGAATTTCCCGGTACGGACCCGGAGGTCACCTGTCACCAGGCGGTCGTGGAGATGACCGGCGCCGAGGACCTGAAGGTCGGCTGGACCGCCACGGACACCGGGGTGTACGCCCACGGGCCGATGCCGGGCCGCGTCGTCACCGTGGAGTTCGACGGCCCGCCGGCCGACCGGGACGCGCCGGTCACCTCCGAGGACCTCCAGGCGCGGCTGCGCCGCGTATCCGGCGTGGACGTCACGATCACCGGGGTGCGGACCGCGACCCGCTTCACCGACCACGCCCGCCAGGTCACCGAGTACCGCAAGGGCCGGGTGCTGCTGGCGGGCGATGCGGCGCACGTGCACTCCGCGTTCGGGAGCCAGGGGCTGAGCCTGGGTATCGGGGACGCGATGAACCTCGGCTGGAAGCTCGCCGCGGTGATCGGCGGCCGGGCGCCGGAAGGGCTGCTGGACACGTACACCTCCGAGCGGCACCCGGTCGGCGCGTGGGTCCTGGACTGGACCCGGTCCCAGGTCGCGGCCATGCGCCCGGACCCGCAGTCCCGGGCCCTGCGCGAGATCGTCAGCGACCTGGCGGGGACGGTCGTGGGCACCACGTACCTCACCGCGCGGCTCAACGGTGCCGGAGTGCGGTACGAGCTGCCGGGCAAGCACCCGCTGACCGGCCGCAGCACCCCGGACCTCGAACTCACCGACGGCGGCCGCCTCGCGGACCACCTCCACGGCGGCCGGGCGCTCCTGCTCGACCTCACCGACGACCCGGAGCTCCGGGCCCTCGCCGCGGGGTACGCCGGCCGCGTCGACACCCTGACGGCCGGCTGCCCGTCCCGCCCGGAACTGGCGGCGGTCCTCGTCCGTCCGGACGGCTTCACGGCCTGGGCGGCCGACGCCGGGGCGCAGGCGCCGACGTCGACGGCCGGGCTGGCGGAGGCGCTGGAGGAGTGGTTCGGAGTGCCAGAGGGTGCGGTGACGCCGGGCTGATCCGCCGCTCTGCTGACTGACTCGAACCACGAGCCGATCCCACCCACGGCCGCCGCACCCACCCGGTGTGGCGGCCGCCCGCACCCCAGTCCCGGCCCAGCAGCAGCCCGGAGCTCTCACCGGCCGCCTACCGCACCCGCCGCCACGCATAGCCGCCACGCCCTCCGCCGGTGTTACGGCTCCCGGCACCCTACGAGCCGGTGACCAGTGCAAACGTCACCGCCGGGACAGCCCCGGCGGTGACGGTCACCCGCATCGGGGTCACACCTCTTCGGCCGCGTCCGGGTCGCGCAGCGGGCGCAGGCCGCCCGGCAGTTCGGGGAGCTGGAACCAGTACCGGCCGAGCATGTTGACCTGGTGCCGTACGAACGGGGAGAGGCGGGCCACGTCCAGGTCGTGACCTCGGACGACAGCGGTGAAACGATCACCCGGCCACGGGATTCTGTGACAGTCGCGTGACCCCGGCCCGCTTGGGCAGTTGATCCGGGCATGAAGAAGCGCAGCATGCTCGCCATCGCCTCCCTCGCCACCGGGTTCGTCGTGGCCGCAATCACCCCGTCGCACGCGACCCATCACGAGGTCGTCGGGGACCCGCACGTCTCCCACACCCTCGACTCCGCCGACGGCCTCATCGGCGAGGACGGCCTCGCCCTCGACGACGAGACGCCGGCCCAGCGGTAGCGCGCCGAGCCGTCGAACGCGGTGCCGGCGCCCCTGCCACCGGGGCGGCGGCACCGCCGCGGGCGCGCCCTCTACTGGGGATGGTTTCCGTGGCAGTGTGGAGCGGGCAAGCCACAGGGGGCCAACAGAAGAGGGGGAGTCCGTGACCGTCGTCTGGATCAACGGCGCTTTCGGCGCGGGGAAGACCACGACCGCACGGGAACTGATCGAGCTGATCCCGAACAGCACGCTCTTCGACCCCGAGGTCATCGGCGGAGAGCTCACGCACCTGCTGCCGCCCAAGCGCCTCGCCGAGGTCGGCGACTTCCAGGACCTGCCGATCTGGCGACGGCTCGTGATCGACACGGCGGCCGCGATGCTCGCCGAGCTCGGCGGGACCCTGGTGGTTCCCATGACCCTGCTGCGCCAGGAGTACCGTGACGAGATCTTCGGCGGCCTCGCCGCCCGCCGCATCGCTGTACGGCACATCCTCCTCGCTCCGGCTGAAACGATCCTGCGTGAGCGAATAGCCGGGCGGGACGTATCCCCGGACCTCCCCGACGGAGAGATGCGGGTGCGGCAGTGGTCGTACGACCACATCGAGACCTATCGGGCCGCCCTGGCCTCGTGGCTCATGGCGGACGCCCATCCGGTCGACACCAGCGATCTCACCCCGTACGAGACGGCCGCCCGGCTCGCCGAGGCCGTCGGCAGCGGGGAGGTGCCGGTCTGCGACATCGTGCAGACCCCGGAGCCCATCGCCGAGACCCTCGCCGCCGGCGTCCTGCTCTTCGACGAGCGGGACCGGGTGCTGCTGGTCGACCCCACCTACAAGGCCGGGTGGGAGTTCCCGGGCGGGGTCGTGGAACCCGGCGAGGCGCCCGCCCGGGCCGGTGTGCGCGAGGTCGCCGAGGAGACCGGGATACTGCTCGACGACGTACCACGGCTGCTCGTCGTGGACTGGGAGCGGCCCGTGCCGCCCGGTTACGGCGGGCTGCGGTTCCTGTTCGACGGCGGGCGGCTGGACTCCGCCGAGACCGGCCGACTGCTGCTGCCGGGGCCCGAGCTGCGCGACTGGCGCTTCGTCACCGAGCAGGAGGCCGCCGACATGCTGCCGCCGGTTCGTTACGAGCGGCTGCGGTGGGCGTTGCGGGCGCGGGAGCGGGGCGCGGCCCTGTACCTGGAGGCCGGTGTTCCGGTCGGTTGACGCCACGTCATGGACACGATGTGGCGATACTGGCTCGAATTTTCCGCTATGGGGTCGAGAACGCCATCGCGATGGCCAACGACCCGGACGTGATCATCGCCGACGAGCCGACCACCGCGGCGACGTCACCGTGCAGGCCCAGACCCTGGACGCGCTGGAGACCGCCCGGGCCGAGACCGGCGCGGCCCTCGTGCTGATCACCCACGGCCTCGGTGTGGTCGCCGGCCACACCGACCGGGTCGCCGTCATGTACGCGGGCCGGATCGTGGAAACCGGTTCGGTCGAGGACATCTTCTACATCCCGCGCATGCCCTACACCCTGGGCCTGCTCGGCTCCCTGCCCCGCCTCGACCGGGAGGAGGAACGCCTCACCCCCGTCACCGGCTCCCCGCCCTCCCTGCTGAACCTGCCGCCCGGCTGCCCGTTCGCCCCACGCTGCCCGCTGCGCCGGGACGCGTGCGACAGCGCCGAGCCGGCGCTGCGCCCGGCGAGATCGGGGGCGCACGTCAGCGCCTGTCACTTCGCCGAGGAACTCGTCGGCACCGGCGCCGGTGAGGTGTTCGACGCGGTCGGCGCCGACACCGAGGCCGTGGCCCGCTTCGCCGCCCCGGCACCCGCCGGGACCCCCGAGGAGGACTCCGTCTGACCTCCTCCTCGCCGTGAACGGCGGGGATTGCTTCCCTCGCGGGTCGGGCTTTCTGCTTCGCAGCCCGCTGCCGCCTGGGGTTGCCGGCGAAGGAACGGTGTGCCGCCCACGGTCGTACACAAGCTCCACAGACCTGACTTCCCGGCCACCCGCCCGCTCGGTTCCCGGTCACTGAGGAGGTCCAGGGAGATGGCGATGCCGGCGTGGGCGGCCAGGCGTGCGGGGAGGGGCATGCCGCCATGATCAGCTCGGGACCCCGTGTCCGTCCGCCGCTTTCCGAAGGACCGCCGAAGCCTGCCCGAGGACCGGATCACCATGGCCGAAACAGGCCAGGTCCGCGTCGAGGTCCGCCAGCCGGTGGAAGGACGCGACGGTCAGGGCCCGGTCGAGGTTGAAGACACCCGGCATCACGGCCCCGGTGACCGGCGCCGCGGCCACCGCGTCCCCGGTGAACAGCACGCGCTGCTCGGGGAGATGGACGGCGATGCTGCCGTGGGTGTGACCGGGGGCGTGGACGATGCGGGCGCCGCCGCCGAAGTCGAGGACGTCACCGTCGTCCAGTTCGGTGACGTGCTCCGGAGGGACGGGCTCGCCCGGCGGCAGCTTCCGCAGGGCTTCCGCGTGGATCGGCCGCTCCCAGTCCTCGAACACCGGTGGTGGGCCGGGTACTTCTCCTCGGACGACCGGCGCGTCCAGGCGGTGCGCCAACACCTCGGCGCCGCTCAGCGCGGCGAACTCGCCCGCCCCGCCCGCGTGGTCCTCGTGGAAGTGCGTCAGCACGATCCGCCGTACGGCCGACGGGTCCCGCCCGAGGGCCGTCACGGCGTCCGCGATCGCCCCGCCGGAGCCCACCGCCCCGGCGTCGATCAGCGTCAACTCGTCGTCGTCGCGCCAGAGATAGGCCTGTCCGACCGGGAAGCGCAGCAGATGCAGACGGGGGAGCAGCTCGATGACGTCCATACGCCGACGGTAGGCAGGGCCCCGCTCGGGGGCGAGGGCCCTCTGCTGTCGGCAGAGTGGTTCAGCCCGCCGCGTACAGCGTGAGGAAGTGCGCCTCCGCCACTGCCAGGCGCTCCAGCTCCTGCGGGGAGACGCTCTCGTTGACCGCGTGGATCCGGGCCTCCGGCTCGCTCAGGCCGATGAGCAGGATCTCGGCCTGCGGGTAGAGGGCGGCGAGGGTGTTGCACAGCGGGATGGAGCCGCCCTGCCCGGCGTACTGCATCTCCTGGCCCGGGTAGGCGACCGCCATCGCGTCGGCCATCGCCTGGTACGCCGGGCTGGTGGTGTCGGCGCGGAAGGCCTGGCCCTGACCGACCTGCTCGACCTGCACCCGCGCACCCCACGGCGTGTGCGCCTCCACGTGGGCCTGGAGCAGCTTGCCCGCCTCGGCCGCGTCCACGCCCGGCGGCACCCGCAGGCTGATCAGGGCGCGGGCACTGGCCTGCACGGACGGGGTGGCACCGACGACCGGCGGGCAGTCGATGCCCAGCACGGTCACGGCCGGGCGGGCCCAGATGCGGTCGGCGACCGTACCGTCACCGATCAGGCCGACCCCGTCCAGCACCTTGGCGTCGGCACGGAACTGCCCTTCGTCGTACTGAAGCCCCTCCCAGCGGGTCTCGGGCTCGAGCCCGTCGACGGTGGTCGAGCCGTCCTCGGCGCGCAGCGAGTCCAGGACGCGGATCAGCGCGGCCAGCGCGTCGGGGGCGGCGCCGCCGAACTGGCCCGAGTGGAGGTTGCCCTCGAGGGTGTCGATCCGCACGCGGACCAGGGTCATGCCGCGCAGGGTGGTGGTGACGGTCGGCAGGCCGACGCGGAAGTTGCCCGCGTCGCCGATCACGATCGTGTCCGCCGCCAGCAGCTCGGGGTGCTGTTCGGCGTACCGCTCCAGGCCGCCCGTGCCCTGCTCCTCCGAGCCCTCGGCGATCACCTTGACGTGCACCGGGACGCCGCCGTTCGCCTTCAGCGCGCGCAGCGCGAGCAGATGCATGATCACGCCGCCCTTGCAGTCGGCGGCCCCGCGGCCGTACCAGCGGCCGTCGCGCTCGGTCAGCTCGAAGGGCGGGGTGGTCCAGGCGGCCTCGTCCAGCGGCGGCTGCACGTCGTAGTGGGCGTAGAGCAGAACCGTTTTCGCACCCTCAGGGCCCGGCAGGTATCCGTACACCGACTGCGTGCCGTCCGGGGTGTCGAGCAGTGCGACGTCCTCGAAGCCCTCGGCGCGCAGCGCGGCGGCGACCCAGTTCGCGGCACCCTCGCTCTCGCTCCGGGGGAACTGCCCGAAGTCCGCGACCGACTTGAAGGCCACCAGCTCGGTGAGCTCCGCCTTGGCCCTGGGCATCAGGGCGGCGACGGTCTCGGCGAGCGGATTCGACGACATGGGCACGCTCCTTGTGGGTGCGACGTTGTACCGGTGAGTGCACCGATCCTGCCACAGCAACCTGCGGCGACGTCCGCCGTAGGATGCGGGGGACAGGTGCGGCAGACGGCTTGATCGGAGCAGCGGACCATCGTGAGCGGCGAGAACTCTTCGGCGGACGACGTGCAGCGGGTGTGGGACGTCGTCGTGGTGGGCGCGGGACCCGCGGGGGCCTCGGCCGCCTACGCGGCGGCGGTCGCGGGGCGGCGCGTGCTGCTGCTGGAGAAGGCGGAGCTGCCCCGCTACAAGACGTGCGGAGGCGGCATCATCGGCCCCTCGCGAGACGCCCTGCCGCCGGGCTTCGAGCTGCCCTTCCAGGACCGGGTGCACGCGGTCACCTTCTCCAACAACGGACGCTTCACGCGCACCCGCCGCTCCAAGCAGATGCTGTTCGGGCTGATCAACCGGCCCGAGTTCGACCAGCAGCTGGTCCAGCACGCGCAGAAGGCCGGCGCCGAGCTGCGCACCGGCGTCACCGTGACGAGGGTCGAGCAGCACGGCTCGGCGGTGCCGGACCGCCGTACGGTCGCCGTCGTCCTCCAGGGCGGCGAGACGCTGCTGGCGCGCGCGGTGGTCGGCGCCGACGGCAGCGCCAGCCGCATAGGAGCGCACGTCGGGGTGAAGCTGGAGCAGGTCGACCTCGGCCTGGAGGCGGAGATCCCGGTGCCGGAGACGGTCGCCGAGGACTGGAAGGGCCGGGTCCTGATCGACTGGGGGCCGATGCCCGGCAGTTACGGCTGGGTCTTCCCCAAGGGCGACACGCTGACGGTCGGCGTGATCTCGGCCCGCGGCGAAGGCGCGGCCACCAAGCGGTACTTGGAGGATTTCATCGCCCGCCTCGGGCTGGCCGGCTTCGAGCCGAGCATCTCCTCCGGGCATCTGACGCGCTGCCGCGCCGACGACTCCCCGCTCTCGCGCGGCCGGGTCCTGGTCTGCGGGGACGCGGCCGGTCTGCTGGAGCCGTGGACCCGGGAGGGCATCTCCTTCGCCCTGCGGTCGGGGCGGCTCGCGGGGGAGTGGGCGGTCCGGATCGCCGAGGCGCACGACGCCGTGGACACCCGTCGGCAGGCCCTGAACTACGCGTTCGCGATCAAGGCGGGGCTCGGCGTCGAGATGAGCGTGGGCAAGCGGATGCTGACCGCTTTCGAGCGCCGGCCCGGCCTGTTCCACGCGGCCCTCACCGGTTTTCGGCCCGCCTGGCGGGCCTTCAAGGAGATCACGCAGGGCTCCACGTCGCTGGGCGAGCTCGTCCGCACGCATCCGATGGCCCAGCGGGCCCTGACCGCGATGGACCGGCGGACTTCCGCGCCGGAATCCGCCGCGCCGGAGAACACAGTCACTTCCTGACCGTGATCCGGAAGACCGGGTGGTCACCGGCCGCCGCGATGATCTCCTCGTCGGAGGACTCGGCCGTGACCCCCTGGAAGTACTGGTTGACCTCCCAGCCCCACTTCTCCAGGTAGGTCCGCAGGACGGGCAGCTTCTCCGCGTCGGGAAGCTCCACCGCGGTGAACTCGCGCACCCTGCGCCCGACGCGCAGTTCCCCGCCGCCGGCGGCGCGCATGTTGCGCACCCACTGGGAGTGGCCCCGGGCGGAGACCAGGTACTGCTCGCCCTCGTAGGCGTGCGGGTTGACCGGGATGCGCTGCATCTTGCCGCTCTTGCGGCCGCGCACGGACATCTCCGCCGTACCGGCGAGGCTGAAACCGTGCCGGGCCAGCCAGCCGATGACGCTGTTCATGCGGACCGTCATCGGGCTGCCCTTGAGGTAGTACGGCGAAGACGAAGACGACGACATGGTGAACCCCCACGGATTGGGAGAGCGGTGCTCTCGGTCGACTCCAGTGTGGGGGAGAGTGGCGATCCAAAGCAAGAGCACCGCTCTCTTTTGTGTGCACTGCTCGCTCTTCGTGGCACACTCACATGCATGAGCACCGCACAGGGCGCCCGCGCGCGGGCCAGGATCGAAGTCACCGCGGCCATCAAGGACGAGGCGCGCAGACAGCTCGCCGCCGAGGGCGCGGCCAAGCTCTCGCTGCGCGCGGTGGCCCGCGAACTCGGCATGGTCTCCTCCGCGCTCTACCGCTACTTCCCCAGCCGCGACGACCTGCTGACCGCGCTCATCATCGACGCCTACGACTCCCTCGGCGAGGCCGCCGAGAAGGCCCATGACTCCGCCTCCGACGACGCTCCCGTGGCCCGCTGGACGGCCGTGTGCGAGGCGGTGCGCGGCTGGGCGCTGGCCCACCCGCACGAGTACGCGCTGATCTACGGCTCGCCCGTGCCCGGCTACTCCGCCCCCGAGACCACCGTCCGGGCCGCCTCCCGCGTCGGCCTCCTCCTCATCGGCATCGTCCGGGACACCCACCAGGGCCCCGGTCTCGCCGATCTGCCGCTTCCCGCGGAACTGCGCCCCGAGGCCGAACGCATGGTCGCCGACTTCGCCCCCGCCCTGCCGCCCGAGGCGGCCACCGCGCTGGTGGCGGCCTGGGCCCAGCTGTTCGGGCTGGTCGGGTTCGAGCTGTTCGGGCAGTTCCACCGGGTGGTCGAGGACCGGGAGACGTTCTTCCGGCACGCGGTGACCGGGCTGGCGCACGGAGTGGGGCTGAGGTAGGTCCCCGTACGGCGGGGCGCCGTACTTCCCGGGGAGTACGTGTGATCACCTCGCCCGGCGGACGCCGACGCGGCCCGCCCGCGTCTAGCGTGGCCGTCATGGAAGAGCAGTACGGACGCCGGATCCGGTCGAGGCGGGGGGACCGGCCGGCACCGGTGGACCGGCCGCGGCGGTGGCACGGGCCGCGACGGTGGCACGGGCGACGGTGGCACGGGCGCCGGTGGTACGGGACCGACGACACCGAGGCGCGGCGTCCGCACCTGCCGTGGCGTTCCACCGTGCTGATCACCGCCTTCGTGGTGATCGGCTCCAACTTCGCCGCACACCAGCAGCCGGGCCGCGAGCCGCTGGACGTCTCCGGGCGTGTGCTGCTGCTCGTGGCCTCGGGGCTGCTGCTGTGGCGGCAGCGGCACCCGGTGTTCGTCGCGTTCGGCACCGCTACGGCCGCCCTGGTCTACCTGGCCGCCGGTTATCCGTACGGGCCGGTCTTCCTGGCCGTCGCCGTGAGCTGCTTCAGCGCGGTCGTCACCGGGCACCGCCGGGCCGCCTGGGCGTCGCTGGGGCTGCTGTGGGCCGGGCACGTCCTGGTGGCGCTCTGGCTGTACCGCTGGCTGCCGCCGCCGCACGACAAGGGCGCGGGCGTCGGTGCGGAGATCGTCGTCGCCACCTGGGTGCTGGCCGTCGTCGCGCTGGCGGAGCTGGGCCGGGTCCGGCGTGAGCAGTGGGCCCGGGAGCGTGCCGAGCGCGCCCAGGCGGCCCGGCGGCGCGCCGACGAGGAGCGGCTGCGCATCGCCCGCGAACTGCACGACGTCCTCGCGCACAGCATCTCCGTCATCAACGTGCAGGCGGGCGTCGGCCTCGCCCTCCTGGACAGCGACCCGGAGCAGGCGCGGGCGGCGCTCGCCACCATCAAGGACGCCAGCAAGGAGGCGCTCGGCGAGGTACGTCAGGTCCTCGACACCCTGCGCACCCCCGGAGACGCGCCACGCGCCCCCGCGCCCGGCCTCGACCGGCTGCCGGAACTGGTCGAACAGGCGGCGAGCGCGGGCCTCACCGTCGAGGTCGAGGGGGCGCCGCCGCGGCTGCCGCCGGGCGCCGGCCTGGCCGCCTTCCGTATCGTCCAGGAGGCCCTCACCAACGTCGTACGGCACTCCGGTTCGCGGCACGCGCGCGTGCGCCTCGCGCACGAAGGCGGCGCGCTGCGGCTCATGATCGACGACGACGGTCCCGCGACCGGCGCGGACGTGGGCGGCAGCGGGAACGGCCTGGCCGGAATGCGGGAGCGGGCCGCCGCGCTGGGTGGCACGATCGAGGCGGGCCCGCGCCCCGACGGCGGCTTCCGGGTGCTCGCTGTACTGCCTTTGCACTCCGGGGAGGATCAGTGATCCGGGTACTGCTCGCCGACGACCAGTCACTGGTGCGGGCGGGTTTCAGGGCGCTGCTCGACGCGCAGCCGGACATCGAGGTGGCCGGGGAGGCGGCGGACGGCGAGGAGGCCGTCGGCCAGGTGCGCGAACTGCGCCCGGACGTCGTCCTGATGGACATCCGCATGCCGCTGCTGGACGGCCTGGCCGCGACCCGCCGCATCACCGGGGACGCGGGCCTGAAGGACGTCAAGGTGGTCATGCTCACCACCTTCGAGCTCGACGAGTACGTCTTCGAGGCGATCCGCTCGGGCGCCTCCGGCTTCCTGGTCAAGGACACCGAGCCGGACGAACTCCTGCGCGCGGTACGGGCCGTGGTCGACGGCGACGCGCTGCTGTCGCCCGGTGTGACCCGCCGGCTGATCGCCGAGTTCGCGGCCCGCTCGAAGGAGCCCGCGGCCGCCGACGCCCTCGCCGCGCTCACCGAGCGGGAACGGGAGGTGATGGCGCTGGTCGGCATCGGCCTGTCCAACGAGGAGATCGCCCGCCGCCTGGTGGTCAGCCCGCTCACCGCGAAGACCCACGTGAGCCGCACGATGGTCAAGCTGGGCGCCCGGGACCGGGCCCAACTGGTCGTACTGGCCTACGAGTCGGGGCTGGTGCGGCCGGGCTGGCTGGGCTGAGGCTCCCGCCGGAAGCGCACCAGCACGCTCACCACCCGGGCCACGAAGACGACGGCGGCGAGCGTGCCGGCCACACGCAGCAGTGCCGCCGCGAGCAGCGGCGGCAGATCGAAGAGCAGCGCCGGTCCGCCGACGGCCCCGAACGTCACCGCGGCCGCGAACACCGCGCTGGCCAGCGCGTACCCGATCTCCACGGTCATGGCGTCCTGCTCGGCTTTGGTCCGCCGTCCCCCGTACCCGTCCATCCGCCCCCCGCCCCCGTCCCCATCCCCGTCCATCGACCCAGTCTCACAGGCGTGCGCCCGGCGGAGCAAGCAACTCCCGCCGGGCGCACACCTGGAGGCATTCCCCCTAGTCATGGACCGCCACGGGCTCCACGTCCGCCTCCCTCTCCACGGTGGACCTGGCGATAACGACGGTCTGCTGCGCGGTAGGGCGGCCGCGCAGCCCCGTGAGGGTGATGAGGAGCCCGGCGAGGGCGATGCCCGTCACCACGAGCAGGCCCGGACGGTAGCTGTCGAGCACGGCCTGCGGGGTCGCGTGGGCCGGGGCGTGGGCGGTGACCACCGCCGTGACGACGGCGAGGAAGATCGCGCCGCCCACCTGGACCGAGGTGTTGAGCAGACCGGAGACCATGCCCTGCTCGTGGTCCTCGACCCCGTTGGTGGCCTGGATGTTGAGCGAGGGGAAGACCAGCGCGCAGGCCGCGCCGATCAGCAGCATCGACGGCAGGATGGCCGCCGCGTATACCGGATGGAGATCGACGCTCAGGAACAGCGCGTACCCGGCGACCATCAGCGCGAAGCCCGCCGCGATCAGCCGTGCGGTGCCGAACCGGTCCACGATCGAGCCGACCTTGGTCGAGGACACCGCCACCAGCGCACCGGCGGGCAGGAAGGCGAGCGCCGTGTGCAGCGCCGACCAGCCGAGCAGGGACTGCATGTACAGCGTCACCAGGAACTGGAAGCCGACGTAACTGCCGAAGAACGCCATCGCGCCGAGCTGGGCCCGCACTTGGCTGCCCGAGCGCAGCACGCCGAGCCGGATCAGCGGGCCGGGCGAGCGCCGCTCGACGACGACGAACACGGTCAGCAGCGCGGCGACGGCCAGGAAGGACAGCAGGGTACGGGCCGACGCCCAGCCGGCCTGCGGCGCCTGTACGACGGTGAAGACCAGCAACAGCATCGAGGCGGTACCGAGCACGGCGCCGGGGATGTCGTACCCGTCGTGGTCCTTCTCGCGTGTGCTGCGCGGCAGCAGCTTCAGTCCCGCGAGCAGCGCGACCAGCGCGATGGGCGCGGGCAGCAGCATGGTCAGACGCCAACTGGCCTCGGTGAGGAGGCCGGAGAGCACCAGACCCATGGAGAAGCCGGTGGCCGCGCAGGTGGTGTAGATCGACAGGGCGCGGTTGCGCAGCGGGCCCTCGGCGAAGGTCGTGGTGATGATGGACAGGCCCGCGGGCGCGGTGAACGCGGCGCTCAGCCCCTTGATGAAGCGGCTGGCGATCAGCAGCGGCCCCGAGTCGACCAGTCCGCCGAGCAGCGAGGCGAGGGCGAACACGCCGAGGGCCACCAGGAACACCTGGCGCCGGCCGAGCAGGTCGGCGGTCCGGCCGCCGAGGAGGAGCAGCCCGCCGTATCCCAGGATGTAGCCGCTGACGATCCATTGCAGCGTCGAGGTGGACAGGTGGAGGTCGGAGCCGATGGAGGGCAGGGCCACGCCGACCATGGACACGTCGAGCGCGTCCAGGAACATCGCGGCGCACAGCACCAGCAGGGTGCCCCACAACCGGGGAGTCCAGCGGACCGCCGGGGACGGGGCCGCGGGGGTGGTGAGCGGAGAGGTCATGCGGTAGACAGTACATGCATGTGCATGCGATGCAAGTGCATTTAATTACGATGCAACAAATTGATTTCTCTGCTACGGTGCGCTCATGGCGGCGAAGAAGGCCGAGCAGGAGCTCGTGAACCAGTGGCGGGACATCCTGGCGCTGCACGCCCGCACCCAGTGCGAACTCGACCGCGCCCTGCACGAACACGGCCTGTGCGCCAGCGACTTCGAGGTCCTCGACCTGCTCTCCGAGGACTCCGCGGCGGACGGCGGCTGCGCCTACCGCGTACAGGAGATCGCCGACCGCATCCACCTCAGCCAGAGCGCCCTGTCCCGCCTGATCGCCCGCCTGGAGAAAGACGGACTCCTCCAGCGGGCCATGTGCCCCGAGGACCGTCGAGGCGTCCGCGTGGGACTCACGGAGAAGGGGCGCGCGCTGCACGGCGAGGTACGGCCGGTGCAGCGCGCGGTGCTGACCCGGATGCTGAACGACTCAGCCGATCGCTGAGGTCTCGCGCCACAGGGCGGCGAGCGCGGCGTCTCCGGTCACCCTGGGCACGGGCAGCCGGTTCCACAGCGCGAGGTACAACTGATCGGCCGCACCGGCCAGTTCGGCCTCCGCGTATCCGGACTCGTCCCTGCTGGTGACCGGCGGCCGGTCGGAAAGCCGTACGGTCCACACCGCGTCCGCGTCGAGGGTCCGCACCCGAAGGACGCGCGCCGCCTCGGTCCGGACCCGGCTCCTCGGGCGGGCGTGGAAGCCGCGCAGCAGCTCGTCGATGCCGTCCACGGCGAAGTCGGTGGCGATCCGGGACGCCGTGCCGCCGGCCGCCGACTCCGCGTCGTACCGGTGTACGGTCGTCTCGTGCGCCTGCCGCCGGGTCCAGAAGGCCAACGGCGAGGCGCAGGGCGCCGGATGGAAGGTCCAGCACGCCACGTCGGTCGGCGCGGCGGCCAGGGTCTCGACGAGCCGCCGGTGACCGTCCCGGTACCAGCTCACCAGCTCGTCCTCGTCGAGATCGGGCTCCCCGCCCAGCGGTCGCGGCTCGCCGTATCCGTCGGCGACGAACCCCGCCGCCCAGCGGTGGACCGCGCCCGTGTGCCGCAGCAGGTCCCGCACCCGCCACTCCGGGCAGGTCGGCACCCCGGCCGCGGTCCCCGCCTCGGCGGCGGCCGCGGCGAGCAGGCGGCCTTCGCGGTCCAGGGTCTCCAGGTAGTCGGCTGTGTCCATGGGGTGAGTGTGCCCGACGGGCCGGGCGGGTCGGCACCGCATTTCGTCGGCCGCCCGTCGGGGCTGTCGGTGATCCGTAGGCGATGTGTCGGTGGCCACTGGAAGTTTGGGCGGCGAGCCGCTCCCGAGGGAGCGTCCTCACCCCTCTCGTCCGCCAGCAGCAGGGAGCCTGCCGTCATGCCCTCCGAATCCTCCGCCGCGCCCTGGGACGTACGGCGCCTGCCCCGTGCCGACGGCAGGGTCTTCCTGATCACCGGGGGCAACGCCGGCATCGGTTACTTCGCCGCCGAGCAGTTGTCGGCGACCGGGGCCGGCGTGGTCCTGGGCAGCCGCGATCCCGCGAGGGCCGAGGCCGCCCTGGCCGCGATCCGCGCGCGTGTGCCCGGTGCACGGGTGCGTGCCGTACGGCTGGACCTCGCCGATCTGCCGACGCTCCGAGCGGCGGTGGAGTCACTGGGTACGGACCGCCTGGACGCGGTGGTCCACAATGCCGGGGTGGCGCTCGACGCCCCGCCGCGCCGGGAGACCGCCGACGGCCACGAGCTCATGTTCGGCACCAACCACCTCGGGCACTTCGCGCTCACCCACCACCTGATGCCGCTGCTCTCGGCCGCACCGGCGGCCCGTGTCGTGACCGTGGGCAGCTTCGCGGCGAAGTCCGAGCGGCTCGACCTCCACGACCTTCAGTCCCGGCGGGACTACCTGCCCAAGCGCACCTACGGGCGTTCCAAGCTGGCGCAGATGTACTTCGGACTCGAACTCGACCGCCGCCTGCGGGCCGTCGGCAGCACGGTGACGAGCGTCGTGGCCCACCCCGGCGGCGCCCTGGACCCCCTCACTCCGTCGCGGCCCCCGGTGCATGTGCGGACCGCCGGCGAGGGTCTGCGCGCGGCACCCGCCGCCCTCCTCGTCCAGGGCAAGGACGCAGGCGCGTGGCCGGTGGTACGAGCGGTGCTGGACCCGGCCGTGCGCGGAGGGCAGGTATGGGGACCGCGGGTGTTCGGCCTGCGCGGCAAGCCCCGCCGCGAACCGGTGTGGGGTCATCTCGCCGACAACTCGGTCGCGGCGCGGCTGTGGGAGGTCAGTTGTCGCTTGACCGGCGTCTCTCTCGACGCCCTCTGAGGACGGCCGCGGTGGCTGAGAGGCGTCAGCGGAGAAGCACGTCAGCCGGAGGGGTCAGCCCACGGCCGACCGCCGCGTCACGAAACCGATCAGCGCCGCGACGGCCGCCAGCACGGCAACACTCGTGAGCGCCGCGGGCAGCGAGAACCAGTCGGCCATGAAGCCGATCGCGGGCGGACCGAGGAGCATGCCGCCGTAGCCGAGGGTGGAGGCGGCGGCGACGCCGGAGGGACCGGCCAGGCTGCCCGCGCGCTCGACGGCCACCGGGAAGAGGTTGGCGAGCCCGAGCCCGGTGACGGCGAAGCCGATCAAGACCGCCCAGACGGCGGGGGCGAGTGAGCCGAGCAGCATCCCGGCGGCCGCGATGCCGCCCCCGGCGATCACGGTCCGGGTCCGGCCGAGGCGTTCCAGCAGGGCCGTGCCGGTCAGCCGGCCGAGGGTCATGGCGAGCGCGAAGCACGAGTAGCCGACCGCCGCCACCCCGGCCGAGGCGTCCAGGTCCTGCTCGAGATGGAGCGCGCCCCAGTCGGCCATGGCTCCCTCGCCGTACGCGGTGCACAGCGCGATCAGGCCGAAGACGGCGACGAGACCACGGGTGCGCCGGTCGGGGCGGTGAGGGTGTCGCGGGGTGTCCCCGTCGGACGCCGGGCGATCCTGTGGCCCCTGTGGCCCCTGTGGCCCCTGTGGCGCCTGCCGTGCCGGAGGCTCGAGTCGCAGCAGAGTACGTCCCGCGACTGCCGTGACCAGCAGACCGATCACGGTCAGAGCGAGCAGGTGGCGGGTGGGGGAGAGATACCCCGCGACCAGCCCGCCGAGACCGGCGCCGAGCATGCCGCCCAGGCTGAACGCGGCGTGGAAGCTCGGCATCACCGGTCGCCGCAGCGCGGCCACCAGATCGACGGCGGCGCTGTTGAAGGCGACGTTGATCCCGCCGTACGCCGCCCCGAACACCACCAGTACGGCCCCCAGCGCGGTCGCCGAGTGGGCCAGCGGCGGCAGCGAGACGCTGAGGGAGAGCAGGACGGCGCAGACCACGGTGACGGGATGGCTGCCGTAACGGCGGCACAGACGCCCGATGAGCATCATGGTGACGACCGCCCCCGCGGACACCCCGAGCAGAGCGAGCCCCAGTGCGCTGGCCGAGGCATGCGTCTGGTGCTTGATGGCGGGGATGCGGACGACCCAGCCGGCGAAGATGAAGCCGTCCATGGCGAAGAAGACGGTCAGCGCGGTACGGAGCCGCGTGAGCGGGTTGTCGTTGCCCGGCACGGCGCTGTGCGTTCGGGTTTTGTTTATTTGCGGCACAAATGCAGGGTAGGGGGGTGGGTGGTGCGGAGCAAGGAGTCCCTGGGCGGCGGCGGGGCACGTGTCCCCGGCATGATCGTCACTCGGCGACGAAGCGGCCGCGAAGTCTGCCGGTCACGGGCAGTACTTCGCGGTGCGGGCCCCCGGAACGATCTCCCGCGAGGAACAACCGGCCACTCTTCGATCCATGGGGGACTGCATGAGGCTGAACCGTGCGGCGCTCGTCGTGGCCGCAGGCGCCCTGGCCCCGGCCCTGTGGCTCTCCACGCCGTCCTTCGCCGTCGGCGCGGCCGCCTCGTCCGTCACCGCGTCGGTGGCGGTGACCGATGCGGGGACGGACGCGGACTCCCCGTACGACTCGATGTCGGAGGACGACCTCCGCATCGCGATCCTCCGCATCGTGGCCGACCCGGCCACCGGCAAGGCCGTGTACCGGGAGGCCCAGAAGGCCATCGACGGCACCGCCGAGGACATGCGCCACTTCCTCGGGACGGGCCGTCGGCTCGCCCAGGCCGAGGACGACCGCGTCGCCATCGCGACCCTCCTGGCCGACCCCGGGATCAGCGACGCCCTGCGGTCGGCGGCCGAGAAGGCGATGGACGGCGCTCCGGAAGAGATGCGCTACTTCCTGGAGGTCGGGCAGTACGAGGTGGACGGCTGACCACGAACGCCGGCATCGGCTTGCCGCTGTGACGGCCGCACGCATGTGAGCGACAGGCCTGACCGCCTCCAGGTCACCCCGGCGGCGCCCCCGTGCTCCGCCGCACCACCAGACTCGTCGGCACGAGGTCCGTCCCGGCCCGCGACCCCCCGCCGGTCCGGATCTGCTCCAGCGCCTTGCCGACGCAGCGGCGGCCCACCTCCGCGAAGTCCTGGTGGACGGTGGTCAGGGGCGGGACGAAGAACGCGGCGTCGGGGATGTCGTCGAAGCCGACGACGCTGATGTCCCCGGGCACGGAGCGGCCGAGTTCGTGGAAGGCGCGCAGCAGACCGAGGGCCATCTGGTCGTTGGAGGCGAACACGGCGGTGCAGTCCGGCTCCTGGGCGAGCGCGAGGCCGGCCGCGTAGCCCGACTCGGCCGACCAGTCGCCGTGCAGGGGCGGTGGCACCGGGCGTCCGGCCTGCTCCAGGACCGCACGCCAGGCCTGGGTGCGGCGCTGGGCGGCGAAGGACGTCCGGGGCCCCGTCAGATGCCACACGGTCCGGTGGCCCAGGCCGAGCAGATGCCGGACGGCCTTTCGGGCGCCGTCCGCCTGGTCGGTGTCGACCACGCTGTAGCGGTCGCCGGCGTCGGAGTCCACGACGACGACGTGCACGCCGGGCGGCAGTCGCACCGTGCCGGTGTCGAGGAGGTGGATCTCCATGATGACGATGACGGCGTCGACGGCCAGCTCTCCCATCCGGGTGAAGGCCCCCCGGACGTTGTCCTGGGTCGGGACGTCGATGGGGATCAGCGTGATCGCGTACCCCTCGGCCGCCGCGTGCGTGGCGATCGCCTCCACGGTGCGGCTGTTGCCCGTCGAGGACAGGCTGAAGAGGATCACGCCGATGGTGTTGAACTGGCCGTACCTGAGGGCGCGCGCCGCGCTGTTGGGCCGGTAGCCCAGTTCCCGCATCGCCGCGAGCACCTGCTCCCGGGTCGAACTGACGACCCCGGGATGGCCGTTGGAGACCCGGGAGACCGTCTGGGACGAGACACCCGCGAGCTTGGCGACGTCGGCCATGGAGACACGCTGCTTGCGACGTCCGCCGGGCACGCCCGAGCCGCCCCGCTCCACCACTCGTGCCTCCCTCGACCCGGCCCCCGGGCCCTGTTGCGCGATCCACCGCATGTTACGCGTGAGGAACCTTGACGCCCGCTGGGGCGGATGCCACGATTCCGGCGCCGCCGAGTTTACGTAAACATCCCTTGCCGCGGGAGGGCATGTTTACGTAAACATGCGAGGCGCCGAGTCGCCACCTCCGGAAAGGGCACGTCGATGCGCAAGACCCCCGCCAGCAACCGCCTCACCCCCCGACTGCGTGCCGCCTGCGTGGCGGTCGCGATCACCGCGGTCAGCGGTGCGACCCTGGCCGGCAGCCCCGCCGCCTCCGCCGCGCCGACCGGAACGAGCCAGTTCAGGGGCGTCAACTGGGCGGATCCGCGTGACAACTTCGCCGACGACTACCTCCAGCTGTCCGGCCTGTCGACCTCCGACAACTACCGCCAGACCTACGCCAAGGCGAGCCGGATCATCTCGGCGTTCCGCGCCAACCTCGGGGCCAACACCGTCCGGCTGCCCATCAACCCGTACACCGTCAACGGCGCGTACTGGAAGTCGTACCGCGGGGTCATCGACGCGGCCTCGGACAAGGGCTTCAGGGTGATCGTGTCCTACTGGGAGGGCACGGGCGACAAGAAGGACGGCTTCATCGACGACGAGACCACGTTCTGGCCCATGTGGGACACCGTGGTCAAGGCCTACAAGAGCGACAAGCACGTCTACTTCGAGCCGATGAACGAGCCCCACGGCTACACCGACACCGCGTGGGCCGACATAGCCGCGAAGTGGCTCGACACCTACCCCTCCGTGCCCCGCAACCGGGTCTTCGTCAGCGGCGCCGGCTACAACGACCACGTCACCTCGGTCTGCGCCGACCCACGGCTGAAGGGCACCTACCTGTCGCTGCACCACTACGGGTTCTGGAAGGACTACGCCACCTACGACCAGTGGGCGGCCGACCTCAAGGAGCGCCTCGGCGACTGCGCGAGCCGTACCGTCGCCGACGAGTTCGGCGCCCCGATGACCACGGGCCTCGACTACGACAAGCCGGCCCCCGACAACAACTACATCAACTTCATCCAGGCCGACACCGACACCTTCCGCAAGCTCGGGATGGGGTCCGTGTACTGGCCCGGCCTGCGCACCGACGACACCTACTCGATACAGAAGCTGGTCGGCGACGCCTCCCGGCCCTGGCTGGAGACCACCAACCAGTCCGGCGCCGACCGGCTCGCCTGGGGCTGGGGACGCGGGAAGCCCGTCAAGCCCTGACGCCGCGGGCTTGGCTGTTTGCCCCGTCGATCGTGTGGTCGGCGGGGCGAAGTGCTGCGGATCGGGAAGCGGTCGGCGATCAGGCTCTTCCGGGGCGGGGCCGCACGTCATCCCTCCCAGTCGCCGTCGAACCCGGAGTTCAGCTGGGCGGAGCAGATGTTGTAGCCGCCGGAGGCGTGCCCGGTCTTCGTCGTCCCCCCGATGGTGACGGAGCAGTGGATGTCCCCGGAGCCCGCCAGCTGCGCCGTCAGGCTGTAGTACAGGGCCCCCTTGTGCAGCGGCAGCGTCGCGGTGAACCCGTCCTGCTTCCAGTGTCCTTGCCGGTTGTCGCTGTCCGAGCCGTAGGTGATGTCGAGCGGGCCGGCCGCGCCGCTCGGTGCGGTTCCCCACACCTTGAAGACGACGGTGTCCGCCGCCTTGTCCGCCTGGGAGTCGCCGCTCTTGGCATGGCTGCCGCTGTTCTTCTGCGACGTGGCGGTGGCGCCGCTGCCGCTGCTGTTGGATCCCCCGGTGGCGGCGATGCCGAGGATGACGAACAGGGCGACCACGCCGAGGCAGCCGAAGCCCAGGATCTTGCCCGCGCTGCCCTTCTTCTTCGGCTGCGGTGGCGGTGGTGCACCCCACTGTTGTTGTGGTGGGGCTCCTCCGGGCTGGTGCGGGTACTGCTGGCTCATTTCGCCCCCTTGGTGGCGCTTGCTTACGTGACGGGCGAATGTAGCCGTGGTGAGCCCTGCGTGAAGGTGCAGTCGAAGATCCATGACACGAACGAGGTACAAGAGGTGATGAGACACGCAGGGTGAAAGGCCCGTTCCCCCGGGCGACGTACCTCCGGGAACGTGTGTGTGCGGCCGACCGGTGATCGCCGACTTGATCGGCTTTGTCTTCGGATTTTTCCGGGGCGCAGAAGGCGCGAGTACGGACAAGTCGCCGATACGGATCGGTTAATACTCGCTCACGCGCTGGTTGCGGGAGAGTGAGCGCGCCATGATGGGCCCATGACGTTGGCCTCGCGCGCGTTCGCGCAACTGGCGACCTGGCCGGACCTGAGACAGGCGGCGCCGAGCTGCGGACTGGGGCAGGCGGTGAGTTCGGCCGGGGGCGAGATCGCCCACTTCCACTCGGACCGGGATGTCGACCTGCGGCTGACGGCCCGCGCCATCCGGCATTTCGCCAAGAACCTCAAGGGCTCGGGGGCGATCCGTATCGTCCCGGGCTCGCAGTGGGTGACCATCCGTCTCGACGCCGCGAGCGACGTGGACCTGCTGCTGACACTGGTGAGCGTCGCCCTCCAGGCCCAGCAGACCTGGCCGGACCCGGGCGACCGGCCGATGCTCGGCTGCAACGACCAGCGCGGTGCCGGGTTCGTGCGGTCGGCCCCCGGCGGGATCTGACGGCGGACCGGACGGCCCCCGCGTCCGGCGTCCAGGGTCTGGGATCACACCGCGACGACCCGCACCCCCGCCTCCTCGAAGCGGTGCACGGTGTCCTGGCCCACCGCCGTGTCCGTGACCAGCGTGTCCACCGAATCGGCCGCGCAGATCCGGGCGAAGGCCCGCTGGCCCAGCTTGCTGGAGTCGGCGGCGACGACCACCCGCTCGGCGCGCTCGCACAGCAGCCGGTTGATCGCGGCCTCCGCCTCGTCGTGCGCCGCCGCGCCGTGCGCGACGTCGAAGGCGACCACTCCGAGTACCGCCACGTCGAGGGTGATCTGGCCGAGCACGCCGTCGGCGAGCGGCCCGACGAGTTCGTACGACTGCGGGCGGGCGACCCCGCCGGTCACCACGATCTTGAACTGGGGCCGCACGGCGAGCTCGTTGGCGATGTTGAGCGCGTTGGTGACGACGGTCAGCGCGGGTGAGCCCGAGGCGAGATCGCCGCGCACTGCGAGGGCGCGGGCCACCTCGGTGGTGGTCGTGCCACCGGTCAGGCCCACCGCCTCGCCCGGCGCGACGAGATCCGCGACCGCCTCGGCGATGCGCTGCTTCTCCGAGGCGTGGCGGGCCGTCTTGTAGCGCAACGGCAGTTCGTACGACACCCCGTGGACCACCGCGCCGCCCCGGGTGCGCACCAGCATCTGCTGCTCGGCGAGCCGGTCGAAGTCCCGGCGGATCGTCGCGGACGACACCTCCAGCTCGGCCGCCGCCTCCTCGACCTCCAGGCGACCGCGTTCGACGAGCAGCTCCAGCAGCACTTTCCAGCGCGCGTCGCGCGACATCAGCGGCCTCCGTTCCCCGATATGCCGCGACCCTAGCGCACCCTGTCCGAAACCCAATGCTTGATTGTGCTCGAAAACTGGCCTTATCTTGCAAGAACAATCAAGCACGTCTGGGAGGGGCACGGCATGACCCATGTCGAGGACGAGCTGAACAGCCAGCCGGAATGCTGGATACGGGCGGCCGAGGAGGCGGCGCGGTACGGCGGGGTGCTGCCGGCGCCGGGGGAGCGGGTCGCGATCGTCGGCTGTGGCACCTCGTACTTCATGGCACAGGCCGCCGCCGCCCTGCGCGAGGGCACGGGAGCGGGTGAGACGGACGCCTTCCCCGCGTCCGAGTTCCCGCTCCAACGCCGCTACGACCGTGTCATCGCCCTCAGCCGGTCCGGCACCACGACCGAAGTGCTCCACCTGCTCGGACAGTTGAAGGGACGGACGCGCACGACCGCGATCACCGCCGACCCGGACACCCCCGTGATGTCGGCCGCCGACGACATCGTCGTGCTGGACTTCGCGGACGAACGGTCCGTCGTCCAGACCCGGTTCGCCACCAGTGCCCTCACCCTGCTCCGCGCCCATCTCGGTCTGCACACCGACACGGTCGTCACGGACGGCCGCGCCGCCCTCTCGGCCCCGCTGCCCCCCGGGCTCGTCGACCGTACCCAGTTCACCTTCCTGGGGCGCGGCTGGACCGTGGGACTGGCGAGTGAGGCAGGGCTGAAGATGCGCGAGGCCTCGCTGTCCTGGACCGAGGCCTACCCGGCGATGGAGTACCGGCACGGCCCCATCAGCGTCACCACCCGGTCCACGGCCACCTGGATGCTCGGCACGGCGCCTGACGGGCTCGCCGAACAGGTGCGTGCCACGGGCGGGTTGTGGATCGAGGGCCGCCTCGACCCGCTCGCCGAACTGGTCCGCGCCCAGCGCCTCGCGGTCGCCGTCGCCGCCGCCCGCCGCCTCGATCCGGACCGGCCGCGCCACCTCACCCGCTCGGTGATCCTCGCCCCCTGACCGGACGCCTGAAAGGAAGGGACCGGCCGTGCCCCTCGCAGCCACCGGTGAGCTGGTCACCCGTGCCGCCGCCGCGCACTCCGCCGTCGCGGCCTTCAACATCATCAGCCTGGAACACGTCGAGGCCGTCATCGCCGGTGCCGAGTCGGCCGGCGCGCCCGTGGTCCTCCAGGTCAGCGAGAACGCGGTCAGATTCCGCTACGGACGGCTGCTGCCGCTGGCCCGTGCCGCCGCCGTCGCCGCCGAGCGGGCCCGCGTACCGGTCGCCCTGCACCTCGACCACGTCCGCAGCGACGATCTGCTGCGGCAGGCGCCGGCCGCCGGGTTCAGCTCCGTCATGTACGACGCGGCGCGCCTGCCCTACGCCGAGAACCTCGCCGCCACCCGGACCGCGGTCGACTGGGCACATGCCCAAGGCCTGTGGATCGAGGCCGAGTTGGGTGAGATCGGCGGCAAGGAGAAAGCCGCCGGGCCGGCGCGGGACGCCCACGCTCCCGGCGCCCGCACCGATCCCGGCGAGGCCCGGGCCTTCGTCGCCCGCACCGGAGTGGACGCGCTGGCCGTCGCCGTCGGCAGCGTCCACGCCATGACCGCCCGCACCGCGGCCCTCGACCACGGTCTCCTCGAGCGGCTGTCCGCCGCCGTGCCGGTCCCGCTCGTGCTGCACGGCTCCTCCGGGGTACCGGACGAGGGCCTGCTCGCGGCGGTCGCGGGCGGTATCGCCAAGGTGAACGTCGGCACCGCCCTCAACATGGCGATGACCGGGGCGATCCGGGACTTCCTCGCCGCACACCCGGAGGCCGTCGACTCCCGCGAGTACCTCAGCGTGGGCCGCGAGGCGATGGCCCGCGAGGTCACCCGGATCATCGGTGTGCTCGCCCCGCGGGCCGATCGGGTCAGCCCCGTTTCACGGCCTTGAGCACCACGAACTTCGGATCGCTCGCGATCAGCCGGCTGTTGCCGAACAGTCGGCGCAGCTGCACGTGGTAGCCCAGGTGCCGGTTGCCGATCACCCACAGCTCGCCGCCCGGCCGCAGCGCGCGCCGCGCCCCGGTGAACATGCGCCGGGCGGTCGCGTCCGTCGTCGCCTGGTGGGAGTGGAACGGCGGGTTGTTCAGGACGACGTCCACACTGCCCGGAGCCACCCCGGCCAGCCCGTCCCCGACCCGGAACTCGGCATGCCCGGGTACCCCGTTGGCCTTGTACGTGGCTTCCGCCGACGCCACCGCCTGGAACGACTCGTCGACGAACAGCACCTCGGCGGCCGGGTCGGCCAGCGCCACCGCCGTACCGACGACGCCGTTGCCGCAGCCGAGGTCCACCACCCGGCGCGGCCCGTCGGCGCCCGGCAGGTGCTGGAGGAAGAACCGGGTGCCGATGTCGAGCCGGTCCGCGCAGAACACGCCGGCGTGGTTGACGACCGTGCGCCCGGAGGCCGCGCCGATGCCGTCGGGCAGGTCATAGCTGTACGGCCACGGGTTGGCCGGGCGCTCCAGCGCCGGGTCCGGGGTGCAGAAGACCAGCCGGGCCTTCTGCTGCGCCAGAGAGGTCCTGGTCGGGCCGAGGATCCGCTCGAACAGCCGGAGGGTCGAGGTGTGGATCTCCTTCACCATGCCGGTGCCGACCACGACCGTGCCCTCGTGCACGGCGGGGGCCAGCCGCAGCAGCTGGTCCTCCAGGAGCGCCAGGCTCTTCGGCACACGGACCAGCAGCACGTCGATGCGTCCCGGTGGCGGATCCTGGGTGGTCAGCAGGTGCACCGCGCCGGCCTCCACACCGGCCCGGGCGAGGTTCGCGCGGGTCGCCTCCTGGCTGAGGTACGAGTCGGTGATCTGTGCCGGCCGGTGCGCCGCGAGTGCCGTGACCAGGGCACCCCAGCGGTCCCCGAGGACCACGACCGTGCCGGACAGGGGGATCCGCTCCTCGGCCAGATGCCGGAGCAGGTACGCGTCGGAGGCGTCCCAGGCCCGTAGCTGGTCGCGCGGATCCTCGGGGAAGCGGGACAGCTCGAGCTCGCCCCACGGAGTCGTCATACGGTCGTTCATCGTGCGTCCAGGCTAGCCGAGCCCCAGTTCAGGGCTTGTCGGGCAGGATGGGGGTATGGAGGCGGAGCTGTTTCCCAGGGGGCGCACCCACGTCGTGCCGGGCGCCGTGCACGTCCCGGACTGGCTGGACGCCGGCGCACAGCGCGAGCTGCTGGCCGCCTGCCGGGAATGGGCCCGCCCGCCGGCCGGCCTGCGCACCGTCCGCACGCCCGGCGGCGGCACGATGACCGCCCGGCAGGTCTGTCTGGGCCTGCACTGGTACCCGTACGCCTACACCCGCACGGTCGTCGACGGCGACGGCGCCCCCGTGAAGCCCTTCCCCGCCTGGCTGGGCGAGCTGGGCCGCCGCGCGGTCGCCGACGCGCTCGGCCCGGAGGCGGCCACGGGGGCGGCGTACGACATCGCCCTGATCAACTTCTACGACGGCGATGCCCGCATGGGCATGCACCGCGACAGCGACGAGAAGTCCGGCGCGCCGGTGGTCTCGCTCAGCCTCGGCGACACATGCGTGTTCCGCTTCGGCAACACTGACACCCGGACCAGGCCCTACACCGACGTCGAGCTGCGCAGCGGCGACCTGTTCGTCTTCGGCGGGCCGTCCCGGTTCGCCTACCACGGCGTCCCCCGGGTGCACGCCGGCACGGCACCGCCCGCGCTCGGGCTGACCGGGCGGCTGAACATCACTCTGCGGGTGAGCGGCTTCTAGCTCGCGGCGCCGGACGCCCGGTCAACGGATCATGGGAGACTCGCCCTCATGAGCGGCAAGGCGGACCCCCGGACAGCGGGGGATGGGACCACCTCGAGGACGCGGCTGGACCGGGGGCGCGGCGCGCTCGGGCCCGCGTTGGAGCTCGTGCACACCGGGCGGGCGCCGACCCGGGCCGTCCTCACCGCCGAACTGGGCGTCACCCGCGCGACGGCCGGCGCGGTCGCCGCCGAACTGGAGGCGCTCGGCCTGATCCGGGTCGACGCCCGGCCCGGGGCGGCAGCCGGTTCCCAGGGGCGCCCCTCGCACCGGCTGGAGGTCGCCGAGGACGGTCCCGTCGCGCTGGCCGCGCAGGTGCACGCCGACGGCTTCCGGGCGGCGCTGGTCGGGCTCGGCGGCCGGATCGTGGCGACCGCGCCCGGCTGCGAGACCGTCGACGCCGACCCGGCGAAGGTGCTCGGCTCCGTCGTGCAGGCGGGCGCCGAGCTGCT
Source organism: Streptomyces sp. NPDC054834 (assembly GCF_053611185.1). NCBI lineage: Bacteria > Bacillati > Actinomycetota > Actinomycetes > Kitasatosporales > Streptomycetaceae > Streptomyces > Streptomyces sp. NPDC054834. Next base: position 51,596 of record NZ_JBSGZV010000027.1, on the reverse strand, counting down.
CCGCCGCACCGGCCGGCGCTGTGTCGGCGCCGGGCTCGCCGTGCCGTCGGCGGTGGCCGAACCGGACGGCCTGGCCCTCAACCCGCTGCACCTGGCCTGGCCCGTGGGCGCGCCGGTGCGCCGGATCTTCGGCGAGTGCGTGCGCGCGGCCGGGATCACCGGACCCGCCTTCGCCGGCAACGACATCAATCTCGTCGCGCTCGCCGAGCACCGGCACGGCGCCGGCCGGGGCGCCCGGGACCTGCTGTGCGTGGCCACCGGGCACCGGGGTGTCGGCGGCGCCCTGGTGCTGGACGGCCGCCTGCACACGGGCAGTTCGGGTCTCGCCCTGGAAGTCGGCCATCTCACCGTCAACCCCGAGGGCCGCCCCTGCCACTGCGGCAGCCGCGGCTGCCTCGATGTCGAGGCGGACCCGCTGGCCCTGCTCATCGAGGCGGGCCGCGACCCGGGCCCCGAGGTGTCCCTGCTCCAGCAGGCCATCGACCTGATCCGCCACCACTACGCCGACCCGACGGTCCGCACCGCCGCCGAGGCGCTGATCGACCGCCTCGGCCTGGGCCTGGCGGGCCTGGTGAACATCCTCAACCCCGACCGCATCATCCTCGGCGGCCTGCACCGCACCCTGCTCGACGCCGACCCCGACCGGCTGCGCGCGGTCGTCGCCGACCGCAGCCTGTGGGGCCAGAGCGGCGGCGTCCCCATCCTGCCCTGCACCCTCGATCACAACAGCCTGGTCGGCGCGGCCGAGCTGGCCTGGCAGCCGGTGCTGGACGATCCGCTGGGGGCGCTGCGGTGACCGAGCCGCCTGCCGTCGAACTCCTGCGGGCGCGGGACGTCCGGTTGGTCGAGACGCCGCCGCCCGAGCTGTCCCCGGGGGAACGCTCGGCGATGGACCGCGTGTGGGAGGAGGCGGTCCGGGCCAACCCGACCCTGTTCGACGGGCCCGTGGCCGCCCTCACCGGGCTGGCCTTGGAGGAACCGCACGACCTGGTCCTGTCCTGGACCCGCGCCACGTATCGGCTGCACGCCCTGCGCCGGGTTCCAGGCGCGACCGCCTGGCTGCCGTCCCTTTTCGTGTCCGTCGTGCAGCCGGACGACGACGGGAGCCTGCTGGTGGGCCGGATGGCGCCGTGGACCGCCGCCCCGGGCCGCTGGCAGCTGCCGGGCGGCAGCGTCGAACCGCCGGGCCCCGCTGAGGACTTGGACCTGGCCGCCCTGCGCCGGCACGCGGCCCGCGAGCTGGCCGAGGAGATCGGGTCGGACACCGAGCCGGACGCGCTGACCCTGCGGCTCGCCACCCGTGGCCGCAACGGGTCCGTCGGTGTCCTGTTCCTCGCCCCACCGCGCCCCGCCTCGCTGCTGCACGAGCGGTACGCGGCCCTGGCCGCCGTGGAGAAGGCCGAGGGCCACGATCCCGAGTTCGACCGGATCACGCTGATCCGCTCACCGGACGAACTGGCCGCCCTGGCCGGCCCGTACGTGGACTACCTGGCGCCGGTCGTCCGGCACTTCGCGGAGGACAGCGCCTGATCCGTCAGGGGGAGGCAGCTCACCGCCAGTCGACGGCGAACGCCCGTCCCGGGTTGTCGGTGAGGATCGCCCGGACCGGCTCCGTGCCGAGCACCGCCTCCAGGCGTGGCCGCACCCGGCGCAGCAGATACGGCATTCCCGGCCCCCCGTCGACCGACCGCGCCCCGGCGACCACCGTGTCCCCGCCGAGCAGCAGCCGATGCCCGAACCCGGCCTCGGCCAGGGCCTGTACGGCGTCGGGCATCCGCCAGTCGGTGGCGTGCTGGGCGCGGGACGGCCCGTCGAACGCCAGCCAGCACCCGGTGTCCGCGGCCTGCCGCTGCACCACGAGGTCGGGGGAGCGGTTGAGGTGCCCGAGGATCACCCGGTGCGGCGGAACCTCCAACTCGCCGCACAGCAGGTCCAGTACGTCGAGCGCGCCGGTGCCCAGCTCCAGGTGCACGGCGATCGGCGCGCCCGTCGCGTGGTGTGCCTCGGCCGCGGCGGTCATCGTCCAGCGGGCGTGCGCGTCGAGGGCGTGGAAGCCGCCCGCCACCTTGATCAGCCCGGCGCGGACCCCGGACGTGCCGATGCCTTCGGTCAGTTCGGCGACGAAGACGGCGGCGAGCCGGCCGCGCAGTTCGCCGAGCGACTCCGGGGTGTAGTGGGCCGCTTGGTGCAGTCCCGTCGCGCACACCAGGTGCACCCCGGCCGCCCGGGACAGCGGCGGCAGGTCCGCGGCCCGGCGGCCCATCCCGTACGGCGTCCACTGCACCACGCCCGCCCCGCCCGCCGCGCGGAACGCGTCCAGTTCGGCGCGCGCGGCGGCGGCGTCGTTCAGCTCCTGGCCGGGCAGCTGGGGGCTGCACAGGAAGAGGTGGTCGTGCGCGTCGCACACGCCCAGATCCTCGGGGCGTACGTCGCCGAGCACCGTACGGACCGCGGCACTCCCCGCTGCCGTCACCACTGCCGTCCGCGCGGCAGCCGTTCCCTGCCGGGGGCCGACAGGTGCAGCACCTGGAAGACGTCCCCGGGCGCCTTGGGCGTGTCGTGCTCCCAGAGCGAGAAGTGGACCAGTTCCCAGTGGTGCGTGTCCACGCCGGCCGCCGCCAGCACGGCACCGCCCTCTGCGGCCAGCTGTCCGGTCTCGCGCACCGCCTCCGCCATCACACCGGACAACTCGGCCCCGTCCGGCACCGGTTCGCGCCGGCGCACGGCGACGGCGGCCCGGGAACCCGCGGCGGCACCCTCCTCGTACGCCAGCCCCGACCACCGCCGCGCCACCGGCCGCCCGAAATCGTCGACGAGCCCCTGGAAGGCGCCGCCCCACAGGAAGCGGTTCATGCCCTCCACGGTGTTCCACAGATAGAACGGCGCGTACTGGTTGACCGGGGATCCGTGCGCGCCGCGCTCACGCATCAGATACGCCTTGAGGCCGAGGCCCTCCCAGTCGTCGAGCCGGTGTCCGATGCGGGCCGCCCGGGCGCGGATGATCTCCATGTCGTAGTCGGCGGGGAACGTCAGCTCGTACTGAAGCGCGTGCATGCCGGGATCCTTCCTCAGGCCGGATAGTCGTCGGGGGCCACGTGCGCGTCCCACTCGGTGGTGGTGCCGTCCTCGGCGGCCTCGACGACCGCGAGGTGCGTCATGAAGGTGCGGGGCGCCGCGCCGTGCCAGTGCCACTCGCCGGGCGCTGTCCACACCGTGTCGCCGGCCCGGATCGCCTCGACGGAGCCGCCCCTGCGTTGGACCAGTCCCTCACCCTCCAGGACGTGCAGCACCTGGCCGTGCGGGTGCCGGTGCCAGGCGGTGTGCGCGCCTGGTGCGAAGTGCACGTTGAACAGCCGCAGCCGGGAAGGGGATTCGGGCGCGGCCACCTCGTCGAGCCACACCGGGCCGGTGAAGTTCTCGGCCGGGCCCTGCTGTGTGTCGGGGCGTTTCCTCGTGATGTGCACGTGCGTGCGCTCCTATCGCGGGGCGAGCAGGGACAGCAGCCCTCGGACACCGGCGTCGAAGGCGGTGGGGGAGCCGGAGGCGCGGGCGAGGACGTAACCGCCCTGCACGGTGGCCAGGACCGTCGCCGCGATCTCCTCGCCGTCCAGCGAAGGCGCGAACTGGCCCTGCTCCTTGCCCTCCTCGACGATCCCGGCGATCAGCTCGCGGATCGCGTCGAGCGTCTCGTCGACCGGAGCGCGCAGCTCGTCGCTCGCGATGACGTCCGGGTCCATCGTCAGCCGCCCGACCGGGCAGCCGCGCAGCACGTCGCGCTCGCGGCGCAGATACGCCTCGATGCGCTCGTACGGAGTCCCGGGTCCGGCGAGTACTCCCTCGGCGGTAGCCCGCAACTCCTCGGCCGTCCGCCGGATCGCGGCCAGCGCGAGGTCGGGCTTCCCCTTGAAGTGGTGGTACATGCTGCCCTGTCCGGCGCCCGCGCGCTCCAGGATCGCCTTCGGGCTGGTGCCCACATAACCGCGCTCCCACAGCAGCTCACGGGTGGACTCGATGAGTCGGTCCGAAGTGCTCATGCGCTCACTGTACATACTAGTAGTTACAGAAGTCGAGACTTTACGGAGCAGCGCGAAAGGATGCTCGTACTCCCCAGGAGGTACGCGCACTGCCGCTGGCCGTACGACGACCCGGACCCCTCCGCGGCGCGAGTCTCGAGGCATCACCACCGGACCTACTCAGGAGATGACCCGAGATGCAGACCCTCGCAGCCTGGAACGGCGGCCCCGGCCCCTGGATCCTCTTCTTCCCGCTGATCTGGGCGGCCGTCGTGATCGGCGTCGCCGCCGTCCTGCGCCGCACGGTGTGGCGCGGCCGCCGCGGACCGTGGCGCATGCTGGACGACCCCCGCCCGTCCGGCGACTCGCCTCTCGCCGTCCTCGGCCGCCGCTTCGCCTCCGGCGAGATCGACGAGGACGAGTACTGGCGCCGGCTGTCGGTCCTGGACGAGCAGTTCGGCCGCAAGGGCGGTGCGGCATGACGACGGCGACCACCGTGCGAACGGCCGCCCGGGTCGTCGACGCCGTCAAGGTGTACGGCCGCGGCGACACAGAGGTGAGGGCCCTGGACGGGGTGACCGTGGACTTCCCCGCCGGACGCTTCACCGCGATCATGGGGCCCTCGGGCTCCGGCAAGTCCACGCTGATGCACTGCGCGGCCGGACTCGACACCCTCACCTCGGGAGCCGCGTACGTCGGCGACACCCCTCTCGGCAGGCTGGACGACCGCCGGCTCACCCTCCTGCGCCGCGACCGTGTCGGCTTCGTCTTCCAGGCGTTCAACCTGGTGCCGACGCTCACCGTCGCCGAGAACATCACGCTGCCCCTGGACCTCGCGGGTGGCAGGGGTGACCCGGAGTGGATCGACGCGCTGGTCGACGTCGTCAGCCTGCGCGACCGCCTCCACCACCGTCCCTCCGAACTCTCCGGTGGTCAGCAACAACGCGTCGCCGTGGCAAGGGCGTTCGCCGGGCAGCCGGACGTCGTCTTCGCCGACGAGCCGACCGGCAACCTCGATTCCCGGGCCGGAGAGGAAGTCCTCGGCCTGCTCGGCCGCGCGGTGCGCGAGACGTCCCGCACGGTCGTCATGGTCACCCACGACCCGGTCGCCGCCGCCCACGCCGACGAGGTCGTCTTCCTCGCCGACGGCCGCCTGGTCGACCGGATGGAGGCGCCGACCGCCGATCGGGTGCTGGACCGGATGAAGGCCTTCGAGGTGCGGTCATGAACGCCTCGCTGCGCCTGAGCCTCGCCTCGCTGCGCGCCCACAAGAGGCGCTTCGCCGGAACGTTCCTCGCGGTGTTCCTCGGGGTCGCCTTCCTCGCCGGAACCCTGGTCATGGGCGACACGCTGCGGGCCGGCTTCGGCACCATGTTCGGCGACGCCACCGCCGGTACCGACGCCGTGGTCCGGGGCGCCGACGCCATCACCGCCCCGGGCCAGAGCCAGGGCGTGCGGCGGCCGGTCGGCACCTCGCTGGTGAGAACCATCGAGCGGGTCCCCGGCGTGGCGGCCGTCGCCCCCGACATCCAGGGCGCGGGCCAACTGGTCGGCAGGAACGGCAAACCCATCGGTGGCCAGGGCCCGCCCACCCTCGCCGGCAACTGGATCGCCGACCCGGAACTCAACCCGTACCGGCTCGCAGAGGGCCGCGCCCCGGCGCGGTCCGGCGAGATCGTCGTCAACCGTGGCGCCGCGAAGAAGGGCGGCCTGCGCATCGGCGACACGACGACACTGCGCACCCCGGACCCGGTGAAGGTGACCGTCGTCGGACTCGCGACCTTCGGCGGGCAGGACGGCATGGCACAGGTGACCTTCACCGGCATGACGCAGGCCGACGCCGAGAAGTACCTCACCGCCCGGCCCGGTCAGGCCGCGAGCATCCAGGTGCGGGCCGGTCCCGGCATCGGCGGGCGGGAGCTGGTCGACCGGCTGACTCACGTACTGCCCAAGGGGGTCGAGGCCATCACGGGCCAGGAGTCGGCGCGGGAGAACACCGACATGGTCTCCAGCCAGTTCCTCACTCTCTTCACCAGCCTCCTGCTGGTCTTCTCCGGTGTCGCCCTGCTGGTCGCGACCTTCTCCATCCACAACACCTTCGCGATCGTCGTGGCCCAACGCACCCGCGAGAACGCCCTGCTGCGCGCGCTGGGCGCCTCCCGTCGCCAGGTCACCGCGTCGACCCTCACCGAGGCGACCGCGGTCGCCGTCACCGCGTCGGCCGCCGGACTCGCCGGCGGCATCGGGATCGCCGCCGGACTCCAGGCCCTGTTCCCCGCCATCGGATTCCCCTTCCCCGACGGGAACCTGGTGGTCAGGTCCCTGTCGATGGCGCTGCCGCTCGCCGTGGGCGTCGTGGTCTGCCTGGCCTCCGCGCTGCTGCCCGCCGTACGGGCCGGACGCACGGCCCCGCTGGCCGCGCTGCGGGAGACCGCCGTCGACGTCTCGGGCGTCTCCCGGGTCCGCGCGGTCACCGGAGCGGGCCTGGCCGCGCTGGCGCTCACGGTGACCCTCACCGGCGTCCTGATGTCACCGTCCCTGTGGCCGGCGGGGCTCGGCGCGGTGCTCGCCCTGGCCGCGTTCCTGGTCCTCGGCCCGGTCGCCGCCACCACGGCGGTACGTGTTCTCGGCAGCCCCCTCCACCGGCTGCGCGGTGTCACCGGAGCCCTCGCCCGGCGCAACGCCCTGCGCAGTCCCAGGCGGACGGCGGCCACGGCGAGCGCGCTGATGATCGGGGTGGCCGTGGTGTCGCTGTTCACCGTGTTCGGCGCCTCGCTCAAGGCGACCATGGACCGGACGGTGTCACGGTCCTTCGCGGGCGACGTCGCCGTCAGCACCCCGTCCTTCGGCGCGGGCGGCAGCGGACTCAGCCCCCGGCTCGCCCCCGCCCTGCAACGGCTGCCCGAGGTGGACACCGCCGTCGGACTCGGCCGGGGAGTCGCCGAAGTCGACGGCCACGGGCGGGCGTTGACAGTCACCGACCCGGCCGCGCTGGCCCGCACCTTCGATCTGGGCACGGTCCAGGGCTCCCTGCGCGACCTGGGCGCGGACGGCATCGCGATCACCCGGCAGGAGGCCGACCGCCGGCACCTGCGGCCGGGCGGCACCACCCGCCTCACCTTCACGGACGGTACGACACTGCCCTTCACCGTCCGCGCGGTGTACGGCCGTTCCGAACTCGCCGGCGACTACGTCGTCACCCGCGCCGCCTGGGCCCCGCACCGCACCCAGGACAGCGACACGCTCGTCGCCGTGTCCTTCCGGCCCGGGGTGAGCCCCGACGCGGGCAAGGCGGCGGTCCGTGCGGTGACCGCGCGGTTCGGCAACCCCGAGGTGCAGACCCGCGACGAGTACGCGCAGTCCTCGGCCGCCGGGATCGACATGATGCTGACACTGGTCTACGCGCTGCTCGCCCTGGCCGTCCTCATCGCCCTGCTGGGCATCGCCAACACCCTCACCCTGGCGATCCACGAACGCACCCGCGAACTGGGCCTGCTGCGGGCGGTCGGCCAGACCCGGTCCCAGCTGCGGGCCATGGTCCGCTGGGAGTCGGTCCTGGTCGCCGCCTTCGGCACCGTGGGCGGCCTCGGTCTCGGCACGTTCCTCGGCTGGGTCCTGGTCAAGGCCTCGGACGGCGCGAGCGACAGCACCTTCGCCTTCGCCCTCCCCCCGGCACGCCTCGCCGTGGTCGCCCTGGTCGGCCTGACAGCGGGCGCCCTCGCGGGCCTGCGCCCGGCCCGCCGTGCGGCCCGCCTCGACGTACTGCGCGCGATCGCCACGGAATGAGCCCCTCGGCGGGGCCGGGATCGGGGCTGATCGAGTCCGATCGAGGTCATGGTCTGACCTACATGCCTCCTACGGTCGGCCCATGACCACTTCTCCGGAAAGCGCCTCGCCCCTTCCCGCCGAGCACGGTGAACTGCTGGGCACCCTCGCCGAGCAGCGGGAGCTCCTGCTGATCACCGTCCGCGGCATCACCGACGCGCAGGCCATGCGGCGCACCACCGTCAGTGAGCTCACCCTGGGCGGCATCGTCAAGCACATGGCCCAGGGCCAGCGGGTGTGGGCGCAGATCCTCGCCGAGGGGGACGGAGAGCTGCCGGACGGCATGCTCGACACGGGCCAGTACCGCATGACCGACGGCGAAACGCTCGCGGGGCTGCTGGATCTGTACGCGGTCACGGCGCGGACGCTGGAAGAAGCCGTGACCGCGTCGCCGGACCTGGGTACGACCGTGCCTCTCCCCAGGACGCCCTGGTCCCCGCCGGAGACCGTCCACTGGTCGGCGCGCCGGATCCTGCTGCACCTGATCAGGGAGACGGCCCAGCACGCCGGGCACGCGGACATCATCAGGGAGGCCCTGGACGGGGCGAGCACCACGGCTCAACGCTGAGGGCGCGAACCGTTCCACCGTCCCCCGGCCCGAGCCGCCCGCCCGCCCGGCTCCCGCCCGCCCGGTCAACCGGCGACGGTCGACCGGGCGGGAGTGTGGACTGGGACGGGAGTGTGCACCGGGACGGGAGTGTGTACCGGGACGGGAGCACAGGCCGCGGGTTCCACCGCGACCGGCTCGAAACGGCGTGCGGGTGCCTCGGTGGTCGCGCGCCGCGGGGGACGGGCCGGCTGCCGGTCGGTCGCCGAGGGCGCGGGCAGCGTGAACCACACGACCTTGCCCTGGTCGCCGTCCGGCCGTGCGCCCCAGCTCTCGCTCACCGCGGCCACCATCGCGAGCCCGCGCCCGCAGGTGGCCAGCGGCCCGAGATCCGCGATGTCCCCGGCCACGGGGAGGCGCGGATCGTGGTCGCGCACCGACACCATGAGCCGGTCGAGGACCAGCTCCATCTCCACCGTGCACAACTTGTCCGGCTGGGCGTGCCGGTGAACATTGCTCAGCAGCTCGGTCACACCGAGCGAGGCCCGGTCTATCAACGCGTCCAGATGCCAGTAGCGCAACTGCGCAGATACGATTCTGCGGACCTGGCCGATCCGCGACGGCAGGGCTTGGAGCTCCACCGTGCAGTGCTTTGGATGACTGATCACGGCTGCGACTCCCCGATGTGAGGTCCGGTCGAACCCGGAGGAACACGGAGAACACGGAGAACAGATCCAGCAGGGTGCTTGCGTCCAAACGTCCGCCTGCTGTCGTGGCCGGCGGGCTGGTTCGCAGCGTTATCGCCGGTAAACCCAGAGTGACGTGGAACCAGAGTGACGCAAGGGGTGCGGTCCCGCAACTCGCCGCGCTCAGCCGCCGTGTCCGGCGGCCCGGCGCACGGCCTCGATGAACCGGCGTGCCGCGGGCGGCCCCGGCTCGCCCGGAGCGGGGTCGTGCTCGCCCAGGGTCAGCAGGTACCGCTTGCCGTTGAGGTCCGCCAGGGCCCGGTCCTCCGGGGCGAACCAGGGCTTGGAGGCACGCACCGCCTGCACCGGCGCGCTGTCGATCTCGCTGCCGTAACTGGTGAGCAACTCCAGCCTGCCGTCGTTGATCCGGACCTGTCCGGCCCGGGTGAGCGAACGCAGCCGCTTTCCGATCCGCACGCCCGTGGCCGTGAACTCCGGCTCCGCCATCCTTCGCCGCCCCCTTGCGCGTCGCTCGCCGGACCCGAGCCCCTCCGGGTCGTGATCCGGCCCTGCCCTTCGTACGTCCGTGTGATCCAGTGTGCGCCCCCGTCCCGTCGGTGCAGTCTGCCCGCGTGTGCCGCCGAGCACCAGTCCGCAAGGGGCGCGTGCGACCGGCGCCCGGAGCACTCGCATGAATGCGCCCCCCGTGGTTCGCACTGGTCCGCACCAGACTGCCCCAGGGGCGCCTTTGGGTCGCCCAAAGAAGCGTTTATGCAGGTGGGAAGCGGTACGGAAGCTGCTTATCATCGGATTGTCGGCCGCGTGAGGCGCCGTCGGCGCGAAGCGTAAGGAGCCCCGTCGTGAGCACCACCCCACAGGCCCGGACCGGCACCACCCTCGACGTCGACCGCAGTGACACCGCCTACCGCGGCTGGCTGAAAGAGGCCGTCCGTAAAGTGCAGGCAGACGCCAACCGCTCGGCCGACACGCACCTGCTGCGCTTCACGCTGCCCGAGCAGTGGGGCATCGACCTGTACCTGAAGGACGAGTCGACCCACCCGACCGGCAGCCTCAAGCACCGCCTCGCCCGCTCCCTGTTCCTCTACGGCCTGTGCAATGGCTGGATCCGTCCGGGCCGCCCGGTGATCGAGGCTTCCAGCGGCTCGACGGCCGTCTCCGAGGCGTACTTCGCCAAGCTGATCGGTGTGCCCTTCATCGCGGTGATGCCCCGCACGACGAGCGCCGAGAAGTGCCGCCTCATCGAGTTCCACGGCGGACGGTGCCATTTCGTGGACGACTCCCGGAAGATGTACGAGGAGTCCGCCCGCCTCGCGGTGGAGACCGGCGGCCACTACATGGACCAGTTCACCTACGCCGAACGGGCCACGGACTGGCGCGGCAACAACAACATCGCCGAATCCATCTTCAGACAGCTTCAGTTGGAGCGGTTCCCGGAGCCGGCGTGGATCGTCGCCACGGCGGGCACCGGCGGCACCTCCGCGACCCTCGCGCGCTACGTCCACTACATGCAATATGACACCCGCATTTGTGTCGCCGATCCGGAGAACTCGTGTTTCTTCGAGGGCTGGACCACCGGCGATCCGGACGTCACCTGCGACTGCGGTTCGCGTATCGAGGGCATCGGCCGTCCCCGTATGGAGCCCAGCTTCGTACCCGGCGCCGTCGACCGCATGATGAAGGTCCCGGACGCCGCCAGCGTCGCCGCGGTACGCGCCCTGGAGCGGTCCATCGGCCGCAGGGCGGGCGGCTCCACCGGTACCGGCCTGTGGAGCGCCCTGAAGATCGTCTCCGAGATGGTGGCCGAGGGACGCACGGGCAGCGTGGTCACCCTGCTGTGCGACCCCGGCGACCGCTACCTCGACAAGTACTACTCCGACGCGTGGCTGGCGGAACAGGGGCTGGACATCACGCCGTACACCGCGGCGATCGACTCGCTGCTGCTGACAGGCGTGTGGCCGGCCTGACCGGCCCGCCGTCCCGGCGGCCGAGGGGATGACCCCTCTGGGATCGGCGCCTGTTCGAATACCACGGCTGGATCCGGGCGGCCACCAGAACCACCGCTCCGCCGAGGTCGCCGACATCCTGGCCCATGTCGGGTCCGTGGCACCCGGGTCCTACGGGCTCGTCGACATCCGGGACGACGAGGACCCCGGCCACGAGAACGAGATCCGCGTCCGCAGGCTCGTCCGGGGCACGGTGAGCGAGCACACCGAGACGCTGCTGTCGCCGTGCGTCCCGGCACTGGAGGACACCTTCGGCATCGAGGGGTCCTAGGCCAGTCGCCGGTCCAGTGCCGCCACCGCCCTGCGGAACGCCTGGCCCACGCCCGGACGGGCCAGGGACCACACCAGGCGGAACGGGGCCGTTCCGTCGAGGGCGAAGCTCATCCGCACCCGGGTCCCGGTGCCGGCCGGTGCGAGCCGCCACTCCTCGGCCCAGGCCCGGGCGCCGGGAACGTTCGTCACGTCGACGCGGTAGGCGTACACCTCCGGCGCCTTCGCGAGCAGGACCGATTCCTCGAAGCGGATACCGCCCCGCAGCCGGATCTCCCGTCCGCCCTCGGCCGGCCGGGCGGACGCCACCGCCGAGAACCACTGCTGCCAGCCGGGCACGTCCTCGGCGAGCGCGCGGAAGACCGTCTCCGGCGCCGCGGCCATCTCCCGGGCGAACACGAGCCGGACGGGGGCGGTCTCGGTGAAGTCGATCCCCACCGGGCGCAGACGGTGAGCCATGGGCGACAGACCCCCTCGTGGGATCTCGACGGGCAGCGGACGCTCGGCCGGTCACCCTAGCTGACGTCGTGTCAGATGTCTGCAACCTCGTCGGGCTCGCCCGCCACCACCAGTCGTCGCAGGTGCTCGGCGATCTCCGCCCGCGCCTCGGCGGGCAGACCCGCGTCCGTCACCAGCGTGTCGACCTGCTCCAGCGCGGCGAAGGAGCTCAGGCCCACGGTCCCCCACTTGGTGTGGTCGGCGACCACCACGACGCGCCGTGCGGACTGCACCAGCCGGCGGTTGGTCTCCGCCTCCGCCAGGTTCGGCGTCGACAGCCCGGCCTCCACCGATATCCCGTGCACCCCCAGGAACAGCATGTCGAAGTGGAGCGCCGCGATCGCCTGGTCGGCGACCGGCCCCACCAGGGAGTCGGACGGGGTGCGCACCCCGCCGGTCAGCACCACCGTGGCCGCGCCCTGCCGCTGGCCCGAGGTGCGCTGCGCCGCGTGGAAGACGTCCGCGACCCGCACCGAGTTCGTCACCACGGTCAGGTCGGGCACCTCGACCAGGTGGTGGGCCAGCGCATAGGTCGTCGTACCGCCCGACAGTGCGATCGCCGTGCCTGGCGTGACCAGCTCCGCGGCGGACCGCGCGATGTCCTCCTTGGCGGTCAGCTCCAGACCCGACTTGGCCTCGAAGCCGGGTTCGTGCGTGCTCGCCTCGACCACCGGAACCGCGCCGCCGTGCACCTTCTCCAGCACCCCCTGGCGGGCCAGGGCGTCCAGATCGCGGCGCACGGTCATGTCCGACACGCCGAGCTTGCGGGTCAGTTCGTTGACCCGCACGCCGCCGCGGCGCCGGACCTCATCGAGGATCAGGGCGCGCCGCTGCTCCGCGAGGAGGTTCTGATTCTCGCTCACGTACGCTCCGGTCCTTTCGCCTCAGCCGTCCGCCTCGCCTTCGCACCTGCTCCGACCAGGACGTTCCGTCCGTCCCCGGTGCGAGGGCGTCCCATCTTGTCACGGGAGGGCCCCGGTGGCGCCACTACCGCATCGACGCGCACATGTCATTCGGACATCACATGTACCGCCGCTCTTCATGCGGATCGGGGAGATTCCATGATGAGTGGTGTACGTCACAGCGCAACGGGTGATCCTGGTGCATGCACGGACACAAGCCATCGGCGCGTCACGGGGGAAGTGCGAACAGTGGAACGTGCACAGGAACGTACCGCCGCGGGCGGGGCGAGCGGCCTCACCACGCGGCTCGAAGACACCGGCGCCGCCCTGGAACTCCTGGTCCACGGAGTCGGGGGCACCACACCGGAGAAGATGCTCGGCGATCCGCGCACGGTACGCGTCACCGGCGATGACACGGCGGCCGTGTTCCGGCGCGCCGAAGACGCCGGCGCCGAAGACGCCGGCGGCGGGGAGAGACCCGGCGGCCACCGGGCCGGGCCCGTGCCGGAGGCGTACGTCTGGTGCAACCTCACCTCCGGCAACGGCGCCCGCGCCCTGTGGCTGTTGCTGCTGCCGTTCATGGTGGTCAACCTCGCCCACTGGATGCGCCCCGCCGCACCCGGCCGGTCCCGCGCGGTGCGGCTGTACGGGCTGCTGGTGCGGCTGGCCGGGCTCACCCTGACCGTGCTGCTGGTCGCGGCGGCCTGCGAGGTCGCCCTCGACCTGGCGGCCTGGCAGTGCGCGGGCGCCAGCCCCTGCGCCCGGCGGCACTCCTGGCTGGGCTTCCTCTCGCCCGCCGGGTCCGGCGCCGGCTGGTGGAGCCGGCCCGGGCGGCGGCTCGCCGTGGCCGCCCTCGTACCGGCCGCCCTCACCGCCCTCCTCTGGTATCTCTCGCACCGCACCTGGAGCGCGTACGAGTCCCAGAAGCCGCTCGACCGCGCACCCGAGCCCGACGAGGAGACCGGCCCCACCTCGCTGGGCCGCCCCGGCTTCTGGTACGGCCGCCGCCTGGTGGCCCGGCTGCGCGCCGCCCACACCGCCGCGGGCCTGCTCACGGTCGCCGCGGCGGTGCTGAGCCCGGCCGCCGGCTTCGACCGCCGGCCCGGCGGGCCCGCCGCCCTGGACACCCTGGGCCGACTGCTGGCGGTGGCGCTGCTCGCCTGGGCGGCCGTCACCGTGGCCGTGGTGTGCCGTCGGGGCCGCAGCGAGAACCGCCTCGACCAGGAGCTCGACGAGCACCTCGTACGACGGCTGCCGCTCGGCGCCCTCCTCCTGCTCGGCCTCGTCGTGCTGTACGCCGGCTGGTCCCGGCCGGGCTGGCACTCCTCCGGTCGCCTGCCCGGCGACACCGCCTTCGCGGGCCTCGCCCTCGTCCAGGGCCTGCTGGCCGTCGTGCTCGGCGTGGTGGCGTACCTGCTGCACCGTTCGGCCCCTGATCCGCGCGCGGCGATGCGCGGACTCGGCGGACCGGCGGTCGTACTCCTCGCCTGCGCGCTCGGCGGTGTGATGTCGGGCGGTGTCGCGCAGCGCGTGGCCGACTGGCTGGACGGCACCGGCGCCGCCATCGACGGCCCGCCGGTGCTGCTGACCTGGCAGGCCTCCGTGATCCCGCCCCTGCTCCTGGTGCTGCTGGCGCTGGCCGCCCGGCTGGCCCGGCGCACCCACCGGCTCGCCCGCGCCGAGCGGAGCCGGGTCGAGCGCGAGCACCGGGGAGAACCCGAGGACCGGGCGCGCACCCGCCGTATCGCCCGCACCCGCGCCATGGCCGCCCTCACCGACCGCGGACCCCTGGTCGTCGGCGTCCTCTCCGCCGCCACCCTGTTGCTCGGCGCCGGGGCCCTGGCCGGCGCCCGGCTGACCGGCCGGACCCCCGGCGAGGCCGCCGGGCGGACCTACGACGTCGTCCGGGGCGCCGCCGAGACCTCGCAGGCACTGGGCTCCTGGCTGGTCGGCATCGGCTTCATACTGTTCGTCACCTGGGGCCGGCGCGCCTACAAGGACGCTTCGGCCCGGCGCACCATCGGCATCCTGTGGGACGTGGGCACCTTCTGGCCGCGCGCCGCGCACCCCTTCGCGCCACCCTGTTACGCCGAGCGCGCCGTACCGGACCTCACCTGGCGGATGGCCACCTGGACGCGGCGCACCGGCGGGCGCCTGGTGCTGTCCGGGCACTCCCAGGGCAGCGTGCTCGCGGCCGCCGCGGCCTGGCAGCTCACACCCGCCGTGCGCGGCCGGGTCGCCCTGCTGACGTACGGCTCCCCGCTCGAACGTCTGTACGGCCGCTGGTTCCCGGCCCACTTCGGCCCGGCCGCGCTCGCCTCGCTGCACCGGGAGGTCGCCTGCTGGCGCAACCTCTACCGGCTCACCGACCCCATCGGCGGCCCGATCCGCCTGCCCGGCGACTGCGGCCCGGTGGTGGACCACACCCCGCTCGAGGACCCGCTGGCGTACGGCCGCACCGCCGAGCATCCGCTGCCCGCGCCCCTGCTCGGCCACTCCGACTACCAGGCCGACCCGGTGTTCGCCGAGGAGCGGGCACGTCTGCTGGCCCGGCTGCGCCCCGATCTGCCGGGCCCGCGGCACGTGCACGGCGGACCTCAGGGCAGCTCGGGCAGGTCCTCGGCGTAGAGCAGGGTCAGGTCGTCGGTGGTCGGCTCGGCGAGCTGCGCGACCCGGCTCGCGTGCCGCTCGACCATGGCCTCGAAGGTCTGGCGCGCCGTACGGCCGTTGCCGAACGCGGGGCCCTTGGGAATGGCCGTGAAGTACTTCAGCAGGGCCTCCGACGCGCCCGGGGCCAGCCGGTACTCGTGCTCGTCCGCCTGCTGCTGCACGATCCGCAGCAGCTCCTCGGGGCCGTAGTCGCCGAAGGTGATGGTCCGGGAGAAGCGGGAGGCCACACCGGGGTTGACGGACAGGAACCGCTTCATCTCCGCCGTGTAGCCCGCGACGATCACCACCACCGCGTCCCGGTGGTCCTCCATAAGCTTCACCAGAGTGTCGATGGCCTCCTTGCCGAAGTCACGGCCGGCGTCCTCGGGCGACAGCGCGTACGCCTCGTCGATGAACAGCACACCGCCGCGCGCCCGTTCGAAGGCCTCCTGGGTGCGGATCGCGGTGGATCCGATGTGCTCGCCGACCAGGTCGACACGGGACACCTCGACGAGATGTCCCTTGTCCAGCACCCCGAGGGAGGCGAGGATCTCGCCGTAGAGGCGGGCGACCGTGGTCTTGCCGGTGCCGGGGGAGCCGGTGAAGACCAGGTGCCGCTTGACGGACGCGGCCTTCAGGCCCGCCCGCTGCCGGCGCCGGCCCACCTCGATCATGTCGGTGAGGGCGCGGACCTCCCGCTTGACGCTCTCCAGGCCGACCAGCGCGTCCAGTTCACCGAGCACGTCCTTGGACGTCCGGGACGCCTGCTCCGGTGCGACGGGGGCAGCGGCCGGGGTCTGCGGGGCGTCGGCCCGCTGGTCGGGGATCAGGCCCAGCAGGCCGGGGGACTGGCTCGCCGTCTGCATGGCCGTCTCGCGCGCCGCGGACAGCCTCGGACCGCCGCTCTCGTCGCTCGTGCAGTCCTCCACGACCGGACCGCTGCCGGGCGCGGCGTCCGGACCCGCGTCCGCGAACTCGTAGCCGCCGCGCGCACACCGCTCCGTGCGGCACTTCCGCAAGGTCGTACGGCAGCCGTCGATGACGTGGAAGCCGTAACCGCCGCTGCCCGTCACCCGGCAGCCGAGGAAACTGCCCCGGCCGCCCGCCGACACGTAGAAACCCGCCTCCGCGGGGGAGTCGACCGTGCACCGCTCGATGACGGGGTCGGCGCCCTTGGTGACGATCACACCCGTCTGGGTGCCGTCCACGGTGCAGTTGCTGAGCGTGCCGCCGCTGCCGTGGTCACGGAACCAGGCGCCGGTCGCCGCCTCCCGGATCCGGCAGTCGTCGAGCTGGGCGGTCGCCCCGTCGCTCACCGACACGGCCGTGTTGCGTACCTGGGTGAGATCGCTGTCGACCACGTCCGCGCGCGAGCCGCGGTCCAGCACGAACAGCGCGTCCGGCACGTCGTGCACCCGGCAGGAGTCGAGCACCGCGGTGGCGCCGTCGCTCACCCACACCGCCGGATAGTCGCCCGTACTGTCGAAGATCTCGCACTGGTTGGCGTCCACGCGGGTGCCCGGGTCCCACACCGACAGGCCGTTGCGCCCGAACTGACGCACCGTCGTCCGGGTCAGGGTCAGGACCGAGCGGGAGCGCAGGTCGACCGCGTTCTCCGGGATGTCGTGGATACGGCAGTCGGCGAGCGTGAGCACCGCGTCCGTGTCGAGTGTGACGCCGTCCGCAGTGGTGCGGTGCACATCGCAGTCGGTCAGGTGCGCGGTGGCCCGCGCCGTGACCTGCACCCCGGACCCCCGGACCTCGTACACCTCGCACCCCACCGCCTCCAGCGCGGAGTTGTCTCCGGTCACGGTCAGACCCGGGCCCGACGAGTGGTGCACCCGGCAGCGCTCCAGCCGGGGGTGCCCGCCGCCGCTGACCGCCACACCGGACTGGCCGGCCGCGACCACCTCGCACTCCTCGAACACCCCGCCCCCGCCGTCCAGTACGGCGATGCCGACGCCGGCCGGATTGTCGACGGTGCAGCGGCGCACGGTCGGACGGGCGCCGCCGCGGACCTCGATGCCCGAGGCGGACCGGGTGACGACCCGCACGTCCATCAGCTCCGGTGTGCCCTCCTCGACGAGCAGGGCGGGAGAGGCCGCGTCCTGGCCCTCGACGTGCAGGTCCCGCACCACCGCCGAGGCGCGCACCGTCAATGGCACCCCGTCCGGGGGCGCGATGCGCACGGAACCGGGCGAGCCCTCGGGGCCACGCAGCGTCACCGCCCGCTGGACGACGAGGTTCTCCCGGTACGTACCCGGGGCGACGGTGAGGACGTCACCGTCGGCCGCGGCCTCCAGAGCGGCGGCGAGCGAAGCGTACTCACCCGTGCGGCGCCGCCACCGCGACGTGCCGGTGTGCGTCACCTGGACCGTGCCCTGTGCCATGGCGTTGCTGTGCCCCCACATCGTCGTATTGCAGGCTTGTTCGCCTTCGGGGCGCGCCCCTGCGGCTCGCTCGCACGCGGGTTGATGCCGAAGGGTTCGGCCGGACCACCGTAGCGTGCGTGCGGGCGGTGGGTTGACCAGAGCCGTAAGGCCGTCAGCTGCCGGTGCCGGCCTTGCCCCAGTCCGGGCCCGCCCGGTCCCAGGCCTGGTCCCAACGCGCGTACCGGCGGCGGACCATACGCCAGACGACCAGGCGTCTGCCGCCCTCGACCGCGCCCGCGGCCAGCATCGCCGCGCCGAACCCGGCGAGCACGGCGTGGGTGGTGGCCGTCGCCGAGTCCAGGGGGCGGGCGGCCATGTGCCCGTGCAGGTCGGTCCAGAGCCGGAAGTGGTCACCGGGGTGCGGGGACTTGAGGGGTATCAGGACCGTGTCGTGCTGCCGGCTGCCGTCGGGGGCGGTCCAGGCGGCCAGGACTCGGGTGCGGGTGTCGTGCGCCGTGGTGTCGGGCTCGGGGTCCAGCGGGGCGGGGTCCAGCTTGCGCGTCACCGTGGCCGTCACCAGGTGACGGGAGTCGTGCTGGGCCCGGACCGACCGCTGGAGGGAGTCCTGGGCCACGGCGCCGACCAGTGCGCCGATCACGGGGGCGGCCACCACTATCAGCAGCAGGGCCACGAGGGCCAGCCATGCCTCGACCAGATCGGTCGTGCGGCGCAGCGGATTGTTCCGCCAGCGCCAGAGTCCGCCGATTGCCCGCACCGTCCCGCACCCCCCTTCCCGCTCCGTGATAACCCCCGCCGGAGCCGTTCACGCCCGGGTCCGGTCGAAGAGAGAGCGAAATCACCCCTGACCGCGACCGGGACCTCTCATGAACTTCTCACGCCCTGCCAACGACCGGCCACGGCCCTCCGGTTCCCGGCCGGCGGCGCGATCTCGGAGCCGTATCACGGGCGCTGTCCCCGACCGGACGAGCCCGGACCCCGGAGCGCTACGCGAGGATCCGCACCGGGTCGCCCACCCGGACCGTGCCGGGGGACTCGGGCACCAGGTTCTGCCCGAAGACCAGTCGGCTGCCGAAGCGGCGGTGGCGCGCCAGGGTGCGCAGGGGTTCCCGGCCGCGTTCGGCGGTCTCCTGGTCGGTCGTGGTCACGACGCACCGCCCGCAGACCTTGGCGACCCGGAAGACCACCTCACCGACGGAGATGCGCGACCAGTCGTCCTCGGCCCAGGCCTCCGTGCCCGCCACGACCAGATTCGGCCGGAAGCGGTTCATGGGCAGCGGCCCTTCGTGGGCGTGGTCGCCCTGCGCGAGGAGGGAGTTCAGGGCGTCGAGAGAGCCCATGGTGGTGACCAGCAGCGGAAAGCCGTCGGCGAAGCTCACCGTCTCGCCGGGAAGCGCGTAGTCCGGATCCACCGGGCGGCGGGTGGCCGGGTGGTCCATGTGGACGAGGCGGACGGAGGTGCCCAGATGGCCGGTGCACCAGGCGGCCGCGGCCTCCTCGGCCGGGACGGCCTCCACCTTGGTGCCGAAGATCTCCATCGTGACCGTGCCCACCGGCCGTGGCACGGGGACCGTGAGCGGCGCCCGGCCGGGTGCGGACAGACGGATACCGCCGCCGGACACGAGTTCGGCAGCGGCCAGTGCGAGGCGCGGCTGTTCGCGCTGGGTGACGACCTTTCCCCCGTCGTCGATCAGTGCCCAGCGCCGGTCTCCGGCCAGCCCCCAGGGCTCCACCACGGCTTGCCGGGGCGAGAAGCCCCGGAGCGCCTTGACCGGATGGACGTGGATCGACTGCAGTTCGGCGTTCCCCATGACGTCATCGTGCCAGGTGGCGGCGACAACCGGGGAAGCCGGTCAGTAGCCGCGGTACTGCTGGTTGTTGTACGGCTCCTGGTACGGAGGCGCGGGCCGCGGGGCCGCGGGGCGCATCGCCTCGTAGCCGGTGCCCTGCGCCATGGGCCGGGGCTGCTGCGGCTGCGGGCCGGGGTAGCCGCGCGGCGCGGTGGCCTGCTGCGGGATGTAGGCCGTGGGTGCCTGTTGAAGCGGGGCCGGCTGCTGCGCCTGCGGATAGCCGTAGACGGGGACCTGCTGGGAGGGGCCCGACGGGAGCGCGGGCAGTGCCGACGGCAGCGCGGGCAGGTGGCTGCCCGAGTCGTATGCGGCGGGGACCCGGATCGGGGCGATCTGCGGGGTACCCCGCTCGGCCACGAGCGAGTCGTAGATCGGGGTGTCCGGGAAGGAGGCGGAGTAGTAGCCGCCACCATAAGTGGAGCGGGGGGAGGTCATGGCACATAAGTTAAGCCCACAGTGTGCTGGTTGGGGAGACCGATAAGAGGGTTGTTTTCCGTGTCGGCGGTGACGGGGCATCCCCAATCCGAGCGAACTTGGCAAAAATGGACGTCACTCAAGGCCTCGATCTTGTAAAGGCCGAGTTCCGGGCGGGTTACCGAGGGTTGGCCGCGATCTTCCTGTGCCCTTCATGGGCGTTCGCCGGCCACGCGAATAGGTTGTCCGGGTAGGGATGAGCCAGGCGAGAGCCAGGCATGAGTCAGGGATGACGAGGACGGACCGGGTGTGACCCGGCGGTGACCCGTGATGGGGGCGGACATGACAATGTCGAAAGGATCAAATACGCCGGTGCCCACGACGGCCCTGCGTGTCGAATTGGGCTGGCGCCCCGGACCCGGCGTCCCCGACGCGGACGCCTCGGCGTTGCTTCTGGAGTCCGGAAAGGTTCGCTCCGACGGGGACTTCGTCTTCTACAACCAGCCCGCGCATTCCTCCGGCGCGGTCCGGCACGAGGGCAAG
This sequence comes from Streptomyces sp. NPDC054834, assembly GCF_053611185.1. Taxonomy (NCBI): domain Bacteria; kingdom Bacillati; phylum Actinomycetota; class Actinomycetes; order Kitasatosporales; family Streptomycetaceae; genus Streptomyces; species Streptomyces sp. NPDC054834. The sequence goes on along the minus strand of NZ_JBSGZV010000027.1, from coordinate 30,985 downwards.
CGGAACGCCGGAGAGCGGGTGACCGACACGCTTTTCGTGGACCTCGCGCGTGTGGAGGGCGTGATCGAGCGGGTTGTCCTCGCCGCCTCCGCGGACGGCGGCACGTTCGGCCAGGTGCCCGGCCTGTACATCGAGGTCAGGGACGCCGCCCAGGACACCGTGGTCGCTCGCTTCGACAGCCCGGGCGCGACCGTCGAGACGGCCTTCGTCCTCGGGGAGCTCTACCGGCGCCAGGGCGCCTGGAAGTTCCGTGCCGTGGGCCAGGGTTACAGCACCGGACTGGAGGGCCTGGCCACCGACTTCGGCATCACGGTGGACGAGCCGCAGCAGCCGGCGCCGCACGCGACCGCACGTCCCTCGGCACCGGCCGCGCCTCCGGCACCGGCCCCGCTCGCCGCTCCGATCCCGCCCGCCGCTCCGACCCCACGTGCTGTTCCGGCCGCCCCACCCGCCGCCCCCGCCCCGCCTCGCCACGTGGCGCCTCCCCCCGCCCCGCCGATGCCCACCAGCCCGCCCGTCACCGCGCCGGTCACCACGCCACCGCCTCAGGTCCCCGCCTCCGCGCCCGTGCGCCTCACCAAGGTGACACTCACCAAGGCCGCCCCCACCGTGTCCCTGGCCAAGCAGGGCGGCACGTCCGGCGCCATGCGGGTCAACCTCAACTGGCAGACGCGCAAACCGTCCGCCGGCCGGGGCCGACGACGCGGGGCGGCGGACCTCGACCTCGACCTGTGCGCCCTGTACGAACTCACCGACGGCCGCAAGGGAGTCGTACAGGCCCTCGGCAACGCCTTCGGGTCGCTGCACCGGCCGCCGTACATCCACCTCGACGGCGACGACCGCACCGGCGCCGTCGCGAGCGGCGAGAACCTCACCATCAACCTCGACCACCAGCGCGACTTCCGGCGCGTCCTCGTCTTCGTCACCGTCTACGAGGGCGCCGACTCCTTCGCCGACCTGCACGCCACGGTCACCCTCCAGCCCCAGCACGGCGCCGCGATCGACTTCTCGCTCGACGAGTGCACGGTCCCGTCGACCGTGTGCGCGCTCGCCCTGATCACCAACACCGGCGGCGACCTGATCGTCCGGCGCGAGGTGCGCTACCTCGTGCCGGAGTACGGGGTGAGCCCGCAGCGGACGGTCGACCGCGCCTACGGGTGGGGCATGAACTGGACCCCCGGCCGGAAGTAGCGGCCCCGGCCGGAGTCAGCCCTCGTCCGGCACGGCGTCCGGCCGGGCGTACGTACGGCCCTTCCAGGCCGCCCCGCGCCCCCGGTAGTGCTGCACCGCGGAATCGACCGTCATGAGGAGGTACAGGAGAGCGGTGAACGGGAGCAGCGGAGCGAGCCACAGCGGCTGCCGGTAGTAGCGGAGCATCGGGACGTACGTCACCGTCATCACCAGCCATGCCGCCGCTCCGGTGACCACGGCGGCCGTACTGCCGGCGGCCGCGCCCGCCGGCACGGCCGCGGGCGGCACCAGATAGACCAGGACGAGCCCGGCGACCGTACCGAGCAGCAGCAGCGGGTTGTGCCGCAGTTGCGCGTAGGCGCTGCGCGAGACCATCCGCCACAGGTCGTGCAGCCGCGGATAGGGGCGCACGCTGTCCACCCGGTCGGCCAGGCCCAGCCAGATGTGACCGCCGCCCTCCTTCACCGCGCGCGCGAGTGCCACGTCGTCGATGACCGCGTGCCGGATGGCGTCCGGGATCCGTGCCCGCTCGGCCGTCTCCGCGCGCAGCAGGACGCAGCCGCCCGCCGCGGCCGCCGTGCGCGCCCCGCGCAGAGCGACCCGGCGGAACGGATACAGCTGCGCGAAGAAGTAGACGAACGCCGGTACCACCAGCCGCTCCCACAGGCTCTCCACCCGAAGCCGGGCCATCTGGGAGACGACGTCGAAGCCGCCGGTGCGCGCCGCCGCGACCAGCTCCCGCAGACTGTCCGGCGCGTGCGCGATGTCCGCGTCCGTCAGCAGCAGGTATTCGGGGTCACGCGCGCGTGCCAGGGCGATGCCGTGGCGGACGGCCCACAGCTTGCCGGTCCAGCCAGCGGGTGGCTCACCGGGGGAGTCCACGGTGAGCGGCAGGCCGCCGTGGCGCCGCGACAGCTCGCGGGCCAGCTCACCGGTGCCGTCCGTACTGCCGTCGTCGACGAGGAAGACCTCCGCCCGCCCCGGATAGTCCTGCGCCAGCAGCGACGGCAGGCTCGCGGGCAGGACGGCGGCCTCGTCCCGGGCCGGAACGACGACACAGACCGAGGGCCACGTCTCGGGGTCCCGGCGGGGCGGCAGCCGGACGTCCGTGCGCCAGAAGAAGCCCTGGCACAGCAGTAGCCACAGCCATGCGGCGAGGGATGCGGAGGCGGTCCACACGATGGCGATCACGCGCGCAGTCTTCCCCACCGGAACGGCCGTCAAGGGCGCATCGTCTATCGTGGCCGGGTGAAGATCGCGCTCATGGACTCAGGAATCGGACTGCTTCCCGCCGCTGCCGCGGTACGCCGTCTGCGGCCGGACGCCGATCTCGTGCTCTCCTGGGACCCGGACGGCATGCCCTGGGGGCCGCGCACCCCGGAGGACATCACCGAACGCGCCCTGGCCGTCGCCACGGCCGCCGCCGCGTACCGCCCCGACGTGCTGATCGTCGCGTGCAACACCGCGTCCGTGCACTCCCTGCCCCAGCTGCGGGCACACCTGGAGCCCGGCATTCCCGTCATCGGCACGGTCCCGGCGATCAAGCCCGCCGCCGCGGGCGGCGGGCCCGTCGCGATCTGGGCGACGCCCGCCACCACCGGCAGTCCCTACCAGCGCGGGCTGATCGAGGAGTTCGCGGCGGGCGTGGACGTCGCCGAGGTGCCCTGCCCGGGGCTCGCCGACGCCGTGCACCATGCCGACGACGCGGCGATCGACGCCGCGGTCGCCGCTGCCGCGGCACGCACCCCCGACGACATCACGACCCTGGTCCTGGGCTGCACCAACTACGAACTCGTCGCCGGTCGCATCCGTGCGGCCGTGCAGAAGCCAGGCCGCGCCCCGCTCATCCTGCACGGCACCGCCGGAGCGGTCGTGGCGCAGGCACTACGCCGGATAGGTGAGCTGCCCGCTCCCGACGCGCCCGCCGGCGGCTCTCTCACGGCGCTGCTCAGCGGCCGGGAGGCCGAACTGCCCGACACCGCGCTGAGCTACGAGGAAGGCCGGCTGCTCGCGGCCGCCACTGCGGCCCGCTGAGCCGGGGCGGGCCGCGCCGCCCGGCACCATCACCCTCCGCGACGCGGTACCCGCGCAGCGAAACCTGAGTAGTCTCATAGTCATGAGGCACCACATCCACGACGAGAGCGCGCCCCACGCCGACGTGTGGACCGGACGCGCCACGAACCGCGTCCAGTGGCTGCTGGCGCTGGCCGGTGCGGCCTGCGTGGCCCTCGGCATCGAGCTGGCCGTCGACTCCGCCTGGACGTCCGGCATCGCCCCGCTGGTGATGTCCGTCGTCGGGTGCATCGCGGCAGGTCTGCTGGTCCTCTTCGGCACTCTCGCGTTCGTGCACGTCGCCCTGAAGGTGGACCAGGAGTGCCTCGAGGTGCGCTGCGGCCACGTCGGCGTACCGCGCCGCCGCATCCCCCTCTCCCATGTGGCGGGCGCCGATTTCGATCCGCACGTCACCCCGCGCCACTGGGGCGGCTGGGGTTATCGCTGGCGGCCCGAGAAGGGCACCGCGGTCGTCGTGCGCCGGGGCGAGGGCATCGTGCTGCGGCTGTGGGACGGCCATACGTTCACGATCACGGTGGACAACGCGGAGTCGGCGGTGCGCGTCATCCGCGAACGGCTGCGCACGGTCACACAGGGCACGGCCCACTGAGGCGGCCGCCTCAGCGTAGTCGGGTGCCCCGTACGGGAGTGTCCCCGTCGCCCTCCGGACCGTCGGGCGTGAGCGGCCGGGCCGTGGCCAGCCCGGCCAGCAGTCCGGCGCCCGCCGACACCGTGGTGAAGCTCAGCGCGTCGCCCACCGCGGCGATCGCGGCGAGCCCGGTCAGGGCCGCGCCCGCGGTGAGCGCGACCGGCGTGGAGCGGGGCGAGTGCCACAGGGCGTACAGGACCCAGCAGAACGCCGCGGCCAGGAGCAGCACGCCGACGAGCCCCTGCTCCGCGGCCTGCTGCAACGGCGCCGAGTGCGGCTTGCCGTCGGGCCACAGCGCCTGGGACGCGGTGGAGCTCAGCTCGCCGAACCGGCCGGGACCCACGCCCAGAGCCGGCTCCCGGTGGGCCAGGCGCAGTGCGTCGTGCCACAGCTGGATGCGGCGCGGAGCGAGCCGGCTCTCGAGGGACGTGGTGAGCCCGGCCGTCAGGATGTTCCCGGCCACCGCCCAGGCCGTGCCGGTCACCAGCGCCGCGGCCAGGGCCAGGCCCGCGATGCCGAGGCCGCGCGGGCGCATCCGGCCGGCGGCGAGCGAGCACAGCAGGACGGCGCCGCCGATGGCGCAGCCGGCGGCCGAGCCCATGACGGCCGCGGTCACCGCGATCCCGGCGGCCAGGAGCCGCAGGGCGAACCGCAGTGCCGGAGCCGACGTGGCCCAGGCCGCGCAACAGGCGGCTCCGGCGGCGAGGGTGAGCAGCGCGGCGCAGGCACCGGCGTGCCCGAGCGGAGTGGTGACCTGGGGTCCCGCGTCGAGGTGCGGCAGGGCCACCGCCAGCCCGAGCCCGGCCAGTGCTCCCGCGCAGGGCGCCGCGACCGGCAGCAGCGAGCCGGAGATCCGGCCCGAGGCGTAGCCGGCGGCCACCGCGAGCACCGCGAGGAGGACGCCTTCCGGGCGGCCGTCGTGCGCCGCCGCGCTGATCAGGGACCAGCCGGCGCAGCCTCCGAGCACGATGACGCCCATCGCGTCAGAAACGTTTCGTCTGTCGCTGTCCGGCTCCGCGTGCACCGCGGACGCCGTCCGTGTGGATCCCACCCCGCCGCTCCCCGTACCCGGTCCCCCGACCTGTGGCAGTCCCCGCCGCCCGGGCCCTGGCCGACCGCACGACAGAAGCTGGGGCACACCGTAACGGTTGATGACCGTTTTGTGGACGAGTTGCGCAGGAAAGATGCGGTTCCTGACCGCAGGAGTGTTGCATGTCGCCCTCATGCCGCCCTCCGGACCGTCCTGCCAAGGCCAACGTCGCCCGCCGTACACTCCCGGAGTGACCGTCACCGCAACTTCCGTGGACCAGTCCGACCAGCTGCACCCGCGGACCCCGCCCACCGGGCTCGGCAACCGGCTGGCCCGACTGATCCCGGCCGCCACCGCCGCGCTCTGCGGAGTAGGGCTGTACCTCAGCTTCCCGCCGCGCACCGTGTGGTGGCTGGCGCTGCCCGCTTTCGCCGGGTTCGCCTGGGTCCTGCGCGACCGCAGCTGGAAGGCCGCCCTCGGCCTGGGCTACCTCTTCGGGCTGGGCTTCCTGCTGCCGCTGCTGGTGTGGACCGGCGTGGAGGTCGGCCCCGGACCCTGGCTCGCGCTGGTCGCCATCGAGGCGGTCTTCGTCGCGCTGGTCGGCGTCGGCGTGGCCGCCGTCTCCAAGCTGCCCGCCTGGCCGGTCTGGGCGGCCGCCGTATGGATAGCGGGCGAGGCGGTACGCGCGCGCGTGCCCTTCCGCGGTTTCCCCTGGGGCAAGATCGCGTTCGGGCAGGCGGACGGCGTCTTCCTGCCGCTCGCCGCCGTGGGCGGCACCCCGGTGCTCGGTTTCGCGGTCGCGCTGTGCGGCTTCGGGCTGTACGAGGCCGGGCGCCTGGTCGTCGAGGGGCGCCGCACCCGGGCGGTGCGGCGCGGGGCCGCTGCCGCCGCCCTGCTGAGCGTCGCCGTTCCCGTCGCGGGAGCGGTCGCCGCCCGGCCGCTGGTGAGCGACAAGGCCGAGAACGGCACCGCGACCGTCGCGGTCATACAGGGCAACGTGCCGCGCTCCGGTCTGGAGTTCAACGCCCAGCGGCGCGCCGTGCTCGACTACCACGCGCGCGAGACCAGGAAGCTGGCCGCCGACATCAAGGCCGGCAAGGTGCCCAAGCCGGACTTCGTCCTGTGGCCCGAGAACTCCTCCGACATCGACCCCTTCGCCAACGCCGACGCGGCCATCGTCATCGACGAGGCGGCCAGGGCCGTCGGCGTGCCCATCTCGGTCGGTGGCGTCGTCGAGCGCGACGGCAAGCTGTACAACGAGCAGATCCTGTGGGACCCGGCCAAGGGCCCCACGCAGACGTACGACAAGCGGCAGATCCAGCCGTTCGGCGAGTACCTCCCGCTGCGGTCCCTGCTCGGGGCCATCAACAAGAACTGGACCACCATGGTCCGCCAGGACTTCAGCCGCGGCACCAAGCCCGGCGTGTTCGACCTCGACGGAGCCAAGGTCGGCCTCGTCACCTGCTACGAGGCCGCCTTCGACTGGGCCGTGCGGTCCGAGGTCACCGACGGCGCGCAGATGATCTCCGTGCCGAGCAACAACGCGACCTTCGACCGCAGCGAGATGACCTACCAGCAACTCGCGATGTCCCGCATCCGTGCCGTCGAGCACAGCCGGACCGTGACCGTGCCGGTCACCAGCGGCGTCAGCGCGATCATCATGCCCGACGGGAAGATCACCCAGAAGACCGGCATGTTCGTGCCCGCCTACCTGGTCCAGAAGGTGCCGCTGCGCAGCTCCGAGACGCCCGCCACCCGGCTGGGCATCCTGCCCGAGATCGCCCTGGTGCTCGTCGCCGCGGGCGGACTCGGCTGGGCGATCGGGTCCGGCCTGCGCGGTCGGCGCGCTGCCGACGCGTAGCCGTACGCCGGTCGTGCGCCCTGCCGAGTTCGCCGGAGTGACCGGACCGGCCCGTTAGGGTCGGTCCATGGCAACCCCTGACTTCATCCGTACGATCCGCGGTTCCGCGGGACACCAGTTGCTGTGGCTCCCCGGAGTCACCGCCATCGTCTTCGACGACGAGGGCCGCGTGCTGCTGGGCCGCCGGTCCGACACCCGCAGATGGTCGGTGATCGGCGGCATCCCGGAGCCCGGTGAGCAGCCGGCGGTCTGCGCCGTACGGGAGGTCCACGAGGAGACGGCGGTGCACTGCGTCGTCGAGCGGGTGGTCCTCGTCCAGGCGCTGGATCCCGTCACCTACGACAACGGCGACGTCTGCCAGTTCATGGACATCACCTTCCGCTGCCGGGCCGTCGGCGGCCAGGCACGGGTGAACGACGACGAGTCCCTCGAGGTGGGCTGGTTCGAGGTGGACGCCCTGCCGGAGCTCAACGAATTCGCGGTGTTCCGGGTCAAGCAGGCCATGTCCGACGCACCCACCTGGTTCGACCCCATGGGATCCGACTCCACCACTCCCCACTGAAGTATGTGTCCGGCCCATATGTGGTGGTGGCTGGACGCTGCCTAGGGTGGTGAGCATGACCTCGCCCAGCGTCCCGCCCGGCCCCCACGCCCTCTCCCTCGACCTCGGCGGCCGCACCGCCATCGTCACCGGCGCCGCCGGCGGCATCGGCCGCGCCTGCGCCCTGCGGCTGGCGGCCGCCGGGGCGAAGGTGAGAGCCGTCGACCGGGACGCGGCGGGCCTGGACGCGCTGGCCGAGCAAGCCCGGGACCTGGCGGGCACCGTCGAAGCGCAGGTACTGGATCTCACCGATCTGGACGCCGCCGAACACGCCGCCGCCGGCACCGACGTGCTGGTCAACAACGCCGGGCTGCAACTGGTACGGCCCATCGAGGAGTTCCCGCCCGACGTCTTCCACACCGTCCTGACCGTGATGCTGGAGGCGCCGTTCCGCCTCATCCGCGGTGCCCTGCCGCACATGTACGGGCAGGGATGGGGCCGGATCGTCAACGTGTCCTCCGTCCACGGACTGCGCGCCTCCGTCTACAAGTCGGCGTATGTGGCCGCCAAACACGGCCTGGAAGGACTGTCCAAGACGGCCGCCCTGGAAGGCGCGCCCCACGGCGTCACCTCGAACTGTGTGAACCCCGCCTACGTGCGCACGCCGCTGGTCGAGAAGCAGCTCGCCGACCAGGCACAGGCGCACGGCATCCCTGAAGAGCGCGTGTTGTCCGAAGTGCTCCTCCAGGACAGCGCCGTCAAGCGGCTCATCGAACCGGACGAGGTCGCCGAGGCCGTGGCGTACCTGTGCAGCCCGCAGGCGTCCTTCGTCACCGGCACCTCACTGGTGCTCGACGGTGGCTGGACGGCCCACTGAACGGCCCGGCGTCCCCGGGCGGGGAAGTTTTCCACAGGCCCGACGGGACGGCCGGACGATACGGAATCCTGTGAGCATGTCCCGCGATCACGTGCAGTCCGCCGAGCGCCCCGCCACCGCCGCCGGGGCGTCGGCCGCTGCCGCCGCCCCGCCCGACGGGGGCACGGAAGCGCCCTTCCTCGAACTGCTGTCCCGCGGCGCCTCGGTGGACGCGTACGAGCAGCCCGTGCTGCTCGCCCGCGCCGAAGGCCGTCCGGCCGACCGGATCGCCGCGCTGGAGGAGGCGAAGGTCCTCGCACTGCGGGTCCGGGCGGAACTGGAAGGACGACGCAGGCGCGAGGCGGAGCTGTCCGCGCTCTTCGAGACCGCGCACGACCTGGCGGGCCTGAGGGACCTGGACGCCGTCCTCCGGGCGATCGTGCAGCGCGCCCGCTCACTGCTCGGCACGGACATCGCCTACCTCAGCCTCAACGACCCGGCGAGGGGCGACACCTACATGCGCGTGACCGAGGGCTCGGTCGCGGCCCGCTTCCAGCAGTTGCGGCTGGGCATGGGAGAGGGCCTCGGCGGACTCGTCGCCCAGACCGCCCGGCCGTACGTCACCGAGGACTACTTCCACGACGAGCGCTTCCAGCACACGCACACCATCGACGCGGGCGTGCGCGACGAGGGCCTGGTCGCCATCCTCGGGGTGCCGCTGATGCTCGGCCCGCACGTCATCGGCGTGCTGTTCGCCGCGGACCGACGGGCGCGGGTCTTCGAGCGCGAGCAGATCGCACTGCTCGGCTCCTTCGCCGCCCTCGCCGCCGCCGCGATCGACACCGCCAACCTGCTCACCGAGACCCGCGGCGCCCTCGCCGGACTGGAACGGGCCAACGAGATCATCCGGGACCGCAGCGCGGTCATCGAACGCGCCTCGGACGTCCATGACCGGCTCGCCGAACTCGTCCTGCGCGGCGGCGGGGTTCATGACGTGGCCGCCGCGGTCTCCCAGGTCCTGGACGGCAGGGTCGAGTTCGCCGAGGCCCTGACGGCACCGGCACAGGCCCTGGAGGCCTCCCGCGCCGAAGGACACGCCGTCCGGCACGGCGACGACTGGATCGCCGCGGTCGCCGCCGGGGACGAACTCCTCGGTGCGCTCGTCCTGTACGGCCACCCCGGCCTCGACCCCGTCGACCAGCGCACCCTGGAACGCGCCGCGATGGTCACCTCGCTGCTGCTGCTCGCCCGCCGCTCCGCCGCCGAGGCCGAACAGCGCGTCCGCGGTGAACTCCTCGACGACCTCCTCGACGCCCGCGACCGCGACCCCCGCCTGCTGCGCGACCGCGCCTCCCGGCTGCACGCCGACCTCGACGCCACCCACGTCGTCCTGGCCGCTCGCCTCGACGGCCCGGCCGCCGACGCCGACCAGGAGGCCGACGCCCGCCGCCGCCTGTGGGCCGCCGCGTTCCACCTCGCCGCGACCCGGCAGGGCCTCGCCGCGGCCCGCGACGGCGGCACCGTCCTGCTGCTGCCCCTCGCCCCCGGCGACACCGCCACGGACCTGGCCCGCCGCACCGCCCACCAGCTCGGCACGGCCGTCCATGAACCGGTCACCGTCGGTGCCTCCGCCCCGGTCGCCGACCTCGCCGCACACCCCGACCAGGTGACCGCCGCCTATGCCGAGAGCCGCCGCTGCCTCGACACACTGCGCCTCCTCGGCCGCTCGGGAGGCGGCGCCGCCGCCGAGGACTTCGGTTTCCTCGGACTGCTCCTCGCGGGCGAACGGGACGTCACCGGCTTCGTCGAGCGCACCATCGGCCCGGTGGTGGCGTACGACGAGCGCCGCGGTACGGAGCTGCTGCGCACCCTCGACGCGTACTTCGCCTGCGGCATGAGCCCGGCGCGCACCAAGGACGAACTGCACGTCCACGTGAACACGGTGGCCCAGCGACTGGAGCGGGTCGGCCGCCTCCTCGGCGACGACTGGCAGGACCCCGCTCGGGCCCTGGAGATACAACTGGCCCTGCGCCTGCACCGGTTCGCGGCACCGGCAGGGCACTGACCCCCGTACGGAGAGCCGTACGGGGGCCGGTCGGGGCTTACCGGAAGCCGATCAGACGGTGCGCGCGCCGGCCGCCCGGCTCGTGACGGCCTCGGTGCCGACCTCGTCCCCCACCTCCGAGAGATCCCGGTGCCGCGTCTCCCTGGCCGCGCCCACGGCGACCAGCGTCACCAGCGCCGCCGCGATCACGTACAAGGCGATCGGGGTCGAACTGTCGTAGTACGCCAGCAGGGCCGTGGCGATGAGCGGCGCGGGCGCGCCGGCGGCGACGGAGGCGAACTGGGCGCCGATGGAGGCGCCGGAGTAGCGCATCCGGGTCGCGAACATCTCGGCGAAGAACGCGGCCTGCGGCGCGTACATGGCGCCGTGCAGCACCAGCCCGACGGTCACGGCGAGGACGAGGTTGCCGAACGTTCCCGTGTCCACCAGCGAGAAGAACGGGAACATCCAAAGGCCGACCCCGGCCGCGCCCAGCAGATAGACGGGCCGGCGACCGACGCGGTCGGACAGCGCGCCCCAGGCCGGGATGACGGCGAAGTGCACGGCGGAGCCGATGAGCACGGCGTTCAGCGCCGTCTGCTTGGAGACGCCGGCCGACGTGGTGGCGTAGACGAGGATGAACGCCGTGATGACGTAGTAGCTGATGTTCTCCGCCATGCGCGCGCCCATCGCCACGAGAATGTCGCGCCAGTGGTGCCGCAGCACGGACACCAGCGGCGGCTTCTCGGCATCGTCCCCGCGGGCCGCCCTGCGCGCCTCGGCCCGCTCCAGCGCCTCCCGGAAGACGGGCGATTCGTCGACGGACAGCCGGATCCACAACCCGATCACGACCAGCACCCCGGACAGCAGGAACGGAATCCGCCAGCCCCAGCTGCCGAAGGCGTCGTCCGACAGGACGGCGGTGAGCAGCGACAGCACACCGGTCGCCAGCAACTGCCCGGCCGGCGCACCGGTTTGCGGCCACGACGCCCAGAACCCGCGCCGCCGCGCGTCCCCGTGCTCGGACACCAGCAGCACGGCCCCGCCCCACTCACCACCGAGCGCGAAACCCTGCACCAGCCGCAGCGCGGTCAGCAACACGGGCGCGGCGGCCCCGACACTCGCGTGCGTCGGCAGCAACCCGATCGCGAACGTCGCCCCACCCATCATCAGCAGGCTCAGCACCAGCAGCCTCTTACGCCCGAGCCGGTCACCGTAGTGCCCGAACACGAGGGCCCCCAGCGGCCGGGCCGCGAATCCCACCGCGTACGTCAGGAACGACAGCAGCGTCCCGACGAGCGGATCGGAGTCCGGGAAGAACAGCTTGTTGAACACCAGCGCGGCGGCCGAGCCGTACAGGAAGAAGTCGTACCACTCGATGGTGGTACCTATGAGGCCGGCGGCGACGATCCGGGGGAGGCTGGCGGGCGGTGGGGGAGCGGTGGTCTCTGATGCCATGTGCGCCACTTCCTCGTGTGCGGTGGGGACGGGTACGTGTCGGCACACGGTAGGAAGACGCACGTCAGGGGCACATGTGGTGGGGCAACATAGTTCGCGGGTTGGCTATGCGTGCGGCCGCCATGCCGGCTCAAGGAAGGGCGGTTCAGGGGCTCGAAAGTGGTGGAAACGAGCGCCGTCCGGGACGCGCAGTTCGGGGTGCAAGGCGCTGCCCCTGCGCGTGCTGCGCGTTCGCCCCAGCAGATTCTTCGTCTGCTGGTGGTACAGCGCTTGCGAGACCCTGAACTGCAGTGATGATGTAAGAGGTGCCTTTGCGGCTTGGTTGGTCCGCGTATGGTCCGGATCTTTCCTGTCCCGTGGCTTCGTGTGCACGGGAGGGACCGAGGGCAGCTGGAAGGGCGACGCCTTGTGGGTGTCGCCTGCGTGTGCGGTACCACATGGCACAGGTTGCAGAGACCGTCCAGGGGCGTCTACGCCAGTCCAGCGCGGGGAGGCGAACATCGCGGCCGGAACGATCGAACTCGAAGACGCCACACGGACCGCACTGGACGCCGCCGAGTCACAGTCCCCCGACGTCGCGCTCGGCTGAGCCCAACGCACGACGATCGCGCACCAGGGGGCTAGCGGTCATCCGGAGGTGTCCGCCGTGGCGCGTGGCGGGTCGGGTGTGAGGCGGGCGGCGACGCGTTCGGCGGAGGCGACGGCCCAGCGGCCGGAGGTCCCGGCGCCGAGGATCACGATGGCCCCTCCGCAGCCGGCGATGATCCACCAGGCGGCCGGGCGGGCTCCGGAGGTGATCGCGGCGCCGATCACCGCGATGCCGAGTGAGGAGCCGAGCTGCCGGCTGGTGGCGGCGACCGCGGCGGCGACCCCGGCCTGGGCGCGCGGCATGCCGGACACCGCCGTGTAGGTGATCGGGGCGTTGACGAAGCCGAAGCCGAGACCGAACAGGGCGTAGGTGACGTACAGCAGGGTGTCGGACGGGTGGTCGGAGCGGGTGACGGCTACGGCCAGTGCACCGCTGGCGGCGATGCCGGCCCCCGCGAGCAGCAGCGGAATCCGCGGACCGCGGCTGGCGACGATCCGCCCGGACAGCGGCGGGCACACCAGGGACAGTACCGCCATCGGCAGCAGGTGCAGCCCCGCGCCCAGGGCGCTCAGTCCCACCACCCGTTGCAGGTAGAGGGTGTTGGCGAACAGGAAGCCGCCGAGCGCGCCGAAGGCGAGGACCGCTGTCGCGGTGGCCCCGCTGAAGGGTGCGCTGCGGAAGAGCCGCGGTTCGATCAGCGGTTCGGCGCGCCGGTTCTCGTACGGTACGAAGGCGGCCAGCGTGCCCGCCGCGACGATCAGGCAGGCCACGATCGGCGGCGCGGTCCAGCCCTCGCCGGGCGCCTCGATGATGGCGTACGTCAGCGTGCCGAGCAGGACGATCACCAGCAACTGGCCGACCGGGTCGGCCCGTCGGGCCCGCGGCGCGCGGGACTCCGGGACGTACAGTGCGGAGAGCGTCAGCGCGGCCAGCCCGATCGGCACGTTCAGCCAGAACACCGACCGCCACCCGGCCGACTCCACCAGTACGCCGCCGAGGACCGGCCCGGCCGCCATGCTGAGGCCGACGACCCCGCCCCATACGCCGATGGCCCGTGCCCGGTCCCGGGGTTCGGTGAAGGTGTTGGCGAGGATCGCCATGGCGACGGGGGTGAGCATGCTGCCGCCCACCGCCTGCACCGTACGGAAGACCACCAGCCACCCCGTCGTGGGCGCCAGGCTGCACAGCCCGGACCCGGCGGTGAACAGCACGAGACCGAGCTGGAAGATCCGCCGGCGTCCGACGCGGTCGGCGGTGGCACCGGCCAGCGTCAGCAGCGAGGCCAGCACGAGGGTGTACGCGTCGAGGGTCCACTGCAGGCCGGAGACCGAGGAGTTCAGGTCCCGCTGCATCGAGGGCAGGGCGATGTTGAGGACGGTGACATCGAGACTCACCAGCAGCACGCTCAGGCAGCACACGACCAGGACGGGAACGCGCCTTCCGTGTCCGGAGACGGGCATGTGGTCTTCCCTGCTCAGTCGTTGGGCTGGTTGGTGGCGTGGGTGTCGGCGAAGTCCCAGACCACCGGGAGGAGTTGCTCGGGGGTCTCGATCTGGGGCATGTGGCCGGTACGGCGGAGGAGTTCGAACCGGGCGCCGGGGATGGCGTCGGCGTACGCGCGTCCGTACGCGGTGTCGGTGACCTGGTCGCTCTCGCCCCACGCGACGAGGACCGGGTGCGTGACCTTGGAAAGGCGCTCGCGCAGGGTGGGGTCGGCCATCGCGTGCGGGCCCGAATAGATCTGCAGTGCGGCCCGGTTGGCGACCGCCGCCGCGCGCTGCTCGTCGGAGAACGTGCTGGGGTCGATGCGGAACCTCTCGACGTCGTGGAAGGAGAGAGCGGACAGTTCGGCGGGCGTCAGGGTGAAGGGATCGGCGACCGGGTGGCCGGGGACGTGGATGCCGGCGGCGTTGACGAGGACGACGCTGCTGATCCGGTCGCTGCCGAGCAGGGCCATCTCGGCGGCGATCCAGCCGCCGATGGAGTTGCCGACGACAGTGACGTCGCTCAGGCCGAGTTCGTCCAGCAGCCGCACGTAGACCTGGGCGAGGGTGGGTACGTCGGTCAGCCAGTCGGGCCGGGCGGTGCCGCTGAAGCCGGGGTGGACGGGGGTGATGACGCGGGCCGGCCGCTGCCCGGAGAGGAACCCGGCGAACCCCGCGACGGTCTGCGGGCCGCCACCGCCGTGCAGGAGCAGGAAGGGGTGGCCCTCGCCCCGCTCGTCGACGGTGATGCTGAGGTCGAGGTCGCCGGAGTCGAGGGTGACGGTGATGGTGCGGGCGGTGCTGGTCATGGAGTTCTCCGAATCGGTTACTGGATCGGTTGCCGGCGTGTGCGGGTTGGTGATCTGAGCCGTTACGCGTAGTCGGTGGCCGGAACGGTGGCGTACCGGCTCATCACCTCGACCGTCGCCTGCGGGGTCAGCTCCTGACCGCCGGCGACCATGTCCCTCAGGTCGCGGAAGTACTGCACGTACAGGTCGGGGGTGAAGGTGTTGAGCATCACCGCGGGCTCGTCGCCGAGGTTGGCGAAGGTGTGCGGGGCGCCCGGCGGGATCATCGCGAGCGTGCCCGCCGGTGCGACGTGGGTCGTCTCGCCGACGGTGAAGTGCACGGTGCCGGAGACCACGTAGAAGCCCTCGTCGTGCTGGGCGTGCCGGTGCTGCGGGGGCCCTTCGGTGTGCGGGGCGAGGGTGATCTCGCCGATCCCGAGACGGTGCCCGGTGGTACTGCCGTCCTCAAGGATGCGGATCTGCGCCGGCCCCAGACGGATCGTCTCGCCGTCGTCCGGGCCGACCACGGAAACCTCGGTCATCGCCATCTCCTTCGTGAGAGTCAGCTCTCACGACGGAGGTTAGAGGGCGCAGTGTCGTTATGCAAGTGGACTCTCACGACGAGAGCAACCAGTGATAAGCTGACGACGGATGGACGGACACGAAAGGGGACGTACCGGTGGCGACGACGCAGACCGACACCGGCCGCAGCAACCAGAAGAGGCGCACGCGTACGGCGATCGTCGAAGCCGCCCGCGAACTCATCGCCTCGGGCGGCGACGTGACCATGCCCGCGATCGCGCGCGCCGCCCTGGTCTCCGAGGCCACCGCCTACCGCTACTTCCCCGACCTCCCCTCGCTGATCAGCGAGGCCCTGGCCGGTGTCTGGCCGCCCCCCGCCGAGGCACTCGCGCCGGTCGCGGACTCCGCCGACCCCGCCGAACGAGTCGCCTTCGCCTGCGAGTTCCTGTTGCGCGGCATACTCCTGCGCCAGGGCGCGGTACGCGCCATGATCGCGGCGACCATCACTCACCCCGAGACGGCGAGTGCGAGACCCGGTGTCCGTTTCGGGCTGATCGACCATGCGCTCGCTCCTCTGGAGGGAACGCTGGGTGCGACGGATCCCGCAGCCTTCTCCCAGCTCAAGCGGGACTTGGCCGTGGTCGTCAGCGCCGAAGCCCTCTTCACCCTCACCGACCTGTGCGGCCTTGGCCCCGATGATGCCGTCAACAGCGCCGTACGCACGGCGGCGACGCTGACCGAAGCCGCGGTGCGCACGGTCAGGCGGGGCTGAGCCGCGCGCACGGGGAAGTCTTCGCTGTCACTGGCGGCCAGGGGCGCAGAGTTCCTGGTCGATCAGCCTGTTCTGGGCCTGCTCGGTGGAGAGGTCGGACGCGCCGTCGCCGGTCGTCTCCATGACGACGACGCGTCGGCCGTCGGGGCTGATGCCGTCGCGGGTGCTGTATCCGGGGAAATCGCCGGCGTGGCTGTAGTAGGAGCCGCCGCAGGACAGCGGGATCCGCATCAGGCCCAGGCCGTAGCTCGCACCGGGCCACACGACGTCCAGGTCCGGGGTGCGTACGGTCGTCTTCATCGCGGCCAGCTCCGCCGGACGCAGCAGACGGCCGCCCAGGAGCGCGGAGTAGAAGCGGGTCATGTCGGCAGTCGTGCTGATCATGGCGCCCGCCGCGCCCGCCGCGGACGGGTTGAACTCGGTGACGTCGATCGTCGTGCCGGACCCGCCGAAGTTCGAGTAGCCGTGCAAATGCCGGCCGGGGATACGGGTGTCCGTGGTCGGGGCGAGGGTGTGGCGCAGGCCGAGCGGCTTGATGATGCGCCGGGTCACCTCCTGCTGCCAGCTGTGCCCGGTGGCCTTCTTGATGATCATTCCGGCGAGGATGTAATTGGTGTTGGAGTACTCCCACTTGGCGCCGGGCGCGAAGTCAGGCGCGTGCCGCAGCGCGATGGCCACCAGCTGCTCGTCCGTCCAGGTCTTGTACCGGTCCGCCTGGAAGCCGGCCACGTCGGCGAGTGCGGGGAAGTCCGCCGTGTAGTTGAACAGCCCGCTGGTGTGCTGGAGCAGCTGCCGCACGGTGATCTCGCTGCCGTCGTTTCCGTTGCCGGACACCACGCCCGGCAGCCAGTCCTCCAGGGTGTCGTCCAGCGACAGCCGCCCCTCGCCGACGAGTTGCAGCACCACCGTGGCGACATAGGTCTTGCTGGCGCTGGCGATCCGGAAACGGTCGCCGGTGCGTGCGGACTCGCCCGTGGCGGTGTCGGCGAGGCCGGCGCCGGCGTGGCGGCGCTGCCCGCCCGGGCCGGTCGACCGGGCGAGGACACCGACGGTCCCGGTCGCCATGATCGCGTTCACCTTGTCCTGCAGGCTGCTCTGCGGGGACTTGGTCGCAGGCGTCGCGGCTGTCGCCGTAGGGATCGTGAGTACGGACGCGGCGATCGCTGCGACGAGGGCCGAGGCGGTGATCCTCATGGGGTGTGCTCCTTGCGGGTCGGCGTTTGCACCGCTCTGTGCGGTGCGGTCACCAACCTAGGAATCCGGCCCCGCTCCGGACGATCACGCCAACTGCCAGACCGGTGGGGGCACTTACGCCCACAGCGGGGTACAGCCAGCTGTACCCCGAGAACGTCAACTCCGCCGCCGTACGTCCTCCAGGTAACGCAGAACCGCGGCCACCCGCCGGTCCACCTGGTCGGCGGGGGACAGGTCGAGCTTGGCGAAGATGCTGCGGATGTGCTTGTGGACGGCGCCCTCGGTGACAACGAGGCGGGCGGCGATGGCGCTGTTGCCGAGGCCCTCGGCCATGAGGGTGAGGACCTCGCGTTCGCGGGGGCTGAGGCGCTCCAGGCGGGTGTCCTGGCGGGTGCGGGTGAACAACTGGGCGACGACCTCGGGGTCGATGGCGGTGCCGCCGGCCGCGACGCGGTGCAGTGCGCTCAGGAACTCCTCCACCCGGCCGACCCGTTCCTTGAGCAGGTAGCCGAGGCCGCCCACGCCGCCGCCGAGGAGTTCGGTGGCGAAGGACTGCTCGACGTACGCGGACAGGACGAGGACCGCCAGACCGGGCCGGCGGCGCCTGGCCTCGACGGCCGCGACGATGCCCTCGTCGGTGTGGGTCGGCGGCATCCGTACGTCGAGGATGGCGACGTCCGGCTTGTGCTCGTCGATGGCGTCCAGGATGCCGTCGGGTGTGCCGGCGGTGGCCACCACGTCGAGCGATTCCGCGCGCAGCAGCAGGGCCAGCCCTTCGCGCAGCAACGGGTCGTCCTCCGCGATCACGATCCGCATGTCACGCTCCACAGGGAAGTTCCACCTCGAGGGTTGTCGGGCCGCCGGGCGGGCTGGCCAGGGAGAGGGTGCCGTCGTGCGCCGCGACCCGGCCGCGGATACCGGCGAGTCCGGAGCCACCGTCCTCTCTCCCAGGGCCGAAGGCCTGGGAGGTGCCCCCAGCGCCGCCGCGGCCGTCGTCGGTGATGGTCAGGTGCAGTCGTCCGGCGCGGCTGCGGACGGTGACGGTGGCGTGCTCGGCGCCGCTGTGCTTGGCGATGTTGGTCAGCGCCTCGGCGACCACGAAGTAGGCGGTCGCCTCGACGGAGGCGGCACACCGCTCCGGCGCGTCGACGTCGATCCGGCAGGGCACCGCGCAGTTCACGGCGAGTCCGGAGAGGGCGCCTTCGAGACCGCGGTCGGCCAGGACCGGGGGCAGGATGCTGCGCGAGACCATGCGCAGCTCGGCCAGGGCCTGTTCGGCGGCGCCCTGCGCGCGTTCGAGGAGTTCGTCGGCGCCGACCGGGTCCCGGGCCACCATGCGGCGGGCGGCGCCGAGCAGCACGGTGACGGTGACGAGCCGGTTCTGGGTGCCGTCGTGCAACGAGCGCTCGATCCGGCGCAGTTCGGTGGCGTGGGCGTCCAGCGCGGCGGCCCGGGTGGCGGTGAGCTCGGCGACGCGCAGGGACAGGTCCGCGTCGGGGCCGGCGGAGAGCAGCCGCCGTCCCGGCCGCGCCTGCAACCGCGCCATCCCGGGCGTGAGTCCCACGATGATCGCGATCCAGCCCAGGCCGAGCAGCGCGACGGCGAGGGCGTCCGCCCAGGATTGGGCGGGCCCGAACCCCACCGACGTACTGTCCGCGTCCTTCGGAATCAGCGGCCAGTACGCCGGGAACGTGAAGTCGCGCAGGGCGAGCAGGGGCAGCAGGACGCCGATCAGGCCCAGCAGGAGCCCCAGCGTCGCGTGAGCCGCCAGCCAGCACAGCTCCCGCCGGGTGGCGGCGTCGACGACGGCGAGCCGCAGCCGCGTCGGTGCCGGACCCGGGCCCACGATCTCGGGCCCCCAGCGGCCGAGACGGTCGCGCTCGCGCTCGGCCAGCGAGTGCAGCGCGCGCAGGACGGCGGGCGCCATCAGCAACCCGACGCCGAGCGGGGCGGTGACCGCAGCGACCGTCAGCCAGAGCAGGACGATCAGCGCGAGCAGCGCGGTACCGAGTCCGCCGGCGAGCTGTTCGAGCGCGGCGACGGTGGCACCGGCGGCGCGGACGACGGTGTCCCGGATGCCGGGTCGCGCGCCGGCAGCCTTCCGGCCGGTGGTGACGTCGTCGTGCCGGGTCGTGGTCACATCGCCCCCTCCTTCGCGAACGACCCTATGGGGTCGGCCAGTTCGCCGTCAGCATCAGGAGCCCGGAAGTACAGCCTGCTGTACCCCGAACCGGGCGGCTGGCGGGCTCGGAGACGAGGGTCACGGTCCGTAGCTTCGGTGACTGACAGCGATGCGCCGAAGGAGCACACGATGACGACCACGGACCCCTACCGCCTCACGACCGACACGGACAGCGCCCGACCGCCCGGCATCACCGGGGCGGACCTGGCAAGGGCGACCCTCTGGCTGGTGCTGGTGATCAGCGTGGCCGGCAACATGGCGGCCTCGTACACCGGCGCCGCGACGCATGTCCACCTCGCCTGCGGCGCGGTCACCGCGCTCTGCGTGGGGGCGCTCGTCACTCAGCGTCTGCGGGGCCGGCGATGAGGGCCCGCACCGCGGAAGCCGACCGCTCCCCCCACGTCACGGGGCCGGTCCACCCGCCCGCGATCGCGCTGGCGCACGTCGGCAAGACGTATCCGGGGGGCGTACGAGCCCTCGACGACGTGTCGTTGACCGTGGCACACGGCACCTTCCTGGCCGTGATGGGGCCGTCCGGATCCGGGAAGAGCACGTTGATGCACTGCGCCGCCGGCCTCGACTCCCCGACCGAGGGGAGCATCTCCATCGACGGCCACGAGATCGGCGGCCTGAACGAGACCCGCCGCACCGAACTGCGCCGCGAGCGCATCGGCTTCGTCTTCCAGTCCTACAACCTGATCCCTTCGCTCAGCATCGCCGACAACATCACGCTGCCGCTGCGCCTGGCGGGGCGGGCCCCCGACCGGGACTGGCTGGAGGCGCTGGTCGACCGGGTCGGGCTGGCCGGCCGGCTCACGCACCGCCCGGCCGAACTCTCCGGCGGCCAGCAGCAACGGGCCGCCATCGTACGGGCGTTGGTGGCCAGACCGGCCGTCGTGTTCGCCGACGAGCCGACCGGCGCGCTGGACCTGCGCAGCGCCCACGAAGTGCTGAACCTGCTGCGCGAACTCGTCGACGAACTGCGCCAGACGGTGGTGATGGTCACCCACGACCCGGCCGCCGCGGCCCAGGCCCACCAGGCGCTGGTGATGGCCGACGGCCGGGTGGTGGAGACCCTGGACGCGCCCACCGCCCCCCAACTGGCGGGCCGTCTCGTCGCGCTGGGGGAGGACTAGATCATGCTGCGTCTCGCGATCCGCATGGCCGGGCACCGGATCACCGCGCTGCTGGCGGTGGCGTGCGCGGTGCTCGGCGGTGCGGCACTGATCACCGGCACCGGGGTCCTGGCCGAGTCCGGGCTCCGCTCCCATCCGCCGGCCGGACGGCTCGCCGGTACGGACGTCGTGGTCTGTGCCGACCAGAACTTCCACCCGAGCGGCGACCTGCCGATCGCACTCCCGGAACGCGGTACGGTCCCGGCCCGCCTGGTCGGCCGGCTGGCAGGGCTGCGGGGCGTCACCGCGGCGGCCGGCGACATCAGCTTCCCCGCCGCGCTCCTCGACGGCCGGGGCCGCGTCGTCCCGACCGAGGATCCCCGTACGGCCGGACACGGCTGGTCCTCGACGAAGCTGCTGAAGGACCCGCGGGTCGTGGGCAGCGGGCCGGGCGGTTCGGACGAGATCGCCGTCGACGGCGCCACAGCCACCGCCGCAGGGGTCCGGGTGGGCGACCAGGTCAAGGTCGTCGCGGCCGGCCGCCCGGCTGCCGTCTACCGCCTCTCGGGGGTGGTCGACGCACCCGGAGCCGGAATTCTCTTCGCCGATGCGAGGGCCGCGGGACTGTCCGGCCGCGCCGGCGGTGTCCGCGCCGGGACCGTGGACCTGATCGGCCTGCGCACCGCACCCGGTGCCGCCGACGCGGTGGCCACCGCGGCCCGTGAACAGGTGCGGGGCACCGGCCTGACGGTGACGACCGGCGCGGACCGGGGAGACGCCGCGTCGCCCGGCGCGGGATC
Source organism: Streptomyces sp. NPDC054834 (assembly GCF_053611185.1). Taxonomy (NCBI): domain Bacteria; kingdom Bacillati; phylum Actinomycetota; class Actinomycetes; order Kitasatosporales; family Streptomycetaceae; genus Streptomyces; species Streptomyces sp. NPDC054834. The sequence continues at coordinate 9,857 of NZ_JBSGZV010000027.1, read as the reverse complement.
GGCCAGGTCCCTGCTGGTCCTGCTCGCCGGCTCACTGGCCGGCGTCGTCCTGATGATCATCGGGTTCGTCATGGCGAGCGCTCTGGCCGTGTCGATCGCCGGGCAACGACGTGACCTCGCGCTGATGCGGGCCGTCGGTGCAACGCCCCGGCAGATACGGCGACTTGCCGCCTCCCAGGCCACGGTCATCGCGGCCGTGGCACTCGTACCGGGCGTCGCGCTCGGCTACCTGCTGGCCGGGCAGTTCCGGCGGCAGCTGGTCGAGCGCGGGGTTCTCCCGGAGACCCTGCCGCTGAGCATCAGCCCGCTTCCCGCGATCGCCACGGCCCTGCTGCTGGCCGCCGCCGTCCAGGCGTCGGCCCGCGGCGCCGCATGGCGCACCTCCCGACTGCCGGCCACCGAGGCGGTCGCCGAATCGCGCAGTGAGCCCCGCGCTCCGTCGAAAGTCCGCACCCGCATCGGCCTGCTGGCGATCGCCGCGGCGACGACCCTCTCGATCCTGCCGCTGCTGAGCCGGACGGTCCTCGGCGCGACGGCCACGTCCTTCGGCGGCATCGTCGGAGCGATCGGCCTGGCGCTGGCCGGCCCCGCCCTGGTCCGGGGCGTCGGCAACACGGCGGCGCGACGCCTGCCGCCCGGCGTCTCCGCCCCCACCTGGCTGGCCGTGGCCAACATCCGCGGTTACGCCCTGCGGTTCGCCGGTGTCGTCAGCGCCCTCGCCATGGCGGTCGTGTTCGTCCTGACCTACACCCTCACCCAGACGACGGTGCTGACCGCCACCGCCCAGGACATCCGCGCCGGCACCCTCGCCCAGCAGCGCCTGAGCGCACCGGGCCTCGGCGGACTGCCCGACGACGCGCTCACCGCCGTACGGAACACCTCAGGCGTACGGGCGGCGGCCCCGGTCGGCACCACCACCGTCGTGTGGCCGTACAAGCAGTTCGGCGACGACGAGGTCGACTCCAGTACGGCGATGATCCTGACCCCGGACGCACCGGCCGTCCTCGACCTGGACGTACGCGACGGCAGCCTGGCCCGCCTCACCGGCGACACCGTCGCCGTCAGCGGCGACGCCGCCCGGACCCGGGGTGCGCGTCTGGGGCACCGGGTGACGTTGGTCCTCGGCGACGGCACCCGTGTCACCCCGAAGGTCGTCGCCGTCTACGACCGCGGCCTCGGCTTCGGCCCGCTCGTCATCTCCCACGACCTCGCCACGGGGCACACCACCGCCGGACTCGACCAGAGCATCCTCATCCGCACCGACGACACCGCCGCGTCCCGGCAGGGCCTCGCCGCCCTCGCCGCGTCCCGCCCCGGCCTCGCCCTCGAAGCGGCCGACACCGGCTCCGGCGACGACCTGAGCGATGCCCCGCCCGAGGTCTGGATCAACCTGGCCACCATCGTCGTACTCCTCGGCTACCTGCTCCTCAGCATCGCCAACAAGCTGGTCGCCGCCACCGCCCAGCGCCGCAACGAGATAGCCGCCCTCCGCCTGAACGGCACCACACCGCGCCAGATCCTCGCCATGATGCGCCGCGAAGCCGCGCTGATCGGCGCCGCGGCCCTCGCCACGGGCCTGCTGCTGTCCGCCGTCCCCCTGGCCCTCCTGGGCGTCGGCTTCCTCCACCGGCCTTGGCCCGCAGGCCCGGTATGGCTGCTGCCCGCGCTCGCGCTCGCCGTCGTCTGCACGGCCTTCGTCACCATCGAACTCCCCACCCGACAGGCCCTGCGCACGCCACCCGCTCACGCACTCGCCGCCCGCGAGTAGGCCCGGCCACCACGAAGGGGCCAGTCGCCAGGACAAACGCTCGGCCGGGGCCTCCGGCCGAGCGTGATCAGTTCTGAAGCTGATCGGAAAATCGATGTCCGGGAGGGCAGGCGGCAGCATCCGGGGCTCACAGCCCGAACATCAAGCGGCGTCGGCGGACAGCCCCTGTACCGATTTTCACGCCCGTGGGGCGTCACCGCAGGTGAACGGTCGACTCCTGTAGATCGTCAAGCAGCTTGCGCGCCGCCGCCTTCGTCACCCGCTTCGCGGCGGTCGCGGTCCGCTTCCGGGGAGCGCGGCTCGATGCCGGTGCCCTTACCGCCTTGGCGAACTCGGCGTCGAATCGTTACTGCCGAGCGCGCGGCCGAGTTTCGCTGGTCCGCGAGCGAGACGGTTTCATCTGCAGGCCCGCGGGCGACGTTCCTCCTCGGTATCGCTGCTCCTTGCAGTTGTCAGAATCGCGCTCGCGACAACCTCGAAGAGGCGATCGGCGCGTGGCACGAGTGAGGGTTGATCGCCGAGCCAGGCGAGCATGGCTACCAGCGCAAACAAATCGGCGCCATCGATATCGCTCCGCGCCATGCCCGCGGCCTGGGCACGGGTGAGGAGCCGCGCACCGGCTGCGCGCAGGGTGACGCACGAAGCGTGCAGTGCGGATTCGGTGTCCTCGATGGCGGCTGCCATCAGCACGGTCACGCCCCGATACTCGGTTGTCCACGCGACGCAGTCGCGTAGCCACGAAACGAGAGCGTCTTCGGGCGAGCTCGACGTCTCGAGCTCGCCTGCCTTTGCCGTCAGTTCGTCGAAGCTCGTGCGGAGCAGGGCATCGAGCAGCGCCTCGCGCGTCGGGAAGTGCCGCAGCAGCGTCGCGAGCCCGACGTCGGCCCTGCGCGCGATGTCGCGCAGTGACACGTCGACGCCTTGCTCGGTGATGGCGGTGCCCGCTACTGCGAGCAGGTGGTCGCGGTTCTTCCTGGCGTCGGCTCGCATCTGTCCCTCTTGACTATCCGGATCGGTGGTCCATATATTCGGATCAGTGGTCCACTTATGTGGATCGCTGATCCGATTAAGCGTATCCCGCAGCGCGGGCAGGAGAAAACGATGCCGACACACACGATGAGGGCGGTCCGGCTCCATGAGCACGGTGGCCCTGAAGTTCTGCGTTACGACGAGGTGCCGATTCCCGAGCCGGGGCCGGGCGAGGTACTCGTTCGCGTTCACGCGGCCGGCATCAATCCTCCGGACTGGTACCTCCGCGGCGGGCTGACCAGGATGCCCGGGGAGACGGAATCGACGGTCAGCCTGCCGGTGATTCCGGGTACGGACGTGTCGGGCGTCGTCGAGGCCGTCGCCGCGGACGTGGACGGCCTCGCCGTAGGTGACGAAGTCTTCGGTCTTCTGCGTTTTCCCAGCTTCGACGGCAGTGCATACGCCGAGTACGTGGCCGCGCCTGCGTCGGACCTCGCACGCAAGCCGGCCGGCATCGACCACGTGCACGCCGCCGGGGCGCCCATGGCCGGGCTCACCGCGTGGCAGTTCCTGATCGAGCTCGGACACGATCACCCCTCGCCCTTCCAGGAGGCACGGCATCGCCCGACGGCACTCGACGCCGACACGACGGTGCTCATCAACGGCGCCGCGGGCGGCGTGGGGCACTTCGCGCTACAGCTGGCGAAGTGGAAGGGCGCACGTGCCATCGCGGTGGCATCGGGCGCGCATGAATCGTTCCTGAGCGAGCTCGGCGCCGATCAGTTCATCGACTACACCAAGAGTCGTCCCGAGGAACTCGTGCACGACGTCGACCTCGTTCTCGACACCGTCGGTGGCCCCGACAGCAGCCGCTTCCTGCGCACGCTCAAGCGTGGCGGCTCCCTCTTCCCGGTGTTCCCTGGCCAACTCGACGAAGAAGAGACCGCGAAGCTGGGCGTCACGGTCTCGAGCGCACAGGTCCGCTCGAACGGCGCGCAGCTCGCCGAACTGGGACGCCTGCTCGACGCGGGCACGGTCCGCGTCGCGATCGACAGCGTGTTTGCGCTCGCGGATGCCCGGGCCGCGCACGAACGCGCCGCCCGAGGGCACATCCAGGGCAAGATCGTACTCACGGTCGCTTAGGAGCTGTCCGGGCGATCACGGTTCGGTGCGCAAGGCCAGGGGTTGCTTGTCGGAACAGTCCCATAGCCTGCGCTCATGACGACCGCTGAGTCCGGATCTTTTTCGAGTGCGGCCCTTGAGGAGTACCTCTCCTTGATCGACGAGCTGCTCGCACAGCCTTTCCCGGAGGCGAACTTCCATGACGACACCGGGTGCGGTGGCCCTGAGCATCGTGTGCGCATCCTGCGGGCCAGTCAGGAGTTCTGGGGTGACGATGACGGCCAGGCGGCGCGTGAGGCTGACGCAGACCTGCGTGCCTACCTGGACGCCCTGATCGCAGCCCTTACGGCACGCTGGGGCGAGCCGCTCGTCATTGACCTGTTGCCGTATCTGCGGGCCGGCCTCGAGGGGGAGGCGGTGTCCGAGCCGATCAACTGCCTGAGCCAGCTGACTGGAAGCATGCAGGCGTGGCCGCACCGGGATCCCGGTCGCTGGCTCGGGCTCGCCATTGGACAGGGGGATAAGGAGTTGCCGCTCGAACTGCTCGCGGCGGTTGGCCAGACCCTTGCGCTTGAGCCGAGCGAGTCCGGTCGGTCATGAGCGGAGCCATGATCGTGGTTGCGACCTGATCTTCCCCACCGGCAAGCGCAAGGTACACGCCCCGTCGGTCGCGAGCATCTACCGGGCGCTCACCGAGCACGCGAAGCGGGAGGCGTACCCGGAGGCCGTCAAGGCGGCCCAAGCCGACTTGGTCGTCCAGAGCCTCGCCGTAGCTATACGAGAACAGTGCCTATCCCGCGTTGCGTGGTGACAGCCGCTGTGTGATCCGATCGAACAGCTCCTCCAGCGGCTCGCCGACGTCCCGACCGAATTCCGTCAACCCGTAGGTGACCTGGGGCGGCGTCGTCGGCTCGACCTCCCGCCAGACCAGGCCGTCTTGGACCAGCGCGCGCAGGGTCTGGGCGAGCATCTTCTCGCTGATGCCCTGGATGCTCTCGCGCAGCTCGTAGAACCGGAGGGCGTTGCTCCGCAAGGAGATCAACACCCAGACGCCCCATCTGCTGGTCACATGGTCGACCACATCGCGCGCGGGGCAGTCGGTGTGAAACACCTCATACCTCTTCCCCGCCTCGGCCGGTATGAACTGCGCGCTTCCCGCCATGTGTTGAGCTTACCCAAAGGTATGTCCTTACCAATAGTCAGCCCGACTCCTAGCGTGAAGGCCACAGAGGACATCGGACAAGGAGCTGATCATGATCGTCGTGACCGGGGCTACCGGGAATGTGGGACGGCCGTTGACGCGGGCGCTGGCCGAGGCGGGCCAGCAGGTGACCGCGGTGTCGCGGCACGCGGCGGAGGTGGCGGATGGCGTCCGCCACGTGGCGGCCGACCTGGCCGAGCCGGCCGGCCTTGAGCCCGCGCTGGCCGGGGCGAAGGCGCTGTTCCTGCTGCTGTCCGGCGACATGCACGCCGCCGGAGCCGGCCCGGCCGACATCATCGGCGAAGCCGCGGTCAGCGGGATCCGCCGGGTCGTCCTGCTCTCCTCGCAGGGCGTGGCGACCAGGCCCTTCGGCACGACGCGGATCGCGATGCGCGCGGTGGAGGACGTGCTGCGGGAGTCCGGCCTGGAGTGGGCCATCCTGCGGCCGGGCGGATTCGCCTCCAACGCCCTGTGGTGGGCCGAGTCCATCCGCGTGCGGCGGGTCGTCGCCGCGCCCTTCGGCGACGTCGGGGTGCCGATCATCGACCCGGCGGATATCGCCGAGGTCGCGGCGGCCTGCCTGCTGGATTACCGGCACACCGGCGCCGTGTACGAGCTGACCGGCCCGGAGGTGATCACGCCGCGCCAGCAGGCGGAGGCCATCGCCGCCGCACTGGGCTCGCCAGTGCGGTTTCACGACCTCACCCGCGACGAGGCCAAGGCCGCCATGGCCCGGAGCATGCCGGCGGAGCTCGCCGAGGACACCCTGGACATCCTCGGTGCCCCGAGCCCGGCCGAGCTGCGCGTCAGCCCGGACGTCCAGCGGGTCCTCGGCCGTGCCCCGCGCCCGTTCGCCGACTGGGCCGTCCGCAATATCGCCGCGTTCCGCTGAGACGGGTCAGCGCCGCTGGAAGGCGCCTTCGGCTTTTCGCTCATCATCCGGACAGGACGCAAGTGAAACGACCGGGCTGGGGTATGGGGGCGATCCATCTAGATCACATGCCCTTTGAGAGCAAGGATGATGGCCGCGCCGATACCGCCCAGGCACAAGGCTGTGGCCGCCGGGAGCATTCCGCCGTCGCGCCAGCGGAAGGGACGGTCCAGGGCCAGACGGCCGGGGCCGATGGCGGCGACGGCGACTGCGACCACGGCGATGGACAGCGGGTACTCGAACCCACCGTTGGTGGCCCAGAGGCCGTGCGACGACGTCACCACCATGGCATTGATCATCACGCCGACCACGGCGGCGGCGGCCAGCGGGGTCAGTAGACCGACGGCCAGGCCGAGCCCTCCCAGGAGTTCCGAGGCGCCGGCGAGGCCGGCGAAGAACTCGCTGGGGTGATAGCCCAGGGCAGCGAATCCTTTGCCGGTGGCGTTCAGCCCGGGGCCGCCGAACAGGCCGAAGAGCTTTTGCGCGCCGTGGGCGGCCAGTAGCAGGCCGGTCGTGGCACGCAGCAGGAGCATCCCGACGTCGGCTGCCGAGACGGACGGCTGTATGCGGCGGCCATCCGCCCGGGGGGATTCTGTTGCCGAAGCAGAGGGTGCGGAGATTGCCTGGAGTGGCGCGTAGGTGATTTTCATCGCTGGTTCTCTTTCGGCATCGGGTGCCGGCGGACATCGACGCTGAGGCGGGGGGCTGCCGGGGCGGTGCGATGGAGTTGAGGAGTCATGTCGGTTGAGCGTTCGTGAGGCGCAGATGGCACCGTTGGCCTTGTGGGCACAGCGCCCGGAGCCGCTGCGGGGGCCAAATCGACACCCGCCGGTGGCCGAGCGAGGTACGGCCTTGCGCCGGTGATTTATCCGCCGCCCATCATGGGCATTGGTGCCTGGCAGGAAACGGGGTCGGCGTCGCACTCGGTGATGCAGCCGGCCTCATGGGTGAAGCTGCTGTCTCCTCGGCGAACGGCTTTCCGCAGGCCTCTGGCAGAAGCCGGCCTCTTGAGAGGGTCACGGCCGCATGTCCCGAATGCCGTGGGTTCACGCCGTGTGACCTCAGCCGTGGCATGCCGCAATGGTGTCCCCGGACCGCTTCGAGGGGAAGACGGCCTCGCCACTAGAAGTGGCACTAATCGCTAGCCTGGAATACATGAACGGCGAGGCACGACGGCGCCAGGACCTGGCCGACTTCCTCAAAGCGCGGCGGGGCGAGGTCGTGCGCGCCGACCTCGGACTGCCCCCGGTCGGGGGAAGGAGAACGTCGGGGCTCCGCCGTGAGGAGGTCGCTTTTCTCTCCAGCGTCAGCGTCACCTGGTACGCGTGGCTCGAACAGGGCCGGGAGATCAAGCCGTCCCGGCAGGTACTCGACGCGGTCGCTAGCACCCTCCGCCTGTCTGTCGCCGAACACACCTACATCCTCGCGCTGGCCGGCTACTCCGCCCCTCGACCTGCGGCTGCGCCGCTACCGGCCCCGGCCCACGTCCAGCGGCTGCTCGACGCGCTCGCGGACTTCCCCTGTTACGCGATCGCACCGGACTGGTGCATATCAGGGTGGAACAGAGCGTATAGGGCCCTGTACCCCAACGTGGCGACCGTCCCGGCCCAGGACCGCAATGTGCTGTGGCTTGTGTACACCGATCCCTATCTCCACGAGCTGATCGCCGATTGGGAGGTCAGCCGCCGCCTTCTCCTCGCCGAATTCAGGGCCGAGTCCGGCCCCAGGCTGGGCGAACCGCCCTACGCCCATCTGATCGGGCGGCTCCTCAAGACCAGCGAAGCTTTCCGCACCGACTGGAGCATCCGCGACATCGAAGTGTTCACCTCACGTGAGCGCGTCTTCCACCACCCGGTCGTCGGCTCCTTGCGCCTCGAGCAACACCGCCTGGCACCCTCGGACCATCCCGATGTGCGCGTGGTGATCTACACGCCCGTGGACCCGGACACTGCCGCACGTCTGCGTCAGATGACCGACGACCAGCCGTCACCCCCGACCTCGCCGGACTGACCTGCCACCGCCGAACTGTCACCGTGGAGCCGGAGCCCCCGAATCCACCTGCGCCCGGTGCACGACCCGACGGTCGCGCGCCTGGCATCCGCTGATCGCGACCCTCACGGCCGAGGCGGTCGAGGGCCCCGGCCGGGCGGCGCCGCACCCCCCGGCACCGGCCAGTTCTTCAAAAGGCGTCAGTCACCTACTCAGGACTCGAAGCACGGGATTTCACCTGCGCTGGTACAACCACTACCCCCTCCACGCTTGACCCCACGCTGCCGCCAGCGCAGCGTTGGCCGCGTGGGCGAAAGTAATCAAACGGATATTCGCGACGTCGGTGCTTGACCGACACAGGCGTCACCCGCCCACAGCATGCGGCAGGCCACCAGCCTGACGCCGAGGGCCGCGGCCCGGCCCCCTCGCCGCCGGTCCGCTCGGGGAGGTCACGCCACTCGGGGACGGCGTCGGGGTCCTGCAGTAGCCGTTCGGGCGCCAGATCCGCGATAGCGATGGACTCCTCGCGCGCCAGCCGGTGGTCCGCCGGCAGCACGGCGACGCGGGGCTCCCGGAAGAGCGGGCGCAGCTCCAGGCCGCGATGGTCGACCGGCAGCCGTACGAAGCTCACGTCGAGAAGGCCCTCGTGCACCCCTTGGACCTGGTCGCCTCAGGAAGTGCGCACCACCTGCACCGAAGCCCGGCATCTCCGAATGGAGAGGCCGGGCTTTCGCGCCTGTACGGGGGATGGTCAGGTCAAAAATGCCTGTTCCCCAACTCTCACGAGCGAATGGCGGCTGGTGATGCCGACCTCGGACGCCTCATGCGGTGCCCGGCATGACAAGCTGTGATCTCCACTGCCCGAACCCAGGAGGTCAACATGGCCGCAGAGTCTCCATCACAAGAAGGTTCGGAGTCGGCTGACGTCGAGAGCCCTGCCCTGTCGCCCGACGACGACGGTCAGTACGACCTGAAGCGCAAGTTTCGGGAGGCCCTGGCGCGCAAGCGCGGTATGCAGGCGGACGCCGCCGAACTCGCTGCGAACACCGACGCGTCAAAGGTCCGCGCCGCGCACGGCCCGGCTGCAAACCAGCGGTCGTTCCGACGCAAGAGCGGCGGCTGAGTCCGTAACGGCCGCTAGGTGGCTACTTGCCCCTGAAAAAGAGTTCAGCCTGGTGACGGGGCTGTGCTGAGGGCCGGCGGTATCTCGCTGGCCTGCCGGTGGTGTGTACCTCACCGGTTGAGGGCGGTCATCCGGTGGAGGTTGTAGGCGAAGATCCCGAGTCCGGCCCAGGACTGGGCGCCGGTCAGGCCGCGGAGGCGGGTTCGGCGGAAGCCGAAGCTGCGTTTGAGGTGGCTGATGCGGGCCTCGATGCCGACTCTCCAGTTGCGCATGCGTCGGAGCGGGCGGCTGTGTTCGTACTCCCGTCGTGCCTTTCCGGGCTTCCCGGAGCGTCGGAGGCCGATCCGCCGCACGCCGGTTCACTCAGAGCCTTGTCGTTGGCAACGGTGCCGAAGCGGCCCCGGTCGGCAACGACCTGCCCGGTGGGCGGCCGGTCAGCGTGGTGACGCGTTCCACCGATGGCACCAGCTGCGGTGCGTCGGGCGGGTTCCCGCGCTGGACCTGGTGGTCGACGACGAAGCCGTCTTCGTCCTCGGCCACCAGTGCGGTATAGCCGAACTGGGTCGGGTGCTGAGGCTTGCCCTTTCGGATCGGCCGGGCGTCGGGATCGACCAGCGAGTCAACGCAGCGGCACACCAGACTCCTTCGGGAGCACGTTGCTAGGGCCTGTGTGACGTTGTGATCAGCCAGTTGCCTTCAGCAGGTCGTTGATCCAGATCATTGAGGCACGGAGGTGGAGGCCGGCGAGGTAGCT